>JADFGZ010000141.1 GCA_022567475.1 Acidobacteriota bacterium | reverse complement strand
CATCCGTTACGGCAACTCGGAGAGGTTAAACAGGGCGGCGGTGCTGCGCTCATCCGGCTCCATGACGATCACCGTCAGGTCGCTCTCCGGATCGATCTCGCCCAGAGGAAGCAACACCTTCAACTCGGCCCCGTCAATGCGCTCGGGAGATGGCTGGGCGCACTCCAGTCCCCCGCAAAGCAGCTTGCGCAGAACCTGCCTGCCGGAGTAGCTGCGGCGCTGGGGACGGCCTTGCGGGTCCGTGTAAACGATCAGGATGGAATAGCCGCTGAACGGCGAGACAATCGAGGCGGGGATGGCCTGCGGGGAAAGCGAAATCAGCGCAACGACCTCGACGACCTTGCGAGGCTTTCCCCGGTAGTCTCGCTCGGCTTGAAATTCGGTGTAATAGTTGCCTACCTGCTTTTGCGTGCGAGCCCGCAGCAGCGTCCGCGTGAAGTCGGTTGTGATCTCGATCTTCTCCACGAACTGCGGAGCGCGGAATGGGTATGTGCGGCGGTAGTTTTCCAGCCAGGAGTCGTCTTCGCTCGCCCGCACCATCGCCAGCGCCCGGCGAATGTCGGGCGGTTTCAGCTCCGGCAGGACCGCCGGTAACGTGGCAGGAAACAATAGGACAAGAATCGCCAAGTTTTGCACCACACGCATGCTTACATTTTAAGCCATTTTCAGGGTTGGTATAGCGCAGCCGCCAAAGTAGGGGCAGGCAGGAATGCCTGCCCTACCTGCGGGCTATACAGCAACGCCGAAAATAGTCTAGCCAGTTGTGGGATAGGAGATGGGGCAGTAGCGGTTAGGATTCCTTACTACACAGATTCTTCATGGCCCTACGGCGATGGTGGCGGTGTTGCTCGTCTGGCCCTCAGAGGTTGTGATCACCACTTCCACGGCGTCACCCGTCGGGACGCCTTGCGGAACCTGCACGTTGACCTGATAAAGTCCCACAAAACCAGGAGCCAGCCCGGCAAACAAGACCGGAGGAGCGGACAGGCCTCCAATCGTCACCTGCGGGACATTCGGCATCACCGGGATCGCTGTCCCGTTCGCCCCGGAGGCGACGCCGCTCGGCAAGGCTGGCGAGACCGGACCCAAACCGGAGGCGAAGATCACAATCACCTCGCCCGCCCTGGCAGGCCGGGCGTTCGGGAAACTGCCCGCAGGAGCGACCAGGCTGGAAATTCCCTGGTTCTGTTCCACGCCGTTCAAGATGGCGCCCTGCTGGTTGGGCGGAACCACGAAGATGCCCGGCGCGGTGGGACTCAAATTTACCGTCACCGTATTTCCGGCGGCCCCCGGCCCCGTAAGGATGGTTACATCCACAGAGGAGCCGGTCAGCTCGAAGGGAACCAGGGCGTTGATCTGGCCCGGCGAGACAAAAAACAGCGGCGCTAAACGGTCTCCGAACTTTACGCTGACGCCGCCCATGGTGGTGGGCAGCGGCGTCGCCACGGCGGACTCAATCCCTCCCGGCCCGCTGCCCAGGGCCAGGTCGGCGCCGAAGATGGAGACGAATGCTCCGGGCGCAAGCTGGGGAGCGAAACCCGCTCCGTCCACCAGCGGAGTCCCCATCTGCGGGTTCACGGTGACCACCACGCCGCCGGGTATGGCGGAGAAGGAACTGGCGTTTGTTAAGAAGAGGTTGGAGGGCCCCAGGGCAGCCGACGGGCTAATTGTGATGCTCCGTTCTCGGATGGGCCGACCGCTTGGTAGCGTGTCCCCTCCGGCAACCCCCTCTTCAATGTCCGGCGCAGTAAAGATCAGTAAGGAGCCGGCTTCCTGATCAGCCGCTTCCGTCACAAAGAGTTGATAGGAGTTGCCGCGGGGAAGGAACAGGGGGCTAGCCCCGAAGAGGAAGTTGGTTAGCGTCCCAGTCGGCGTTTGGGTTTCGGTAATGATGCCAAGTTGGTCGATGTTCAACTGATTGGGAGGGGGTGTCGGCAGCCCAATGTTGACAGGGGTGCTCGGGCCTGCGGTTACGGGGAAGGGGTTCGGTGTTTCCAGGCCGAATTGCCCGCTGGCCGTGAGTACGCTGGCGAAGTTAAACAGCCCGTCAGAGAAAAATCCGGGGAAGTCAAACTGGCCGATGGGTCCGTCCAGGGGTTCTACGAGGAGCATGTAGCCTCCACCTCCAGGAGGCAGGCCCGCGATGCGGAAGCTTCCATCCGCGCCGCTAAGCTGAGACGCCACAGGCACCCTCTCCGGAACACTGACGGCGATGACATGGGCGGTTTTCACGGGCGCGCCGGTGGAGGTCGTAATTGTGCCCGTGATTGCGCCCGTGTCGGCTGCAAAGGTCTGCGCCGGATAAAGGACCTTGGCGGTAATGGCGTCGTCGGATTGCAATGTCCGGCTGGCAACCCCCGCGCCGGATTCAGAAGACGGATTCATGATGGAGCTGAACACGCCGGTGTGCTCCAGGCCCAACATGTGCCCGATCTCGTGCATCGCCACGGCGACCAGATCGATGGAGTTCGCCGTGCCGAGGGGAGAAAAAATCTTCTGCGTATTGAAAACAATATCCACATCCAAAATCTAGCCGACGAATTCGACATCGACTACATCGTTCCCCACCTGGAACAGTCCCAGCGAAGGCGCGAAGAACGGAATCGCAACCGCCAATACTCCGGGAGGAAGGGCGCCGTTCGTATCCTGAAAGGTCACCAAGTTAACTCCGTCAAAGGCGCCGTCAGTCAGCGGTGAAGTGCCTTCATCCGCGAAGGTGATGGCGATGCCGGGAATTTCCGACCAGGCGCGGAAGGCGTCATCCACCGCTCCCTTCACCAGCAACTGCTCCAATTCCCCGGTGAGGCCGGGCACGCCTCCGGGGTTCACTACATAAGGAATGGGGGTGTTCGGCTTCCATCGAATGGGTATGCCTTGCGAGGTAACGATGTTGCCCCCGCCGTAGCCGTTGCCCGAAAGCAAAAGAAATACAAGCATGACTCCGGAGACGTAACGCAACCGCTTGAGGAAGGCTGAATTTTTCATAACGCGATCTCCTATTGGATTGCCACTGTCTTCCGGGTCCGGGCCGCCGAGGAACGGATTTGGTGGAACAACTGCGGCAGGAAGCGGCTGGTGCCAGCGGCGGGCTTCGCCGCCGAAGCGGCCGTGCGCGCCGAGCCGAGACGAATCCGTCGATTCACCATCTTCAAAGCGGTTGCGAGGTCTGTTTGCACGGTCAAGACGCCTTGCTCAAACCCGATCACTTGATGCTGCCCGCGCGCGTCGGTCCATACGAAAAGAACCGCTTCCTCACCCACGGAAAAAACCGGAACCGAGGCGATCTGCATGCCCAGCCCGTCCAACTCGCCGCCGGGCTCGTGCAGCTCAAAGCTCGGACCCAGGTTGCCCTTCAGGTATTCCAAAGGCTGGACCGTGTAAACGGTGTAGATCAGGGTCCGGCTCTCGTTCCACTCCACCCGACTCGCCACAATCCTTCCGTATACGACCGCATGGGACTCGGCGGTAAGGTCGTCCAGGTCCATCCGAAGCAGGACGGTTCCCAGCGCGGACGGCGCCAGAACCAGCAATAAAAACAACAGTGGAACGGTTCGCTTCATAACAATTCCTTTCCTCATTTAATATTTTCTCATTTGCCCGAAACAAAACTGCGCGAAGTTAGCATGGCATCCGCGGCGATACAATAGTTTTTCTTCTGCGATTTTTCTCGCGCGATCATTAGCCAGAAACCGGCCCCAGGCCGCAAGGTTTCAGGGCGGGAAAAGCCAGCCGGACAGCGCAAACCCCGCCACGCCGGCCAGCACGCCCAGGATGCTGTCCGCCGCGTAGTGATAACGGCCGAACACCGAGCCCAGGGCAATTCCCATTGCGACCACCAAATACACAACCCCCACCTGCGGCAGGACGCGCGTCAAGGCCAGCGTGGTCGCCGTCGCGGCGGCCACGTGTGCGCTGGGAAAGATGGTGGACTGAATGCTGCAGTATTTTAAGACCCAGAGGTTCACCCTGCGGAGCAACAAACTCTTCCCCGGCAGGTGCAGGCCGGGAGCGCTGCTGCGAGGAGGCAGAGAAGGAAAGAAAGGCGACACGCCATAGCAAAGCAGGACGGCGGGCAGCACCGCGCTCCAGAACTGGTCAACCAAAGCTTGTTGCCGGGCCAGGTACAAAATGGGGATGGCCAGCGGGACCACAAGATAGCATAACAAGTAGGAACCTTCCCCGAACTGTTCCAGCCAGCGCGCAGAGGCGCGCAGCCGGTGCAGCCAGCTTTGCTCCAGCAGGGCCTTGTCCCATGCCAGCAGTCTCTGCTCCCAAGCGTGGTCCCGGCGGGAGGAGATCAGCAGCCCCGCCTGGTAATACGCCGCCAGAATCATCAGCAGCGGCAGCCAGTCGCGCGCCACCGGCAGGAACTGCGGCAAGAAGAGCCGCTCCCCGTAAGGAAGCAGCAAGAGCAGGGCTACCAGCGCCGAGCTGGAGAGCAAAACCCAAATCCGCCGCCGCCAGGCAAGACTGGAGAAAAACAACAGCAGGATCACACAGAGAAAATAAACGATTGCAATCCATTCCGAGACGCGCATGATCCGATTATCAATCCTCGATCCCATCAAGGCAATTCAGAACGGAATAGGATTTGTTGAGATCAATCTGATTCCAGATCGCCGGAGCGGAGGGAATCTCCACTGAAACTCGATGGCGCTGGCGGGCGAGCCATTTCTCCAAAATCCGCAGGTGCCGCCGTGTCGCGTGGGTTCCTTCGGCCACGACCAAGTGGACATGCGCGTCGGTCGTCTGGAGGTAGGTGAGTATTCCGGCAGCCAGGCGGCGCGCGCTGGCCCGGTCCATGGCGCCCTCCAGCTTTACCACCGTGGGTATCAGCATGGGTTTCACCGTGGATTTCAGCGGGGGTTTCAGGGCGCGTTCGATCTCCACCCGCAGCGAACCGATCTTGCCCGGACGAAGATCCCGGCGAGAACAGCGGTAGGCGCGGCGCTGGAGCCGGGGGTGTTGAAAGCGGTCGTATTGCATCGTGAAGCGCGTCCAGGCGGCGGCCAGCGGCGCTGCAAAAGCAAGGCCGCGCCGGGCAAGGCTGGGCGGACCGAGCGTGGCTTTGATTTCTGCCAGCAGACGGGCCGCGGCTTCCGGGTTGGGCCCCCAGCGCTTCGCCACCTGAAAAACCGGGTACGCATGCCAGATGTCGTCGGCCCAGCGCGCTGCTTTGGCGCGCAGGTAGGCGGAGTCGGCGTCATGGTACCGCTTCCACCCCTGCAGCCAGACCTCGGCCAGCCGCAGAATGGTGGGGCCCTGGACTCGGAAGTCGGTGTCAAAACATTCGCGCTGCAGACGCTCAATGTCGGCCGCAGTCAGGCTCGGATGACGAACCATGGCCGCGAATCCGTCGCACGCCTTATAGTAGCGTTCCGGGTCCCCGGCCAGCTCGGGCTGGAGGCTCCCCTGTTTCATGACGCGGTCGAAAAAAGGCGTGCCCGGTGTCGGGCCGTAGATGAGGAACTGCGCCAGCGCCGGCTTCAGCGCCAGAAGTTCCGAAAGCTCCTCACGAACGATGTCGGAGGTCTGGTAGTCGAAGCCCAGGATCATCGAGGCCAGAACGCTGATGCCGTGGGACCGCAAATCGGGGATCAACTCTTCCAGCGGCCGGCCCTGCTGCTTGGCGTAGCTGGAGCGCTTGCCCTCAAAGCCGATCCAGACGCCGTCGATGCCGGTCTCCAGCAATTCCCTCGGAGTGATCCGGCTCAGCGCCTTCACCGTGGCGAACGCGAAGATCGAAAGCGGCGTCCCCCGCGCTTGGACCAGTTCGCGCAGGCGGGCCGCCCGGTCCTTGGCGACGAGAAAATCCTCGTCGAGGATTGTGAAATGCATCTTCGGATCGATTTCAAGATACCGTTCAATGACCCGGAAGATGTCGTCGCCGGTGGGGAGCAGACGAATGTGCCGGCGCTGGAAGAAGTGGGAGGTGCAGCAGAAGTCGCAGCCGTGAGGACAGCCCAGTCCCGCGAAGATCATGCCGGTCCGGCCCACCGGAACCGAGAAGACCCGCAGGGTGCTCACCACGAGCGGGTGGTCGTAAGGCAGGGCGCGCGGCGGCTCGCCGAGGAGCGCCCGAAAAAAGCCGACACCCTCTTCCCGGCAGATGTGGTCCGCGTAGGGCGCGAGAGTTTCGTCGTCCAGCACAGTGCCGTAGCCGCCCAGGACCACGCGGGCGTTCGGAGCGTGCTTCCGGATCAGCCCGACCATCTCCTTCATCCGGTGAAAGGTCGCCAGCACGAACGACAGGCCGACGATCTCCGGCTGCTTCCGCAGCTCCCGGATCAACTCCTTCCGCGACGGATAGTGGAGGACAACGGCCGGCGCGTCCAGGTTCGTGGCGATGTAGTCCAGGGCAAAGGTGTGGTGGATGGCGCGCGGGCTGAAGATGCCTTGGGCCCGGGTGACCTGCCCGTGCAAAAGCTCATAGCCTACGCTGGGAGCGTCGCCATGCGCAGGGCCGATCGGGCGGCAAATGCTCGTCAGCAAGACTTTCCCGCCGCCCCGGGGTTGAACCCGGCGCGACTCAGGTGCGGCGTGTCCTTCTCCGCTATATCCTTCTCCGGCAAATCCTTCTTCGGCATATCCTCCGCTCAGAGCGCGGTCGGATGGCGATTGCTTGTCCAACGTTCACCTCGGTGCCTTCCCGCCAACCCGCCACCAAAGGCGCCTTGATCTTACTATGACCGGCAGCCCCACTCCATCTTTAGTTTCGGATTCAGGATACGGTTAGGCCGGATTTCTCACCAGCCCCGGCAGGGGCGGAAGAAATGCCGTAGCAGAAGTTTTCTTTCGCCCCCCTCTGGGGCTTGGGGTAATACCGACCCCTGTTGTCCCAGGGCTTACGCCCTGGGCTAGGTTCTACCGCCCTTGCAGGGCTGTGAAGCACTCTACACCAACTCGGAAATTGCTCTAATCCGCCCGATCGGGCCATTCGTCAGAAATATAGTTGCTGACCTCGGTTTGGATCGCGCGGTCCGTTCCGAAGCCTGAGAACCACCGCACTCCGGCTTCTTTGCGAAACCATGTCATCTGCCGTTTGGCATACTGCCGCGTCTTGGCTTGCGCTACGCTGATGGCCTCTTCCATGCCGATCTTTCCCTCCAGATATTCCAGCGCCTCGCGGTATCCGTGTGACTGGAAGGGAGAGACGGTCTTGGGAAAGCCTTTGGCCAGGATGCCGCGCACCTCCTCCACCAGGCCGCCCTCAAACAGGGCGCGCGTCCGCCGATTGATCCCCTCGTAAAGCTCGGCTCGGGGAGGATCCAATCCCAGCTTCAAGACTTGATAGCCCTGCAAGGGGTCCCGCCCTTCCCGGAACAACTCAGACAAGGGACGCCGCGCTTCGAGGCACACCTCCAGCGCGCGGATCAGCTTGGGAGTGTCATGAGGATGAATCTTCTCCGCCGAGGGCGGATCCAGCCGCCGCAACAGGCGGTGCAGGTAGCCCGTGTCTTTTTGCGCGGCCCGCTGTTGCAGCCGCTCCCGCAGCTCCCGGTTCCGGGCAGGCCCGGAGAACAGCCCGTCCAGCAGCGCCCGCAGGTAAAATCCCGTCCCTCCCACGATGAGGGGCAGTTTGCCTTGGCTTGTTACAACAGCGAGAATCTCCTTGGCCCTGCGCGCGAACTCTCCCGCCGTGAATTCCTCCTCCGGGTTCAGTATGTCGAGCAAGTGGTGGGGAACGCCCTCCCGCTCGGCCACCGGGAGCTTGGCGGAGCCGAGATCAAAGTGGCGGTACATCTGGAGCGAATCGCAGTTGAGGATCTCGCCCCGGAACTGTTTGGCCAGATGGATTGCCAGAGAGGATTTGCCGCTGGCGGTAGGGCCTACAATGGCCAGCAGTGCAGCGTCCTTGTTCATCTTAGAACTGCGCCATCCGCAGGTATTTCCACCATACCAGCAAGACCAGGAAGATCAACAACAGCAGAGTGCCCAAAAGATGGTTGCGAGAAACTTCCATGGGCGCGATCAATATTGAACCGGCAAGTTGTACAGGTAGGTGAACTGCATGCGGATGTCATCGCCCGGGAACTCCTGCGGCAAGGCCGGAAAGGGGTTCGACAGGCGGATGCTGACCAGGGCCGCGCTATCGAGCGAGCGGGTGCCGGAACCCTCCGCCAGAATCAGGTCCGGCACGGAGCCGTCGCGCAGGATGGAGAACTGCAGCACCACCCTCCCTTGCCTTCCGAGGCGCGCGATCTCCGGAATCACGGCATACCAGTTGCGGCGCACCAGCGTAAGCATCCGCAACAGATACGGATGAAAATCGACGCCCATCGTGTCGGAAAGGATTTGAGGGCCGGGAATGTAGAGGTTCGGATTCTGCGGGCCGGTGCTGGGAAATCCGCCCTGGAACGATTGTCCTCCTCTACCCGAGGCGCGCTCCTTCGCCATCCCTTTTAAGATGGCGTCTGTTCCCCGGCTCGGCGGAACGATTTGGAGCAACGTCAGCTTGGCCTCGGTCGGGGGCGGGGCTGTCTCGGGAGGCTGCACAGGCTCAAGCGCCGCCTGCTGCCCCTCGTCCGGCTGGTCATCATCCACTTCTGGGGACGCCTCTGGGAATTCCGGGAGACCGATCTCCGGCAGTTCCCCCATGGCTCTCTCTTCCAACTCGCGCTCAAGGAAACTGGGTGGTAGTGGCGGCAGGACCGGAGGCCGGTACTCCAACGGAGGCGGCGGCTCTTCCACGCCCGGCTGTGCCCTGCGGTCTCTGTCCGAGAGCACCGGAGTATCGGGAGGAGTCTCCACCTCCGGCAGGTCCGGCGGTTGATAGAGCAGCGTCACGTCCTGCGGGCGCGGCTGGGAGACGCCAACCTCTTCGAGCGCTCTGCGGAACAGATCCGGCTGCGTGATGACGAGCAGGACTATCAGCAGGTGGGCAATAACGGATAAAAGAAAGGTCTCCCTGCGGCGCGAAGAGGTGCGCTCGGTCTCCAGCTCCAGCAACAGATGGGGTTCCCAATCCGTCATGGTTTCCGGCTGCCCCTTTGCAGGATGTCCTCTCTATGCGCCGCAGGCAAAAAAAGTCAGCGACCGGGGCTCCCCCCCGCCAGGGTGGGGATGGAGGAGGCTTGCGGCCCCGCTGTGCTCAGCCGGTCGGAGTGGCGGCCGATCTGCTGAAGTATTTGATGCGCCAACTGCAGCGCGCGTCGCCCTTCTTTTCCCCCCACGGCAGGAGCGGTGCGCTGGCGCACATTCCTGAGAAAGTCGGCCAGTTGCAACTGGAGCGGCTCCGCCCGCGGCGGCTCCAGGCGGCGGTGCGAGAGCACGGGACGGCCGCTGGAAATATCAACCGTTGTGACCGTTGCGTCCTGGCGGGCGTAATCGAGTGAAACATATTCGCGCGGTTGAAACCAGCGCAACTTGCGGATTGTCTCCGGGCTCACCCGGCTGGCGGTGAAATTGGCCACACACCCATTTTGGAAGCATAACCGCACGTTGGCAATATCAATCTTCGGGCTCAGCACGGAAATGCCCACGGCCCGAATCTCCTCCGGCTCCGAGTCAACCAGCGAGAGCACGATGTCCAAATCGTGGATCATCAAGTCCAAAACCACGTCCACGTCCAGGCTCCGCTCGGTGAAGATGCTCAGGCGGTGGACCTCGAAGAACAGCGGCGAGCCGAGAATCTCGCGCACCGCCTGAACGGCCGGGTTAAAGCGCTCCAGATGGCCCACCTGCAGGATGCGGTGATGCTTTTCGGCTGCGGCGATCAGCGCGTCCGCCTCCGGCATGGTGCGCGCCAGCGGCTTTTCCACCAGCAGGTCGATTCCGCCCACCAGGAGCTTCTGGCCAATTTCGGCGTGCAGCTCGGTCGGCACGGCCAGGCTCACCGCCTCCACCTCTCCGAAAAGCTCCTCCAAGCTGGAAAACTTCCGGCAATTGTACTCTGCGGCTACAGCGGCGGCCCTTTGCTCGTCGATGTCAAAAACACCCGCCAGCTCCGCCTCCGGCAAATCCCGGTAGACGCGGGCATGGTGGCGGCCGAATTGCCCGACCCCGACTACTGCGACTTTGATGGCTTCATTCATTTCTTTCTCAATAGAGAAAAGCCCACGGCGAGATAAAGCCTTCGCCGTGGCTATCCGCATCTAATCCATCTGGCAGACCTTGACATGGCGGTATCGTGAATCAATTGTGACGAATTGTCGAAGTTCCATTTCTATTACACAATTGCGCTTGATGAGAATCTCACTGACGCTGAGGGGGTCAAAAGGAGAAAGATAAATCGGCTTTTCTCCATCGCGCTGGATAATGCGCTTGAATTTGGCCATAGCGCGAATGCTCCTCCATTCAGCCTCGTAGGTGTACTCAGTTCGCTTCTGAAATAAAACCTTTCTGCCGTATTCGGCGAGAAAAGATTCTATGGGCTCATTGGAATATTCCACCATCCCAAGTTGCCCCGGATTCGTCAGTAGACGAAATCCAGGGTGCATAGTGTC
>JADFGZ010000140.1 GCA_022567475.1 Acidobacteriota bacterium | reverse complement strand
GCGGTCAAACCACCCGCCGGAGATGGAATAGAACCCGTCCTCCAGCACGCGGATCGAGTAGGTAGAGTTGCAAGTGGTCACCTCCACCCAATCGCCGGAACACAAATCCGCCTTGGGCACCTCCCGGAGCGTCCCCGCGTGCTCCACGATGGCTCCCAGCGTGCGATGCAATTGCGGATTGGTTTGGTCGCTCATGTCAGTTGGCCGGCACCTTCTGCTTTAACTCTTCAAACCAGTTTAACACAACGTTGATTTGGGTCAGAGCGTCCGTTTGCTGCTCTGCGCGCTTCATCATCAGGAATCGCTGGCCGTCGGGGCTGACATCGTAATTGGGCCGCTGACCAGTGGGGTCTGGATTGTATTGCCCCTCGAAAACCATCGTCGGCCTGCCCGGCGTGAAAGTGGGTTGCGTTGTCACGTCCACGGCCATCATCTTGTTCCCGCTTCGGTAGAACAACTCCCGGCCGTTGGGATTCCAATACGGCCCGCCACCCCCTTCGGTCGAAATGCGCCATTTGCCCTCCAAGCCGGGAAACGAACGCACATATACCTCGCTCTGGCCGGACTCGTCCGATGCATACGCCAGCCAGCGCCCATCCGGGGAGAACGCAGCGGCAGATTCATTGAAGGGCTCTTGAAGCAGGGGGCGCGGCTTGCGCTCTCCCTCCAGCGGAAGGCCCCAGATGTCCCGGCTCGTTTCCGGATTGATTACATGCCATGCAAGCCACTTTCCATCCGGTGTCATGGAAGGCGCATTAAAGCCGTACTGATTGCTCGTCAACAGTTCCTCGCTTCCGGTGCCGTCCGCTGGTTTCCAGTAAAGGCGGCGAGTTCCGTCGGCCTGACCGGCAGATGAGTACACGATCCGCTTTGCATCGGGCGTCCAGGCAACTTGAATTTTGTCCCCCTCAAACGTAATAGGCGTTAAAGTTTCCTGGGACAGATCGTAAATCCAGATGTCCGTTTTTTGTCCTACAATTTCGACAGCCAATCGTTGTCCGTCGGGTGAAAGACGCGGCCGAAGGTATTGTCTCGGGGGCGCATTCACTGGCTCCTCCGTTCCTCCGCGGTCTACCCAGACCAACGACGAGGCCGCCTGTTGATTTCCACCTGCAACGTAAACAAGCGATCCCAGGTTTGAGAAACTGAACTGCCCGGCGCCTGTGCCTTCTGTTGAGGACATGACGTCCTCCACCACTGGAGCCGGCGCGCCCCCTGCCTCCAGCCGCCCGGGATCAAACGGCGCCGCCATAATCGTTCCGGCGCTATAGTAAACCAAGTGCCCTGTGGGCACATATCGCCCAAAAGTGCCCCCGCGTATCACCACCTTGTGCTCGCCGGTATCGCCGGTATCAAGGTTAAGTGCTGCAATTTCGTTACTAGCAGCCGGATTCACAGCATCGGCCCGAGTTGCTACAGTGAAGATCAGCGTTTTCCCGTCGGGGAGCAACTGCGGCCATCTATGGCTGAGTTCACCCTCAT
This sequence comes from Acidobacteriota bacterium, assembly GCA_022567475.1. Lineage (GTDB taxonomy): Bacteria > Acidobacteriota > Terriglobia > 2-12-FULL-54-10 > 2-12-FULL-54-10 > JADFGZ01. The sequence continues at coordinate 8,985 of JADFGZ010000140.1, read as the reverse complement.
TCAGTTTCGTCAATTCCTGGGGCTCGCCACCGGCGGCGGGAACCTCCCAGAGGCCGCCGCGATTCGTTGGTGCAAATACGATGGTGTCATCCACACCCCAGCTTCCGCCGCGCGAACTTGGAACGTCGCACAAGGTCAATACAGCGCCGCCGCTTACGGATACCTTTTTCAACTTGCCATCAGCGAAAAAGGCGATCCATTCCCCGTCAGGGGAGAAAAAGGGGTCCTGAGCACGTTCCGTGCCTGCGAGAACTCTGGCTTCGATGGCATCCATCGCGCGCACGTAAATCTGCTGAGCGGTCCCGCTGCCCGCGATATACGCCAGCTGTGTGCCGTCTGGAGAAAGGGCCAGCATTGGAAAGAAATTTCCTCCGAGCTGATTGTCCTCTCGCAACGGAATGACGGTGTGGGTGACAAAGGACGGCGGCGGAGCAGGGCGGAGCTGCCATACAGCGATGCCGGTGATAATGGCTGCTAATACCGTGGAGCCCAGGACTGGCAACAGCATTCGCCGCCAGCCTGTACGGGTGCCGATCACAACACCGCCCGTCGCGGGAGCGGCGAGGGCCTCCTCGATTTGGAGTCGAATTTCGGCGGCGTCACGTGAACGGCGGGTCACATCTTTTTGGAGGCATCGCCGCAATAGGTCGCGAACTTTTTCGGGTGTCGTCCCCGGCAGCGCCTGCCAGTCCGGTTCGCCTTGGAGAATCCTAGCAATGATGTCCTGTACAGTGTCCGCTCCCTCGCGGTCGCGGCTCTGAAAGGCCTGTCTTCCCGTAAGCAACTCGAACAACACGCAGCCAAACGCCCAAATGTCGGTGCGCTTGTCCACCTTTTTGCCGCGGGCCTGCTCCGGGCTCATGTAGGCCGCCGTGCCGAGGATCACGCCAGCCCGCGTGGGCATCGCACTGAGGGTCGGGGATTGGGAATCGTAAGTTTCGTTGGCCTGTGCCTCGGCTGCCATGGCCTTCGCCAGCCCAAAGTCCAGCACCTTCACCTTGCCTTCGGGGGTCACCTTGACGTTGGCGGGTTTGAGGTCCCGGTGGATGACGCCTTTCTCGTGCGCCGCTTCCAGGGCTTCGGCGATCTAGGTGCAGATTCCGAGTGCTTCCTCGACTTCCAATGGCCCGTCAGATAACCGCTCGGCCAAAGTCTCACCCGGCACCAGCTCCATCACCAGGTAGTGGATGCCGCCTGATTCTTCCAGGCCATGAATCGTGGCGATGTTGGGATGGTTCAGGGAGGCTAGTAGGCGCGCCTCACGGGCAAATCGTGCTAGACGTTCGGGATCGTGGGAGAAGGCATCGGGCAGGACCTTGACGGCGACTTCGCGCCCCAGCTTGGTGTCGCGGGCTCGATAGACCTCGCCCATCCCGCCCGCACCTAACAGGCTAAGGATTTCGTAAGAGCCCAACTGTTTGCCTGGGGAAAGAGCCATTTGGTTGCCCCCGCCTGATTGGGACTGTTGTTGATATAAGCAGTGATAGATTACATGAGGGGAAGCGGCAGATCAATTGTTGTCAGGGCTAACCCTGTTCAGTATTCTGGGCAGTATCACATCCCTACTTTACTCCTTTGAGATTGTCTGGCCGGTGATAAAATCACTCTCCTGAATGGAGAGCGTTCAATTGTCGGCCGGGCCGCTCGTTGAAATGGAAATCGGATGGAACAGGGAATCATGACAGCCGCATGAAAAGCACAGCCGCATGACAAACAAGGATCAACTTCAAAATTATATCAACGGGGAGTGGCGACGTTCCGGCTCCGGCAAATCTCTGAACGTCACCAATCCCGCGAATGCCGAACTCCTCACCCAGGTTCCCCTTTCGCCTGGGGACGAAGTGGAGCAGGCCGCCCGTGCTGCTGCGGCAGCCGCACGGGAGTGGCGCAGCGTTCCGGTCACGGAGCGGGTTCAGTACCTCTTCAAGCTGAAGAACCTTCTGGAGGCGGACCTCAAAGAAATGGCGCGGACCATCACCAACGAGTGCGGGAAAACCTATGCCGAATCGCTGGGCGAACTGCGCCGCGGCATCGAAAACGTGGAGGTGGCTTGCGGCGCGCCGATCCTCATGCAGGGCTACAACAACGAGGACATCGCACGGGGCATCGACGAGCACATGTTCCGGCAGCCTCTGGGCGTGGTGGCCGCGATTACCCCGTTCAACTTTCCAGGCATGATTCCGCTATGGTTTCTGCCCTATGCCATCGCCTTCGGCAATTGTTTCATCCTGAAACCGAGCGAAAAAGTTCCGATGACCAGCGCCCGCCTCTTCGAACTGCTGGACCAAACCGGCCTGCCGCCGGGCGTCGTCCAGCTTGTCCATGGAGCCAAGGAGACGGTGGATGCGTTGCTCGATCACCCTGCCGTCCGGGCGATCTCCTTCGTCGGCTCTACTCCCGTCGCCAAGTACGTATACAGCCGGGCGACTGCCAGCGGGAAGCGCGCCCAATGCCAGGGCGGCGCCAAAAATGCCATCCTCATTCTGCCGGATGCGGATATGCAGATGACCGCGACGGTAACTGCTGAAAGCGCTTTTGGCTGCGCCGGGCAGCGGTGCTTGGCGGCGTCGGTTGCCATCACGGTCGGCGAGGCCCGGCGGAGCTTTACCGAGGCGATCGCCGAAGCAGCCGCCTCCCGCCAGGTCGGTTGCGGCCTGGACGCGGGCGTCGAAATGGGACCTGTGATCACGGCCGAGAGCAAAGCGCGCATCGAGGGTTTAATCGAACGGGGCCGACGCCAAGGGGCGAAGGTGTTGGTGGACGGGCGAGGAAAACAAGTGAAGGGTTATGAACAAGGGAATTTCCTGTTTCCCACCGTGCTGCAGAATGTGGAGCCGGGCGGGGAGATTGCGCGCACTGAAATCTTTGGGCCGGTGCTCAGCATGATGCATGCGGAAAGCATCGAGCAGGCTATTGAGATGGTGAACAGCTCCCGTTACGGCAACATGGCCTGCCTGTTCACAAGCAGCGGGGCCGCCGCGCGCAAATTTCGCCATCAAGTAGCCGCCGGGAATGTTGGCATCAACGTGGGCGTGGCCGCCCCGATGGCCTTTTTTCCCTTCAGCGGCTGGAAGGAAAGCTTCTTCGGCGATCTGCACGGGCAAGGCCGTCACGCGGCGGAGTTTTACACCGAGACGAAAGTTGTCGTGGAGCGCTGGCCGTCCTAATAGAACCGCGAAAATCTCTTCTTCCCACCGCAGCTTTATTCAGTTGATGGATTCACCACGAAGTATCTGCCCCGACGATCTTCCCCTGGCAGGCTAGGGCGGTTCTCCAGTTGCGATCTACCGTGTCCGAGCCGCGACCGTGAGGGAGCGGTCAACCCAGCCTTGGTTGCCTACTTGGCGTTTGGTGTCCGCTTGCTTACGCGCGCGGCTCTGACTATACACTGACTGTGAAAGTGCTCTAGGGTTCCATGAGCCACCGCACGGCGGTGACCAGTCCACCGGCCAGTTGCCGGGGTTTTTCGATATGGCCGATATGGGTCATGGGCAGATCGAAGACCGCCACCCGGACAGGAATGTTTGGGTTCTGCCGCCGAAAGATGTCGGCAAAGCGAAGCTCGCGGGATTGCATGGGATCATCGGCCGACCAGTGTCCGTCGTCATCCCTGCCGACGGTCCAGATCATCTTCCGGTATCCGGTAAGCGGCGAGCGCATGGTGGAAAACAAGTCTTGAATCACCTCGTTCGGATCGATCCCAAACCGGTTTCCTTCGAGCGCCTGCACGATCTGGTTTGCGGTTCTGTCGCGGTATATGTCGGCTCCGGTGTGTTCCAGGTCTTGGAGGGTTTGCTTGAAGAACGGACGCCACCGCCCGATCAACCGGAACAGGTTGTGGGCCACTTCCTCGTGGGTATCGCCTTCCACGGGATTCAAGGGCCCGATGTAGTGGCTGTAGGTCGCCGGGTGGCGCGCGCGCAACTGCCAGACGGGCAGGGACTCCTGGAACCGCTCTTTTAGCTGGGCTCGAACTTCTTCCGCGTCGTCGCCCATGGTGTGCAGCTGGGCCGGGCCGCCGCTGGCCCAGCCGAGCGAGAGCCCCGCCATGCGAGCCTTCAAACTGGATTCCTCCAACATGAACCGAATCTCTCCGCCCGTGGAATGGCCCACCAGCAGGACCGTGCCGGAGGTGGTTTTTTCCACCAACTGCCGGACCCCTTCTGCGACCAATCGGAATGTGTAGATGGCGTTGCGAATTTTGCCTTCCTCCGGCGACAGCTCCCGGTCGAGCAGGTAGGCCGGAACCCGCTCTCCATAGGAGGTCCCGGTCCATCCGCCATGTTTGTAGTTGCCCGGGATGGTGATCAACAATACGGGGACCTTTTGGGCCAGGTATTGGGCCAAGCCGGGCTCGTTCAGCGGGGTCATGAGAAACCAGTACCAATTCGCAGAACCTCCGTGGATGATGGCCACGGTGGGCGCTCCCGGAAGGGGATCGTTGGGTATAAGATGCAATCCCCCGATGTCCCAATCCAGACCATAGAGCTTGTATCGCACCTCGTGCCACTTGGCGCGGTAGCCTAGCTTGTCGGCATCTAACGTCTCCAATTTGCGCGGGTCGAAGGCGCTGCCGGGTGCGGCGTCGGCCAGCGCTTTTACCTGGGCGCCGCTGTCGGGCAGATCCCATCCCAGCCGGTCGAACAAATCCTGGGGTATGGAGGTAAACGGGCGGTCTTCCCGAAGCAGTTCCAGCATCTCCTCTTCGGCGGAACCGGCGGCGAAGGCTGCCAGCGACATCCCTGTCAGTGCTGCCAGCGCAATTGCCGTGAGGAGGTAAACCTGGAACAGGTTTCGATTTCTTGACTGCGAATTGTTGTTCATATGCTTTGCCATGATCTTCCTTTTCAGAAACGACTCCACCCATATTAATTTGGCTATACGCTATGCGCACCTTTTCATGAAGTCAACAGGAATGTGACCAGCAGGTAGCGGTATGAGTCCAGGGTAAGCCAAGCCTAGAATGTTCAACGGCCAGAATGTTCAACGGCCAGAATGTTCAACGGATAGTTCTGCATGCTTTCGGGACCGGGTAGCGCCGGGTTAGTCTGCTACCGGGGGCTTCTGGTTGCCCGCCTGCGCGGTTTTTTCAAAGGCATAAGCCAGTTGTAGCACGCCAAAATCGTCGTGGTGGCGGCCGACGATTTGAATGCCCACAGGCAGGCCTTCGGGCGTGAATCCGGCGGGCACGGAGATGGCGGGAAGCCCGATGGAAGAGATATAGTAAGCAGAACGCATCCAATCGGTGTAACGAGCCAGCTTCACTCCCTCAATCTCGCTGACGTACTCCCTGTCCGTATCGAAAGGCGGCACCTGGTTCACCGGCAGAACCATAAATTCGTGCGTCTCCATGAAGGCGCGAACGCGATGATAGAGCGCTGTTCGCTTGGCTTCGGCTTGGGCGATCCGCTCGCCAGTCAGCCTGGCTCCATTTTCGATCTCTTCAATCACAGTAGCTTTGATGAGGTGGCGATAGGGTTTGAGCAGTTTGCCAAAGGCAAGCTGGTAATACCACGCACGCCAAGTCCGGAAGGCTTCGTCGGCGCCGGAAAAATCAGGCTCGCCGTCCTCGACGACACAACCCAGCGACTCAAATAATTTCCGTTGGCCGTCCACCACGGTTTTCACCCGGTGATCGAACGGCAGGCCGCCCAGGTCCTGCAGCCACCCAATGCGCACGCCTCGAAAATCGCGGTCCAGCGGCTGGGCGAACATGCCGCCCGGCTGATCAATCGCGATGGGAGACCGGCGGTCATATCCGGCCATGACGCTGAGCAGCAGGGCCGTGTCCTGCACAGTCCGGGCCATCGGGCCTTGCACGGAAAGGGTGAACCATCCAGCTATGGAGGGCCAGCCGGGAACCCGCCCCGGAGACGGACGAAAACCAACCAGGTTGCAAAAATTGGCCGGGTTGCGCAACGAGCCCCCCAGATCGCTTCCGTCCGCCAGCGGCACCATGCCGCAGGCGAGGGCTGCGGCCGCACCGCCGCTGCTGCCCCCGCTGGTCTTGGTTGTATCCCACGGGTTGAGGGTTGTGCCAAAGACTTGGTTGAAGGTATGCGATCCGGCTCCGAACTCGGCGGTGTTGGTCTTGCCCACGGTGATACCGCCTGCCTGCTGGATGCGCGTAATGCAGAGGGCGTTTTCGGCGGGAACGTGATCTTTGAAAATAGCAGATCCATAAGTAGTGCGGAGACCTTTTGTGTCCGTCAGGTCTTTGTGTGCGACGGGAAGCCCGTGGAGCGGACCGGTTTTCTCGCCGCGCGCCAAAGCTTCGTCGGCTTGCCGGGCCTGCTGCAGGGCCTGCTCGGGAACGAAGGTGACGATGGCATTGACCTTGGGATTGACCCGTTCGATTTGCGCCACGTGAGCTTCCATCACCTCTTTGCAGGAAAGCTTCCTGGCTTGGATGCTTTGAACCAGTTCGGAGGCAGTCATGAAACAAGGTTCTCTGCTCGGCATCTTTATCCCTTCTGCGTAGTCTTTGTGATTCGACTGGATGCCGTGTACAATACCATCGGCAGGCGCTCAAAACCGTAAATTCCATGCTGATTTTCCGGGACCGACAGGTCGAAGAGGAACGAGGAGGAACAATGAACCTTCAGAAAATTCGCACGTCAACCATTTTCTCATGGCATGCTGCGGCGCTCGTGCTGGCCGTCTGTCTGCTGCCGGGCTGCAGCCAGCAATCGGCGCAGCCGGACGACGGCATGACGGAGGCCCAGAGCAAAGCCGGGGAGGCGCGCGCCCGTTTGTCGGCCAGCGAAGGCGGCCAGCTCGTTCTGCGGGCGATTGAGGCCCACGGCGGTTTGGAGGCGTGGTACAGCGCGCCGACCAGTTCCTACTCCTGGGAATACTCCAACGCCGGCTCCAACCGGCGGTTCAAGACGTTCCTGGTCGCCGACAACGCCACGCGCCGGATTTACCATAAGTTTCAAACGCTCGGAACGCCCGAAAAAACGGAGCCCTTCGAGGGCAGCTTCGCCTGGGACGGCGAGAACGCCTGGATCAGCCCGCCCGACGTCGAAGGAATCAACCCCCGGTTCTGGGCCGCCACCGGCTTTTACTTCGAGCAGATGCCGTTCGTCCTCGCCGACCCGGGGATTTCCTATGAAGTGCTGCCCGACGAAGAGCTGGACGGCGTTCCGCACGACATGGTGAAGTGCTCCTTCGGCCCCGGCGTGGGGGACTCGCCCGGCGACACCTACACGCTGTACGTCAACAAGGACACCGGCATGGTCAGCGCGCTCCGCTACATCGTCACCTACAACAGGCGCGAGCGGCCGGACGGCCCGCGCGAGACATTGTTTTATTATGAGGACTACGTCGAGGTGGACGGGCTGAAGGTCGCGACGCACTTCAATGGCTTCTGGTTCGAGGACGGCAAGAAAAGCGAGTTCAAGAACGAAGCCTGGGCTTCGGATATCTCCTTCCGAAGACCGTTTGACGAATCGCAACTCCAGATGCCGCCGGGCGCGCGGATCGAGCCTCCGCCGGGGCAGGCCCAGGGGGACTAAACGGCTCAGAGGAGCGAACGGCGTTCTGTGATTGCCTATTCAAGCGGCGACAGGATTTGATGGCAGCCGGTTTTGGTGAACGACAGCCAGGTTTGCGACTAAGTTTTGCAACTAAATTTTGCATCTGGGTTTGCGACTCAGTTTGCAATCGGGCAAGAAATTCTTATAGTCCTGCCGCGGCATAACCGAAAATTCACAACCCTCTGCGAAGCAGCGCTGGGGTCTGTTTCCCCAGTCATTCTTCCTTCGCCACCCACAGGAGGGAAACCATGAGAAGACCCGCCCGTTACTTTTTCCTTTTGTTTTTCTTTTGGATTGCCCCGGTCGCCGCTGTTGCCCAAACAGAGCAGCCGGCCACATTGGTCATCGAGGGAGGCACGCTGATTGACGGCAACGGAGGAGAGCCCGTCGGCGACGCGCTGATCGTCATCCGGGGAAACAGAATTGAGACCGTGTCGCGTCGGGGACAGGCATCTTACCCGGCGGGAGCACGGGTCCTGCATGCCGATGGAAAGTTTATCCTGCCGGGATTGATGGACGCTCACACACATTATGCCGGGTGGATGACGGAGCTGTTTCTCGCCCACGGCGTGACGACGGTCTTCTCCATCGGCAGCGGCGGCGAGTGGGCCGTAGCCCATCGGGAGGCGATTGACCGGGGCAAGATTCCCGGCCCGCGAACCTTTGTTGCGGCGGGGAATGTGCTGGAGACTTGGGGAGCGGGAACGGCGCCGCTGAGCGGCAGCCAGGTGGCGAGCATCACCGAGAAGGCGCGCGCGGCGGCAAAGCGGATCATTGCTCTGGGGGCCGACATGATCAATGTGCAGCGCGGCCTTCCGGTGGAGGCGTGGGAGGCAATCGTCGAGGAGGCGCATCAAGCGGGCTTGCCCGTCGTGGCCCAGCCCATTGGGCCCTGGGTGTATGCCAGGGAAGCCGTGCTGGCAGGCGTGGACATCCTGGAGCATGCGGCAGGAGTCGGCTATGCGCTTGTCAAAGACCCTTCCCTGTGGAGGGAGTTCGGCAGGATCGAATCCCATTCGCTCGACCCGACGCCGTTTGCGGATATGGATGAAGCGAAGGCCGCTGAATTGATCCAGTTGATGGTCGAGCGGAACGTTTATTTGGAACCGGATTTCATCGCCATGGGACGGGGATTCCACAAGGAGCGGGCGCGTTTTGAACTGGAAGACTACAGGCTGTTTCAAAATCCCGGCCTCGCCTATATCCCCGAGCCGAACCGCCAAAGGATCATGAAAACCTACCGGGAGTTTGACGGCCTGGAACCCGACGAACGGGACCGGAGACGGAAGGGTTACCAGAACATGCTGCGGTTTATTCGGCAATTTGCGCGGGCCGGGGGCAAGGTGATGGCCGGGACAGACACATCCGGCTGGGCGGTGCCGGGTCTTGGCTTGCATCACGAGCTGGAATTATTGGTGGAGGAGGCGGGCTTTTCGCCGATGGAAGC
>JADFGZ010000139.1 GCA_022567475.1 Acidobacteriota bacterium | reverse complement strand
TCTTTGGTAGCCACGGCGAATTGTTTTTTCGCCGTGGGCTTTTCATTGCCCGCAACGACCCACGACGAGGAAAGCGCTCGTCGTGGCTACCACTGCACGATATACACCAAGGAGAGAAATGCTATAAGGTTCGGCAAACAAGCTTGGGCAATCAGGCGTTCTTTCAATTCCTCCGGGAAGCCGCCAACTTCTCCATCTCGCTTGTAGAACCCACTGCCTCCGCGGCAAAGCTGACCAACTCCACAGCCAGTATGTCCTCTACCTGCGCCATGGGAGGCTGCCCTGCCCCCGGCAAGTATTCGAAATGCGTCCGGCCCATGATCTGCACGAGCCGAGCCTTCAATCCTTGCTCTACAAAAACGCTATAGAACTGCTGAGCTTGCTCGGGAAGAAGGTGATGATCCCGGTCGGTGTAGGTAATCAGAAATGGCGGGGCGTTAGGGTGCAGATACCGGATCGGAGAAGCTTCCGTCATGAGTTTCAGGTCCGTGTTGAAGGCTTGCTCCTTTCCGGTGGGAACCTTTCCCGGTTCCTGCCGCTTCGGAACGTCATAGGTTCCGCTGGTGGTGATGACCCCCTTCACGGCGCCCGGAGGAACTCCTTCGCGTTCCAGGAACCTTGTATCGAGCCCCAACAGCGCCACCAGATGCCCTCCCGCAGACCTTCCGATCAGGACGATTCGATTCCGGTCGATGCTGTACCGGGAGGCGTTTTTGTAAATCCATGCAAAGGCGCGGGCCACATCCTGAATGTGGGTGGGGTGCTTCACCGCCGGCGAAGTCCTGTAATTTGTGGACACGATCCCCCATCCCAGCGGCCCGAATATATTGGTCAAGGATTCCGGAATCTGTTTGTCCCCGCCTCTCCAGCGGCCCCCATGCACGAAGAAGAGGATCGGGAAATTCGTCTTTCCTTCCGGCAGGTAAAGATCCAGAGCGTTGAGTTTCGCGTCACTGCCGGGACCTTTGTAATACTGCACATCCCGGATGACCTGCATCGAAGGCGCAGGCATCTGGGGAACCGCTGTCGGACCGCCCTGGGGCCAAACCGCGTGGAAGTCTCTCGCAAAGGAGCCGTCCTGTACGGCTTTCACAAAGCGCATCAGCGCCGGTCCCAGCAAATCCTCCACCGGAATAATCGGCCTGCCGTTGGTGTCATTCACAACCACTCGTTTGCCGATTTCCGACAGCACATTGGAATGGTTCCGCGCCGGGATTTTCACCAACTGCGCCGGGAGGTTCTTGTTCAGGAACAAGGAGTAGAACGTTTTAGCTTGCTCGTCCAGGCCGAACAGGTCGTTGTTTGTATATGTAATCAGAAATGGAGCGGTATTCGGGCCAGCCGCTCCCACTGTCCGGGCGGGGGAAGCGCTGAGAAGAATCTCCCGGTCGGTTCCAAACCCCTGCTCCATGCGGCTCGGCGCCACCCCGGGCTCATAGAACTCCGCCAAATCGTACACACCGCTGCTGCCAATCACTCCTTTGATCCGTGCTGGAGAAAGACCTTCCTGTTCGAGATATTTCGGGTCGAGCGCCAGCAGCGCCGCCAGATGCCCTCCGGCGGAATGCCCCGCGACAAAAATGTTGGCGGCATCGAGACCATATTGAGCGGCGTTGTTGTGCAACCAGGCGAAGGCTCGCGCTACGTCCTGAATATGCGCCGGGTGCTTCACCGCCGGAGAGAGCCGATAGTTGATGGAGGCCACTCCCATTCCCCGGCTGATGCAGAGGTCGATCAGATTCACCAGCCGCTCCGGGGATTTGTCCCCGCCACGCCATCCGCCGCCATGCACGAAAAACAGGACCGGGACGTTCGATTGACCCTCCGGCAAGTACAGATCCAGCGAATGAAATTCCGGCTCCGCTGCCGGCCCTGTAAAATACTGGATGTTTCGCACAACCCGCATCGCCAACTGAGGCGGCGCGTTCTGTGCCGCCGCCACACTGGACACCATGCTGGCGACTGCCATCATGATGACTGCTCTCCAAAGACTATTTCCTGGCTGCCGCATGCGAAACACCCTCCTTTTCACCTTCATCCAAAACTCATGAACAAACCCAGGCGGATTCAACTCCCTTGCGGTAACGCGCCCGCTCGTTTATTCCTGCCGAACCAGCAGACCAATCCTCTCACCACGGCAACTGCTTTCCTGGAAATTTCTCCCAGCCCGGCCTCGAAGGATTGCCGTCAGCCAGCATCAGATGGAATGGAATCCTGCCAAAAAATATGGCGGAGGAAGAGGGATTCGAACCCCCGAGCGCCTTTCGACGCTAACGGTTTTCAAGACCGCCGGTTTCAACCACTCACCCATTCCTCCATCGCTGATTTTACAACAACTTAGCTAGGCTGTCCTGAGTAACTGGTTGGTGACTGTGGGGACTTTTGTGGGGACTCCTGCTGGGAATCGTACACCCGGAACAGCTGCTCCACGTTGAACCGCTCCAGCTTGTCAACCGCCGCCCGTTTGTGCTCCGGTGTGGGATGGACGTATCGCATCGTCGTCGTGATCGTGGAATGTCCCATTAACTCTTTGAGAGTCGCAAGGTCCACTCCCGCCATCGCCATCCGCGAGCCGAACGTGTGCCGCAGATCGTAAAGCCGGAACCGTGGACGGATTTTTGCATCTCGAACTGCGTGATGATGCTTATGATGAACATCCGTCATCGGCCTCTCAGAGTCCAGCCGGTGTGGAAATAAATACGTCCCCTTGCAAGCAGCTAGTCTTCGTTTTAGGACTTCCATCGACCGATCCGTGAGCGGGACATTACGACGGCGGAAGATCGTCTTTCCGTGAGGCACGAAAAGATATTTTTTGCTCAGGTGAACATTTTCCTTGCAGATCGTGAACACCTCTTCCGGGCACATTCCCGTCTCAATAATCATCGTGGCAACATCCCAAAGTGTCGGATGCGCTGCTTTCAAATAACGCTGTTCTTCCTCATGCGAAACGATCCGCATACATCCCGGACCCTCTCGCAGAAAGCGAACCCCGCAGACAGGATTGCGGGTAATGTATTCCTGTCGGATGGCCAAGTTGAGCATGAGCCGCAGAATTGCCAGCTCTCGATTCACGCCGCCCGGAGAAATGTCATTCCCCCTGGAAACTTTGAACTTTTCCACATGGCCCGAAGAAATCATGTCCAGCCTCAACTTGCCGAACGCAGCAAGCAGAGGCCTCGTGCCCGTCTCGTACCGCACGTAAGTGCGCGGGTGAGACTCATGTTCTTTCTTGCACCAAGGAAGAAATTCTTGTTTCACAAAGCTCTCAAGAGTCGGACAGGATTTGTGTCGCACTATCCCCGCCCGACCTTCTGCCAATCCCGCTCGATGAATCGCTTCGGCTCGAAGTGCAGCCGTCTTGTTTGCTAACCCTGTCGATTCGCGGATGCGTTGTCCCTGGAAAACAAACTCATACCAGTAAACGCCGCCCCGCTTGTAAACGCTCATCGTCTCTGTCTCCTTTCTCGCGGATCGGAAACAGACACCCTGCACCCTTCCAGGTACTTTTGAACGTCCGCAGGATCATACCGCACCGCCCGGCCAATTTTCAAATAGTCGATGCCCCGCTTCTGCGAGCGCCATTGGGCCAGAGTCTCGACTGACAAGCCGGTGATCTTGGCAACCTCTTCAGAACGAAGTAAGGGACCATCCATAAGCGCAGTGCCTCATCACTTCTCAGCAGGATGCTCTGCCGATTCAGTGTCGGCTTTACTTTCTTCTTGATCCTCCCACTCGATGAATTCATGGATCATTTGCCGAACCTGAGGCTCAAACGGTTGCAATTGACTCCAGTATTCGGGAACGGACTGGAGGATTTCTAGCAACCCTGCCTCTCCGTGTATACATAGTTGGGTATATCCAAGCTTATTTAGTGTGAAAACGGAGGCTGCCAGTTCATCTCCCGGTATCCCGTCCGTTAGCGCCTGAATCACGTATGGAAAGATTTGCTGGGCAACGGCAGCTTTCATCAGGTGTTCCGCCGATTCCCGATTCGGTGATGATGCCGGTGGCGTCTGCGGTCTTTCCGCGCCCAGAGTTCCCGGCTGGCCCGGCTGCGTGGCAGTTGGCACCTTTGAGCCAGTTGCAGGATTGTTAAACTGGGTCCCAGCCTTCGGCGCGAGGCTGTCAGGCCCGGACACCGGCGACGGGGCACCTGCCGGAGTGATTCCCGGCTGCATCACACGCAACGTCACCAGAGTGGCGAGATTGCCCAACGAGGCGGCAAGGGCCTCGGCAGCTTTACTATTGAGCATCCCCTGCCACCACTCTCCTTCTCTGCTGGCTTGCCCTGCTACCGCCTGGGCCTCAGTCGTCCCGAATAGTTCCTGGAAAGTTTGGACGGCCTCGGCCATTTCCTTAGCTTGCCCTAGCAAGCTCGAACTGCCTTCAGGGTGAGCCGTCTTCTGGATTTCTCGCACGGTCGCGAGCATCTCTCGGAAGAGCGCAAGCTGATCGACTCCCTTCTCCTTTCCTTGGAGCCGCTCCACCATGCCCAGTATTCTGTCCAGGGTTGAGATTTGATCGTCCACACCGGCATCGGGCTTGGCGGCAAGCTTCTCTACCAAGCTATCCCGTGACTTGGCTGTTTCGAGATACAGGTCAGCCAGGGTTTTATCCAGAGCGGGCTTCTCGCGGGCGATCCTGCCTAGCTCTCGGACTGCGGTGGCTACCGGCCCGGATTCCAATTTCTCCTCGTCCACGGCAGTATCGGATTTAGGTTGCGGCCAAAGTTGCGAGTAACGGTCGTTGTCCGGGCAATCGACCAGTTCTTCCGGTTGGACTTTCGGCGGATGGTTCAGGTCATGGACCTCGCAAACGTAGGAGTCTATCGTCCGCCGTTTGTCATTCAAACGCAGTGAGTACCTTCCGCTGCCGTGATGCTCCTGACCTGACCGGCGTTTTTTGTACCACCTGAAGTGAGAGAGAATCTCATGAAGGAGGAAAGCAGGTCATGTCGATCCAGAAGAACAAACCGGAACAGATCGTAACGGTCCTACGGCAGATCGAAGTGCAGATGGCGAACGGGAAGACGGTGCCCCAAGCCTGCAAAGAAGCCGAAATCCATACCCAGACCTACTATCGCTGGCGGAAGGAGTACGGAGGACTAAAATTAGAGCAGGCCAAACGGCTGAAGGAATTGGAGAAGGAGAATGCGCGACTGAAGCGGGTGGTGGCGGAGCTGTCGCTGGAGAAGCAGGTGCTGCGGGAGGTGGCCCAGGGAAACTTCTGAGCCCTAAGCGGCGGTGTTGTGCGGTGGAGCGTGCCGAGCAAGGGTATGGGATGAGTGAGCGGCATGCCTGCCGGCTGCTGGGGCAATGGCGAGGAACACAACGGTATGAGCCGATGCATCGGCTGGACGAGGATGAGCTGACACAGGCCATCATTGCCCTGGCAGCGAACTACGGCCGCTATGGCTACCGGAGGATTACGGCGCTGCTGCGAAGGGCAGGCTGGCAGGTGGGTAAGGATCGGGTCCAGCGGATCTGGCGGCGAGAGGGGCTGAAAGTGCCGCAAAAACAAAGGCCACGAAGACGGCTGTGGCTGAACGACGGTTCCTGTATACGACTGAGGCCGGAGCGGCGCAACCACGTATGGAGCTATGACTTTGTCAGTGACAGAACCGAGGATGGGAGAAGGCTACGGATCCTGACGCTGATTGATGAATATACGCGAGAATGTCTGGCGCTACCGGTAGAGCGGAGGATGGGGAGTCGGCAGGTGATGGAGACGTTGGCGGACGTAATGCTGTGGCGAGGGGTTCCGGAACACATTCGTTCCGACAACGGACCGGAATTTGTGGCCAAGCAGCTGCGGGAGTGGCTGGGGAAGCTGGGGACCGGGACGCTGTACATAGAACCAGGCAGCCCCTGGGAGAACGGCTATTGTGAAAGTTTTAACGGGAAGCTGCGAGATGAGTGCCTGAATGGAGAGATTTTCTACTCGTTGAAAGAGGCACAGATTGTGATCCAGGGATGGAGGAAGGAATACAACACGGTGAGGCCACACTCGGCGCTCGGCTATAGGCCCCCGGCGCCGGGGGCCTATAACCCTGTCTTAAAACCAGTTTCACAGCCCCAGGCTGTGATATAACTCTCTCACTGGTATTGGTACAAAAAATCGGTCTGGTCACCCCGTCCCCCCGGAGGAAGGTTCGTGTCGAAATGTTCACATTGAACGAAGGACGGGTTTTCCAGCGGAACCGGCTTGCAAGAATCGGCGCCCAGGACGGAGGCTGCCGTGTCCGGATGGTCCAGACTTTTTCCCAGGATCGCAGGATTCAGAAGATTTGGCCGGTCCGGGGAGCTCACCCCGTCCACATTCCCAAAGACGGGGGAGTCCGAGCCAGTATGGATTGAAATGGGAGTGCCGGATCGGAATGTGGTGGTGCCCGATACTCGCCATCCTCCTAATAGCAGGGACTGGATTCCTGTGCCCGCCCCAGGCAACTCATAGCTATAGCCGATGGTCAGAGCATGGGGAGTGTCAAACTTGGCGACGCCTCTCAGATCACTGATGATCTCGGCGCTTTGGCTCACAGCGCCCGAGGATATATCGGCAAAGGTGGTGTCCGCCGTGCTGATGGCTTTGCTGAAAGAGTAGCGGGCATTCCAGGTCAGGCCCGCGCGCAGGCGTTGCACCACGGCCACTTGCAGGGCGTCAAAGTAAGCAATGCTGCCGTTGACGACGGTGGTCACTTGCAAGAATCGGGGATCGGAGCGTCGCTGGTTGATGGTGCTTGTCTGGCACCAAAGATAGTCTATTCCTGCCCTCTCCGTGCAGATGCCCGGAACCGGTTCCGCCCGGTTGGAAAGGATCCGGACCGGCAGCTTGATGGTTCTTTCTCCGATGTAACCGACCGTAAGCGAAGTATCCCCCGGCAACTGCCGTTGAATGGCGAACCGATAAGCGTGTGTATAGGGGGCCACCAGGTCCGGACTGTTGAGCTTTCGCTCGGCCCTCTTGCTCTCCTCCAGGCCGGTCAATGGGTCCAGCAGGTCAGGACTATTGACTGAAAGTGTTCGTATGGCGGGCGGGTTAAAACGTTCCCGCGAGTACAACAGAGGGAAAATGGTTCCGAAGCTGATTCCATAACCCCCGCGAAGCGCTGTTTTGCCCCCGCCCGGATTCCAGGCAAAGCCGAACTGTGGGGAGAAATTGTTGGCGTCGGTCCCGAAGGAAATCGAAGTGAGGTTGTTTACCTCGATGGGAGACGTGACGATTTCATATCGCAGGCCCAGGGAGAGTGTCAAGCTGGGCCTCACGCGAACGGTGTCGTGCAGATAGAAGGCATGTTCCCAGTTCCGAAAACCACGGTAAGGGTCCCCCAAAGAAATCTCGAGGGAGGTAGGAAGGCCGAGGCGAAAATTGTCTATCGCCGGCCGCGGCGGGCCCTCACCACCCTCCGGCCGGTTCCTTGAGAAACTAAATGCCCCGCGAGATTTTTCGCCGATTAAATCATTGATTTGGAAACGGGTGAGCGCGAAGCCGGCCGATATCGTGTGGTTGCCCCGAATCTGTGTCCATTCGGGAGAAACGTGAAATCGGTTTTCCACTCGCCGCCGGGGGAAGGAAGCGCCGGGACCCAACCGGCTGATGTCCCCTCCTACGCCGATATCCGGAACCACTGCGATTCCCAGAGGAGCGAGTAAATTTTTATAACGCTCCGTAACGTCCAACAAAGCCGCCAAGCGGTCGAAGTTATAGGAAAGCCGGAAGACGGTGCTCGGGGAGAAAGTATGGTTGTAGGTCAGATGATAGCTCTGCGGCCGTAGGAACGTAACCGGATTTTGTCCGGCCACCATCTCAAAAGGTTTTTGCGTATAGTCCAGAAACCTTTGTTCGAAGATGAGTCGGTCGCCATCGCGGGGCCGGTAATCCAGGCGGCTGGAAAAGGCTGAGCTGCGGATGTCCCGAATCGCATTGGTGTTTAGGTCCCGGCAGGTGCGGGAGGAGGCGGTGGGCGGGCACAGATTGGGCTCCTCTGCGGGATATCCCTCCAGCAGTGCGGCAATCATTTCGCGTATCTCGGGATCTGAAGAAAGAGGGATGCGTTCCTTCGGCAGCGGCACCCGGATGTTTCCGTTCACAAAACCGATGTCCCAGAGTTGGCTCCAGGCGGAGTTAAAGGAGAGTTTGTCGCTGAACAGGGGGCCGCCCGCCGTTGTTCCCAGTTGATTTCGCCGCCAGGGTTTGAGCTTGCCCACTGTAAAAAAAGACCGGGCATTCCAGGCGCTATTCTGGTGGGATTCGTAAAGCGTTCCGTGAAACCCCTGGAGCAGCGCTCGGGGTCTGGCATATTCAATCTCGCGCAGGGGGTAGCCATATGTCGCTCCATAGTAATTTTCTTGTGAGCGAAACTCCCGGATCAATGGAATACGAGCGCCTCGGCGCTTCAACTGCCGCTGAATTTCATTCGTATCCAGCTTGACGACAAAAACGTTCGGGTTCAGTTCCTCTTCCCCCTCCACCACCGTTTGTTCGCTGCTCAAGCGGAGTTGCAGGTCGAGCTGAACGGGTTCACCTTCATTTCCGGCAGCCACTTTTTCTTGGATCAGGTCTGCGAAACCAGTTTTTGTGACGGTAATGGTATACGTTCCCGGAGGCAAGGAATCAAAGGAAAAGCTGCCGTCTTCGCTCGTCACCACCGTCTGGGAAAAGGCCGTTTCCGGCTGCCGGGCGATGATCTGTGCCCCGGCGACGCTGTCTCCTTCCATGTCGGAGACCGTGCCCGATATCGCCGCCGCGAAGACACTGCACACTGGAAGGGAAAATGCCGTGGCCAGTAGAACGCTCTGCAGAAGATGTTCTTTTAGTTTCATGCATCCACTTCAGCGGGCTGTCGTTTTTACGGAAACTCCGGTTTGCGCGACCACTTGCCCTTATTATCGCATCGGAAAAGCAGATGGAAAGCAAAATGTTCGGGCGCAAGGTTTTTCACTGGGAAAATGGGGGAGCGCTTCTTCATGCGGGGCAGGCATGCTGCCAGATGTTTGTGCCGGATGGGCGCCTCGGCGTTTTTCATCATCCACGAGGCCCGGCAGGGCGCCCAGCATGCTGTTTACTCGCTTGGCTTCGTTTTGCCAGAGGGGTTGAGTGGCCGGCGGCGGACCAGTAATTTTGCCGTGTAGCTGAGCGTGACAACTTCGTTCTGATTCAGGATTTCCCGCGCAAGATTTACAATTCCGGATTTTTCGTTTCGTGGCTCCAGCGACTGAACCGTCTGCTGCAAGCAAATGGTGTCTCCCAGAAAGACCGGCTTTACAAAGCGCAGGCGATCCACACCGTAGAAGGCGATCAAGTCGGGCCGCTGGGAAGGATCAATCTGAGCCGCCAGTCCGGTGGAGACGGAAAAAATGAGAGCGCCGTGAGCGATGCGTCTGCCGAAATATTGCCGTCGGGCGAACTCTTCGTTCGTGTGCAGCTCGTTCCAGTCGCCGCTGAGCGCGGAGAAGTTGACTACATCGGTCTCCGTGATGGTGCGTCCCGGCGAGCGAAACACCTCGCCTTCTTGATACTCCTCAAAATAACGCGCCATGGGCGCCTCCGGGAACTAACCGGCGCAGGTTCCCGCTGGATTTCGCCGCAACCGGGAACCGCGCATTCGGATCAGGGACAGGCCTGTTGAGGGCCTTCACGAAACGCTTCCAAAACGGGCAGGTCTGTCCTCTCCAAAAGTTTCAGCGTTTCCTCGATGATCTTCCGTTGCAAGACGGCGTCCTGCGGTTTCCCCAGTGGATAACCGAGCGGGAAGGGCACAAACAATGCCCGCGGCGGCTTCACCTTTCGGGTGACTTCCGCAAGCAGGCTGACCGACACCGTCGCGATACCGGCCTCTTCCAGGATGCCTTGAATCAAGCCCACGGCCTGGTTGCACATCGGTCAAATGGGCACCAAGAAGGCCATATTCACTCCGTCCTGTTTCAACTCCTGCGCAGCTTCAGGAGCCGTCTTGGTTTGCAATCTGCCGGGAGCGGTGATCGATCCCATGAAACTTAAATGACGGCGGTTTAAGCTGCCGATGATCCCTTCGGAAACCATCTCGCGAAACCGGTCCAGGGGAAAGCAAAGGTTGCGATCCCGTGCGATTCCCTCCTGGTCGAACGATTTGCTGCGGTGGGCACTCAGAAGCTCCTGGACGGCAACATCGTCCGGAATCCAGCGGTAGGAACAGTCACCGCCCTTGATGGAGGAATCAAACGGCGGCTGGTCCGGCATGTGTAAACCAGCCGTGGTGACCACGGCTACTTTCGACTCTCGCAGCGGATGAATCGGGGCCGGCTGCGGCAGACGAGCCCGCCGGTAGGGGTAGGCCTTCATGAAGGCTCTTTCCCACAATACGAGATCACCCAGTTCAGCCATGAGCGATTCTTTCTCTGCCGTTTCAGGGCCGGAGGCTTTTCCGGCAAACCGTCAGAATAGGCGCGACCATCTTGAGCTTAGGTCCAAGCCATTTAGGACAAACGCAGCCACAGAAAGACAGGATAGCTGG
>JADFGZ010000419.1 GCA_022567475.1 Acidobacteriota bacterium | reverse complement strand
GGCACTATCTTGAAAGGTTCCATCACCTCAGAAGATGGAGTAGCGTCCCTGCCTCCGCGTGTCTGTGACCATGCCTCGGCAGCAGCAGTGACCATCCCCATCGTCATTAAAAAGTTCCTGCGAGATTGAGCCATCGTCTTTTCTCCTTTCGTTTAAGCTGTAATTTCCATCTGCTCCTCGCTACCCCTAATCATCAGAAACCGCTGGCCGTCGGGGGCGATATCGTAGTCTGAACGCTGACCACTCTTGCTTGTACTTACTCGCGAAAAGCATCCTGGGCCTGCCCGCCGCAAAGCCGGATCTCGTGCTCACGTCCTCCGCCATCCTCTCGTTCCCATCTAATGGGTTGCGACCCGCTCCCGGTCGACGCAAAACACGCTTTCCACGATCTCCCAGTCCGGCTCCAACTTGAAGACGAACTGTCCCTTCCAAGGCTCCGTATACGCCTTCGGGTCGTCGAATGTGAGGTCGACCTCCAGAGTACTCTGGTCAACGCGCCGGTAGCGCTCCACAACGTGCAGCTCTTCGGTATGGGGATGACCCGGCGCATCGATCCATGTTTTGTCATTCAAACCAATCGTGTCGACAACGAGCGTATCCCCCTCCCACCAGCCAATGGAGTGCCCCATCCACGTAGGATCCGGGTCCTCGGGATGTTCCCGCCCATCCATCCAGATTTGGCGCACCCAGTGGTCCCATTCGAAAATCATCAGCACCCGGCCAGGGATTGGAATGATCTCCATCGGTTCGGGGTTATTCAAGATTCGTGGGAAACCGTGCGGAACACAATCCCGAATCGCCGGGTCCAAATCATTTCGTCCTTTACCCGTTGGGCCCAATCCCTCTCGGACGGCTTTGTATTTCTCCTCGGCCCAAGGCTGCATCGGAGGAGTCTCCTTCAGGTTAAAGTGACGGGTCTGCCCAATCCAAACTCCGGACAGGTCTGGTGTGGACGCTGGCGGCTGAACGGCTTGAGCGAGTGTAACGGGCGGGAAGAGAAGCACCACCATCGCAAGGACGGAACCAAGGATGGAACCAATAAAGCGATTTCGCATTCTGAAACTCCTCAGTTTTTCCACGGGATCAACTCTTGGCCGTTATCCAAGACGAGCTTTGTAAGACGCATGTCGTAGGAGCCGTCTTTGTTAGGATTACCAGAAGCAGTGATCTGATCCCCTGGCTTGAGAGTTCTCCTGCTCCAACCGGCCCTGCGCATCATGCTCGAACTACCGCATTCGGCAGTCCAATTTTCAACGTTTCCGTTGTTAGTCTTCACCTGGAAATGAATTTTTACATGGGGATTGAAAAAGCTGTATTCTGTTACTGTTCCCTCCAGGGTAATCTCACGCGACCTGTCGTACATCACCGCACCGTGGTGTGAAAACAGCAAGCCCGCGACGATGTGCATTCCCACAGCCACAGCCAAAACAGCTCGTGGCATACTTTTCATTCTTTCACCTCCTAGCGAAAGGCATCTTCGCGCTTGGTGTCAGTAACCCGAGAAGATTCCCCGGGGCACGGGCCTTTCATAAGCAAAAATCACGCTGGAAATACTCGATTTCCTTATGTCCGTCAATGCTTTGTATCGGTCTCAGGGATCAGCCCGCAATGCTCCTTGCAGGGCAAGGATCGAATCCAGCGGAGGTCGCCGGCAGGGCTGAAAGTTCCGAGCCGACAAGGGCCACACGCCCCTCATTGCCTTGTTCAGGTCTTCAGCCTATCGGCTCGGCTTCCACAACCGCCATATCAAGTATGATTACGGATGATCGGCGATCCACATCACTTCGTTGAGAAAATACCTTAGCTGTCTATCAGCATCCTCACTCCGGTGGCTCGCTGATTCCCATAACGCCTCCTATGCCCTCCCCGAAGGCAGACTTTCGCATCATAAACTGAGTGCAGTCATAGCCACCGTTTATATTGTCGTCTAAATCCTTGTCCGGACTCAACTTTAGGACTACGCCCATCGTAAAGGGCTTGGCCAGCGCAATCGGGTCTGAGATCGTCCTCTCGATCTCCAAGGTCTCCGCGTCAACGCGCCGGAAGCGTTCCACAATGTGCAACTGGGTGCTATGCTCATGCCCCGCGGAATCGAGCCAGCTTTCGTCCCGCAGCCCGATTGTGTCCACAACCAACGTGTCGTCGTCCCATCTGCCAATCGAGTGTCCATTCCAGGTGAGCTCGAGATTCTTGGGATGTCCTCGCCCATCCGTGAAGATTTGGCGCACCTCGTGCTGATATTGGAAGAGCAGGATCACCTTACTAGGGGTCTGAATGATCTCGTACAAGCCTCCACCGCCAGTTGCGATAAGGCGGGTAGGAGGACCGAGCCGCACCAGACCACCCGGATAACAGTGATACGTTGGATCTTGGTCGACTCGCACCTTTTGTCCGCCATATACTCCTGGAGCATTGGCGGCCTCTGGCCCCCTGTTCCATGTGAATTTGTCCTTTCCCCACTTCGTCAACTCCAAAGGCAGCGACCTTCCGGAATCGAAACCACCCCCGCCAGCCCAAGTTCCAGACAGGTCCGGTTTTCCATCCGGTGTCCGTGGTATAGCCTGAGCCGCTGCGGTCTGAGCGAGCACAACGGCCGAACAGGCAAGCACGACCAACCCAATGATCGAGCCCATTAGGCGATTCTTCATTTCAAAATTCCTCCCTAATTTGATATCCCGTGATCCGAGATGGAAGCACTTCCGCCAGTGAAGAAAC
>JADFGZ010000138.1 GCA_022567475.1 Acidobacteriota bacterium | reverse complement strand
GAATGAGGCTCTTACACAGCAGGCCGATCGGTCCCCACAGGGGACAACCTGTGCCTATCATCGCGGGAGGCCGCATTACCGGCAAGACCCAAGGGTTCACGGTAGGAATATTGAATGTCCAGACCGAGGCTGTGCCATCGGAAGACGTTCCCGCCAGTAACTACGGGGTGCTGCGGGTGAAACGAGATGTATTGTCGCGGTCTACGGTGGGGGGCTTTCTCATCAACCGAGAGATAGCAGGGAGCAGCGATTTCAACCGCGTCTTTGGGGCAGACGTAAACTTTGTCTTCTTCCAACATTTCACGATTGGAGGCTTGCTGGGCAAATCCAGTTCTCCCGGGATAAAGGGGAACAACTGGGTGAGCTCCGGCGAGATAACTTGGGACAGCGACTTCTTCAGCCTGGGGAATACCTGGGTCGTGATAGGCCCGGATTTCCGAAATGATGTGGGGTTCATCCCCCGCAAGGACATGCGCCAGTTTACGCCACAAATTTCATTTCGGCCGCGCCCCAACAGCCGGCTGATCCGCCAACTGGCGATCTCGGCACGCTCCGACTACACGATGAACCAGAACAACCAGCTCGAAACGCGCGTCAACCATTATACGTTTGAGTTTCGCTTTCAGAGCGGCGATGTCCTGGCTTGGTCGCCGCATACGCGCCTGGAACGGCTGCGGGAACCATTCGAAATCCGGTCGGGGGTAGTTATTCCCCCCGGGACCTACAGTTGGTGGTATCCCGGGATCCGTTATGTCGCCAACCCCGCCAGAAAACTTTCCGGCAACGTCTTTTGGCAGCGGCATTACGGTTTCTTCGGAGGGGAGCTGCACAGTTTGCGAATCCTTCCTCGCCTGCGGCTGAGCGAACAGCTTTCTGTGGAGCCCCATTACACATTGAATCGGGTCAGGTTTCCGGCCGGAACCTATTCCGATTCCACGGATGAGGACGGGAATTTCCCCGACCAGGATGGAGCGTTCACCGACCACATCGTCAACGCCCGCGTCAACTACAACTTCAACAATCAGTGGCTCACCAGCACCACGATTCAATACAACAGCGCCGATTCCTTTCTGGGATTCAACTTCCGGCTGAATTACATCTTCCGGCCCGGCGACGATTTCTTTCTGGTTTATAACGAGGGCCGAAGGGCCTTGTTCGAGGACTTTGGCAACGTAGAACGCCGGGTTACGGGGGTGTTCGACGGTCGGCGGGACCGCTCCTTGCAGGTCAAGCTCACCTACTCGTTTGACTACTAGAGCACTTTCAGCAGCGGCGCTGGATCGCCTGCTGGAACTTTGCCGTCGGCAAAGTGTTCAGCACGTCCCGTTTTTCAAGCCACCCCCGGCGGGCCATCCGCACGCCATACTTTAGATTTACCAGATGCTTGGTGTGGTGGGAGTCGGTCGAAATCAGCAGCTTGACGCCCTGTTGCTTGCATAAATGAATGGGGAAAATCGAATATCCCAGCTTAGCGAAACCTCATTTAGGAAGGGGTCGGAAATGAACTCAACGAGACTCTGTTCCGTTGTCCTGATTTTGAGCGTTGTCTTCGGAACCGCCTCGTGGTCCCGTGCGCAAAGCAACCCGCGCTACATTCAGTTTGCGGAGGCGCCCGCGTCGGTCAAAGGCGCGCTGTATTCGCCTGACGCTCCACAGCGGGCTCCCCGAGTTGCTATTCTGGTGATGCATCGCACACAAAACTTTATGAGCTATCTCGGCTGTACCGAGCTCTCCCATAGGGGATTTCTTGTCCTTTGCATGAACCCCCGCTCTGATAACAACGAAGCTTTGGTTCGGTTTGAAACGATACCGCTCGACGTCAGGGCGGGCGTCGATTTTCTGAGGAAACAACCGGGAATCGCGAAGATCATTCTCTGGGGTTACAGTGGCGGGGGCGCTACGATGACCTTCTATCAGAGCGTGGCGGAAAACGGACCGTCGGTGTGCCAGGGACCTAAGAAGCTGGTCCCATGCGGCCGCGAGCTTGCCGGACTCCCTCCCGCCGATGGTCTCATACTGGTTGACGCCCATCCGGGAAATCCGGCGAACGCGCTGCGAAGGCTGAACCCCGCAGTGACTGACGAGAGCCGGCCCGATCAACTCGATCCGAGTCTCGACCCATTTAACCCTGAGAATGGTTTCAAACTGCGCGGGGCATCCACCTATTCCGAAGAGTTCAAGAAGAGATACTTCAAGGGACAGGCAGACCGAATGAACAAATTGATCGATCTGGCACTGGAAAAGATCGCGCGAATGAGGGAGGGCACGCACCTTTACCCGGATGACGACGCCTTCGTTGTTGCCAGAGGGAATGGGGCGCTGCTCATGCAACTGGACCCAAGCATCCACCATCGCACGGCCAAGCCGCAAAAATTGCTCAAGAACGACGGAACCATTGTGACCCAGATTGTAGAAAGTGTGCGGCTGGCGAATCCTTGGCTTGTCCTGCTCAACGCGGAGTTTGCGAATGGCGCGCGGTTCTTGACGGTCAGGTCTTTTCTGAGCGCGAACGCGATTCGGGCAACCAATTCGATGGATGGCATTGACCATTGTTCCAGCAACAACTCTCCTCCCTGTCACCTGCCAACGATCCGGGCGCCGCTCCTGGTGGCTGCGATGGGAGCGCATTATTTTATCCGGGACAATGAGATTCATTATGAGCTTTCGGGCAGCCGCGATAAGGATTTTGTGGTTGTAGAAGGCGCTACACACGCGCAAGCGCCCTGCGTCCCTTGTGAATCGTATCCGGGACAGTATTCGAACACAGTGAAGAACTTTTATGACTACGTGCGAGATTGGATCAACAAAAGGTTTCTTCCATAACAGGTTGTTGAAAACCTGTTGTTGAAAAATGCCATTTGTCCGCTCCCTCACAGCCTGCCCCGAGCCATGTCCCGAGCGAAGCCGAGGGATCAGCAAGCGGACCCATACACCAGTTTTTCAATAACCTCCTAAAACGAGAGCTGCTACGAAAAGGACCGGATACTTTTGCCTTGCACCAGCAGGGTGGTTTGTATAGAGTCTTTATTATTACCATTGCTGAGTGGCGAGCGAAATTTCGTAATTCAATTAAGATGAATAGTAGCTAAGGAGGGAACCGGCTGTGTTTAGGGCACCGAATTTTTCCAGGCGCTGGAAGATGACTTGGATTGGAATTCTGGGAGCATGCAGCGTCATCCTGGGACTTCTACTCTCCATCGGTGGCGCCGGGGAAGGCCTGTCATTTTTCGAGAGGAGACAGACCGGCTCTCCTCGGTTGATCTCTATTGTGCCGCTGCCGGAGATGGGGCCGGCGTGCGAGTGGGTGCCCGCCAGCGCCACGCTGAGTCTGGCCGCCGCGCTGCAACAGGAAAGGCTTGCTGCGCGCTCGGAGGGAGCGTCGCCGGACGAGGCAACACGGCTGGCAGCCTCTCAAAGGAAACCCGTGCGGATCATCCACGATCCGTACATGGCCTACAGCTCCGTGGCGGTAGATCCTATCCGTAATGAAGTCGTCATGACCGATGAGAATCTGTTCCAGGTTGTAGTGTACGACCGGCTGGACAACACTCCGCCTGGGGCCAGCATGACCGAGCCGAAGCGGATCATCGGGGGACGGAACACGAAGATCGAGTTCCAGTGCGGGGTGTATATTGACCCGGCCAGCGGCGACCTTTATGCGGTCAATAACGACACGCAGGACACGCTGGTAATCTTTTCCACCCAGGCACAGGGCAACGTCCCGCCGGATCGAGAGCTGGCCACCCCGCACGGGACCTTTGGCATCGCGG
This sequence comes from Acidobacteriota bacterium, assembly GCA_022567475.1. Taxonomy (GTDB): domain Bacteria; phylum Acidobacteriota; class Terriglobia; order 2-12-FULL-54-10; family 2-12-FULL-54-10; genus JADFGZ01. Next base: position 6,743 of record JADFGZ010000138.1, on the reverse strand, counting down.
TGGACGAGGACGCGCAAGAACTGTTCCTCACGATACAGCACAACCACGCCGTGGTGGTATACCGCAAGATGGCCCAGGATGACGAAGCCCCCATCCGGCTTCTGCAAGGAGACCGGACCCTGCTGGCAGATCCCCACGGCATGGCGGTCGACCCGAAAAACAAGCTGATCTTTATTACCAATCACGGCTCGGTTTTTGAGAACCGGCCCGGGTACAATCCCCGCGCCGGGGGATACGGAAGGGGAGAACCTAAAGACAATTGGCCCGTGGATGGCCCCGTTCCAGGCACCGGCCAGCATCTTCCTCCTTCCATTACGGTGTATTCCTCGACCGCCCAGGGCAACACCCCCCCGCTGCGGATCATTCGAGGTCCCAAAACGCAACTGAACTGGCCAACGGGACTTGCCTTTGACCCGCAACGCGACCTGATCTATGTTGCCAACGACATGGGAGACTCCATCCTGGTGTTTAGCACGACAGCCGACGGAGACACCGCTCCCCTGCGGGTTCTGAAAGGGCCCAAAACCCTCATTGATAATCCAACCGGTGTTGCTTACGACGCTGTAAATGATGAGCTATGGGTAACCAGTTTTGGCAACCACTCCGCCACTGTCTACAAGGCCACGGCCGAAGGGGACACGCCGCCCCTGCGGATTATCCGCAGCAGCCCGCTCGGTGAGGACGCGCTGATGATCGGCAACCCGGGGGCAGTCGCTTATGACACCAAACGGGATGAAATCCTGACACCCAACTGAGTGGCTCATCCGCAGATTGCGGCGTTCGCCAGGCTGGCGGACGGAGCCATGCAACCCAATCGAAGGATTGAGGGACAGATCACGCGGCTCGGCCGCACCATGCATGCAATCGCTTACGATGCGATCCATGATGAAATCGTAGTTCCGCAGCAGTTTGCCCAGGCTATCTTGACCTTCCGGGGAGCGGCGAACGGAGAAGAGGCGCCCCTTCGCGGCATTCAGGGATCGCTTACGCAGTTATCCGCTCCGGACCAGCTCGCGATTGACCCGGCGAACAACGAAATTATCGTTCCGGAGGATGACCATGTCCTGATCTTTCGCCGCGAGGCCGATGGCAATGCCGCTCCCATCCGGGTGCTGAAAGGCCCGGACGCCCTCCGCGACGCCAGTATGGCAGCGGTAGATTCCGTGCACAACCTGCTCATTGTGACGGGAAACCCTGCTGCCGGAGCGGCAATAAAGCCGGGAGGCCGCGGTGCGATTATGATTTTTGATCGCACGGCCCAGGGCAACGTCAAACCAAAGGCGGTGATTGCCGGTCCCAAGGTCATGCTCGCTGGCGGAAACGCGCGAGTGTTTGTATATCCGCCCCGGGAGGAAATTCTCGTCGTAGCCAACGGCTACGTGGGTGTCTGGAGCATCCACGACAGCGGAGATGTTGCGCCGCGGTGGACGATCGGAGGCCCCGACGGTATACTCCTGGCGGTACGCGGAATGGCTCTGGACCCGAAACACCAGAGCATCATCATCAGCGACAAACGCCTCAATTCGATCCTAACCTACCACTTTCCGGAAATCTTTTGAGACGAGGTTCCGAATGGCTGCCGCACGAGGGTTTTGACCGGAGGATGTTTTCTTGGAAGATCCGGCTCGTCTCTAAAGTACGGCGCTCGGAGCGAGGCCGGGTTTGTGTCGATGTTTTGTAGCTCGTTTTCAATAATTCAGTTTGGCCTTAGGTTCAGCATCAGATCTTTCTTCGGGTTCGCTGTTCATACGAACCGGATTGCGACCGAGTTCTTTTGCCTAATATAGGATTGATCCGCATAAGACCTGGGAGGATTGCAATGAAGAGGCTGTCAGTTTCTTTGGGCGCCGCGGTGGGACTTCTGATGATTTCCACCGCAGTGTTCGCACATCACGGGACTGCTCGACTGAGACCCGACCCCGCGGGGAATTACGCGGAGAATTACTACGAGGGAAACAGTCCGGTCACGCTACAGGGAACGGTAACTAGATTCCGGTTTGTCAATCCGCATGTGTTGATTTACTTTGAAGTAAAAGACGAGCACGGCAAGATCGTAACGTGGGTTGCCGAATCTTCCCCTCCACAGAGGTTGTTCCGGGCAGGCTGGAAGAAGGACACACTGAAGCCAGGGGACAAGATTACCGTGATCGGCACACCATGGGAAGGAGGCGCCAAGATGCTGGTCTTTAGGAAGCTGGTGGCGCCCGACGGACGGGAACTCGGAAGTTACGAACCTGAGACTGAGTAGGAAAGACTAAAAGCGTGGAGTGCCTTGGCTGCCTTTACGATTTGCAAGGGTCCAGGCTAACTTCAGCTGGGCAGGCCTCTGAGACCATTTTTGCAATAGGTATAGATGACGGATATTCCCGGAGCCGAACCATTGACAGATCAGCATTCATAGGCTGCCACCTCGCATTACATCAATCCTGCAACTGCCCTAAGTTAACCGGCAAACTGTTTAGATAAGTCCGTCCAAAGGGCAAAGGGGGGCTTTCAAGATGCGAAATTGCTTAATTGGTTTGATCCTGGTTGTGGCAGTGCTTGCCTTCTCGCCCGTGATGGCTGCTCAGACTGCCGCGCCGTCGGGAGCGACGGGAGCTGGCGCTACACTGCAAACACCGGATGGAAAACCGGACCTGTCTGGAATTTGGTATCGTCCCAGCCGTCTTCTTGGATTTTCGGAGGGAGAGCCTCCGATGAAGCCTGAAGCTAAAGAGAAATACGATGCAGCTTGGGATGGCGAAACCGGAATACTGTCGGAAGTCCCGCCCACGGCCTGTCTGTCTTTCGGCACGCCGCGGATGTATTTCGCCCGTTCCCCTTTCGAGATCTTTCAGGTCCCAGGCCGCGTGATCATGATTTTCGAGGCGTATCGCCAAGCCCGGATCATTTACACAGACGGGCGAGGACACCCGGAGGGAACGCCTGATTCGTTCATGGGGCACTCAATCGGCAAGTGGGATGGAGAGACACTGGTGGTCGAGACAACGGGTTTCTACGGAGAGGGCGTAACCCTCGTCGATCGCTCGCATCCGCATTCCGACGCTCTGCGAGTTGTGGAGCGCTTCCGGCGCGTCAACTACGACACCCTGGAAATAGACATCCTGATTGACGACCCACAGGTCTATACAAAGCCATGGGGAGGAAAAATGCCGTTCGAACTGGAGCCGGACTGGGAACTCATGGAGAATTTCACTTGCTTTGAGGATTTCGAGAAAACATTGCCTGCGATGTTCGGCGCAGCCAAGGACGATTGACGGATCAGGGAGCGAGATCGAACCAGAGAAAAAGAAACGGAGGAATATCAACATGAAGAACCGATGGATTTTTTTGGCGGTCGTGCTGGCGTTCTCTACCGCTACGTTCGCTCAGGCGGCTCCGCAACAGGGTGCGGATGGAAAACCGGACCTGTCTGGAACTTGGTTTGGCGGGGGTCAGACAATAGGCGGACAGATGGCGGGTCAGACCGGTTCGAAGGGGACTATGGAGCTGACGAAGTGGGGAAATGACAAATTCAATTGGAACAGGGGGCCGGAGAGCGCCAACGCTCCAGGAGTGTATAGAGGCCAAATTGTGCGACTCGACCAAGACCCACTGTATCACTGTTATCCGGCCGGTCTGGTGCGGCTCGGTCCTCCTCGCTTCATCATCGTCGGCGGCAGCCGCGCTGAACCAGTCATGATCGAAATCCTTCAGACCCCTAGTAAGCTGATCCTGCTCTTCGAGTATCATCACGAGGTACGCTACATCTACACGGACGGGCGAGAACATCCCAAGAATCTCGAACTCACCTGGAATGGACACTCGATTGGCCGGTGGGATGGAGACACGCTGGTCGTGGATACAATCGGGCTGCGGGACGAGAGCTGGCTTGACACCGGGGGTCATGAGCACAGCACCCAGTTGCGCGTCGTGGAGCGATTCCGGCGCGTTGACGCGGAGACTTTGGAGATCGAGAGAACGCTCACCGACCCGATTGCGCTGGCTAGGCCCTTTACAACAACCGTATCCTTAAAGCTAAGTCCGGACAAGGATTTAGACGAAAATATAAACGGTGTATATGACTGCTCCCAGTTTATGATGCGAAAGCCTGCCTTCGGCGAAGGCATAAACACCCTTCTGGGGATCAGCGAGCCGCCTGCCGGAGGATACTGAGAGACATCATTGAGAAACAATGGGGTGTCTTCCCAGCGAAGCGAGGGAGGATCGCCTAATCACCCATAATCAGAGTTGCGTAAGCAGACTTGATCGGATGGTTGCGACAGCCGAAAAGGAAGAGAACTTTTGGAGAAGATGACGCTTTGATTGGACTGCGTTGCCGACCGCGATCTACAGGAACGAATATGTTAGCCCTTAGCAGACCGCCTCGCCGCCCAACGTCTCTTGACTGTCTCAGAAATGCGTTTGAGAGCGGCTGCGGATAGCTTCGTTTGGCGGACGGTGGAGCAAGCTGATTGCGGGATCTTCCCGCGGCAGGGTGGAACGAAACGCACGCGGGTAAGACCTGACAACCACAAGACCCGAGACAATCAAGGGAGGACAGAAGTTATGTTGAAAAAAGTGTTTTATCTCATGGTTCTTTGCACCTCCGGGGTGTTGGCGATCCACCTTTTGCCACTTTTTTTGAATGCTCCGCATTTCAGTCTGGTCCAGGCACAAGCGCCCCAGCAGGAGAGAGAGACAATCCATATCGAGCGAGCTGCTGTACGGGTGATCCAAGACCCCAGGTCGTCATTCAGCGCGGTGTCGGTGGATGTGGCCAGGGATGAAATCGTCCTGCAGGACGAGAGCCTGGAACAAATCATGGTGTATGACCGGCTGGCCAATACCCCGCCCAATGCGGCCATGACCGAGCCCAAGCGGGTCATCGGCGGGCCGCGCACGAATGTTGAGATGAACTGCGGCATTTATGTGGACCCGGGCAGCGGCGACATCTATTCGGTGAACGGTGACACAAACAACGTGATGAGCGTATTTTCCCGCAACGCGAAAGGGAACGTGGAAGCTGATCGCTCTTTGCATACCCCGCATCGCACCTTAGGCATCGTGGTGGATGAAGAAGCCCAGGAGCTTTTCCTCACGCTGAACCATGCGCCGGCGGTCGTGGTCTACCGCAAGATGGCCACGGGGGAGGAGGCGCCTCTCCGTATCCTGGAAGGGGACAATACCCGGCTGATGGATCTGAATGGGATTACCCTAGACACCAAGAATCAGGTGATGTTTGTGTCTAACCGGGGCGCGACATCCCGCAACAGGAACAACCAGGGATGGTCCCGGGCCCTGAAAGAAGGGGAAAGCACATGGGAAATTCCGCGGCAATTTGATGCGTGGAGGAACTTTGTTCCCGGCTCCGGGGAATTTCAACCCTCTTCGATCACGGTGTACCCGCTGAAGGCGAACGGGGACGTTCCACCCCTGCGCGTCATCCAGGGTCCGCTCACCCGGCTCAACTGGCCGGCGCACCTTTCCATGGACATGGAGCACCAGGAACTGTATGTTGCCAACACGGTGACGGACGAAATCCTCGTCTTCAGCGCCACCGCAAACGGCAACGTGGCTCCCGTGCGCGTTCTGAAGGGTCCACGGACGAACCTGGATAAGCCCCACGGCGTTTTTGTGGATGTAAAGAACGATGAGATCGTGGTGGCCAACTTCGGAAACCATTCGGCCACGGTGTACCGGCGCACCGCCTCGGGCGACACCGCGCCGATCCGCACCATCCGAGCCGCTCCTCCCAACACGCCCGCTGCCATGCTGGGGAACATAGGGGCGCTGAACTACGACACCAAGCGGGACCAGATTCTGGCGCCGAACTGAGTGGCCTTCCCGCGCATAGCGGCTTTCGCCAGGCTGGCGAAAGGCGGAGACGAGCCGGAGAGGATCATTGCGGGACAGAAAACGCTGCTGAACCGGTCGATGCACGACATTGAGTACGATGATGTCAATGATGAAATCCTGATCGCCAATCCCTATGCCCAGGCCATCCTGACCTACCGGGGAGGGGCCGACGGAGAGGAGGCGCCGATCCGTGTTCTGCAGGGGCCGAGCACGCAGATGGCGCACCCGGACTACTCTGTTCACGTGGACAAGGTCAACAACGAGTTGTACGTGACCGAGAAGGAGTACATATTGGTGTTTCCCCGGACCGCCAATGGCGACGTGGCTCCGATTCGGGTCATCCGGGGTCCGGACACCCGGCTGATTAACACGAGGGGTATGGTTATAGACCCGATTCGTAACTTGCTCATTGCGTCCACCCGGGACGGGTTAATGATCTTCCCTCGGACCGCCAACGGCAATGTGAAGCCCATAAGAACCATTGAGGGGCCAAAGACGGGCATGAACGGCCCTTTCCATAACCTCCGAATCATCCCGGAGAAGGGCTTGATCATCGGAATCCTGAGGAATGTCAGGAGACCGGGAGAGCCGCAGCAAGCGGAGGGTGAGAACGGTCGTCGCCGGGGGCGGGGGCGTCCGGGAGGCGGGATCGCCGTTTGGAGCGTCACGGATGAAGGCGACATCCCTCCCATTTGGGTGCTGAGCGATCCCGGAGCTAATATTGGCGGAATGCGCCTCGCGCTGAACCCGAACCACAAGGAGGTCATCGTCGGGGGCGGACTCAATGTGAGAACCTATTCGTTTCCGGAAATTTTCTAGGGTTTCCTAATTTCCGGTATCTGAAATCAATGCCCCGGGCGGGGCGTTTCCGTCGGGGCATTCTCTGGACGGGGTGGATGCCCATT
>JADFGZ010000418.1 GCA_022567475.1 Acidobacteriota bacterium | reverse complement strand
AACAAAGATCGACCCGAACGAATGGTGGATCATCCCGGCCTTCACCTGAATCTTTTGACCGGATTCGTCCGCTGTTTCCATCTTTCGGATGTAGACTCGACCGTTGCTGAGAAGGGCGCGAAGGGTGTTCGATTCGGTTTCATTCAGGAAATCTGCTGCTAGGAATCTTTGCCCGTCATCCAGTTCTGCCGCGATGCGTCGTTCGGTTGATGAGACATAGGTTTCCCACGCAGCCAAAGTCCTGGGCTGGAGCTCAGCACCCGTGGCTCCCTGTGCAACAAGCAAGGCCATGAACAAAGTGAAAATGCGCCCCGCCAGGGGAAAAAATTCTTTCGGATTCCAAAAAGTGCTCACAACCGATCCCGATCCCACCCTAACCTGCAATGCTCGTGATTGCCTTCCCATGATGCGGATGCAGTGGCAGTCGACTAGATTAGTGATGTCCACGAGTCGGTGGGCTTCACGCCGCGGTAGACGCTCTGGATCAAAGTGCGCTGTGCGAATGGCAGGTAGACCAGCGCCGCCACAGAGGCCAAGGCCATTCCGTAACCAATCTTCTGCGCCAGCAGCAGCGGCGAAGCAGCCCACAGGCTGTCCAATATCAGCAGCGCCGGGAAAAGCCGCCGGAATTTCAAACCCGTGGCGGGATGGTCCAGCCCAACAGACGTAAGCAGGTAGAGGCGCACGGCGATCCCGCACATGGCAGAGACTATTACCAGGGGCGTGGTGATCCCCGCCGAAACCATCAGAATACGATCCAGCGCTTGATCCAAGACCTCGACCTGATAGAGGGCCGCACAGTAGATGGCCAGATAGCCAACTTGCGTGACCAGGAACAGCGCCCGAGCCAAACCGCGGGGCAGGGTGAATTCCATCTCCAGTTCCGCTTCCGACGGGGGTTCCGCCGAAGCTGCGCTTGCCGTCTTGGGCTGAGAGCCAGCCTCGGCTTGTTGGGCCCCGTCCTCAGTTACGGGGCTTGGCTTAGCGGTGATGTCCCATTCAAGCGCCTTCCTCTCGTCAGTGATACGTTCCCCCGGGGCCTTCGGGGGGTGATGGGTCTGCCACCATCCCTCGGCGCGCCCTTCGGTCCAGGGTTCATCCACGGGGCACGCGGCAAGCTGGCCCGACAGCGTCTCCACGCTCTGGGGCCGCTGGCCGGGGTCCTTTTCCAGGCAGGCCAGGACGATCCGCTCCAGCTCCGCAGGAATTTCCAACTCCGACCGCGATGACGGCGGGTCCGGCTGCTGTTCCAGATGGGCCGCAATGATTTGAAGGGGTGTGTCGCCTTCAAAGACGAGTTGCCCGGTGAGAAGCCAGTAGGCGACGCACCCTGCGGAATAGATGTCCACTCTCTCGTCCTTTGGAGCGGCGCCTTTGATCAATTCCGGAGCCATGAAGGCGGGGGAGCCGGCGACGACGCCATCGACGGTCAAACGCGAGTCCTTACGCTCCGATCCCGGCGCGCGCTTGACGAGCCCGAAGTCGAGCACCTTGACGAAGTCGTACTTGAAGCTGGCGTCGGTGAGAAAGATGTTGGAGGGTTTGATGTCGCGGTGAATCAGCCCGTTGCGGTGGGCCTCGGCCAGCGACTCGCAAACCTGCCGGAGGATATAAATCACCCGTGCGGCGGGAAGAGGCCCGTGCTGCTCGACCATAGAGTTCAAGTCGCACCCTTCGAGCAGTTCCATGACGTAATAGAAGGCGCCGTCGTCGGTGGTGCCGAAGTCATATACCTGGACGGTGTGGGGCGACCGCAACGCCGCGGTCGCCTTGGCTTCGCGCTCGAAACGGCGGAGCAGTATTTTGGCTTGCTCCCCTGCCTCAGGACCCAAAGACTCAGGACGGATCAGCTTGATGGCCGCCGGGCGGTCGAGCATCCGGTGCCGGGCTCGCCAAACTTGGCCCATGCCGCCCGAACCTAAAGGGCCGAGTATCTCGTAAGAGCCCAGATGGGTTCCCGCGGAAATGGCCACGCTGTCCCCCCCGGCTGATTGAAATTATTGATGAGAGGTTACACGAGATGAGGAGGCAAATCAATTATCGTCAGGCGGGAGGCGCTATCGCGCGGCAGGAATAACGACTCGGTCGCCTATGTGCAGGACACGTCCCAAATGGCTGTTGGTGCGCTTCAAAACTTCCACTGAGGTGTTGTAGTTGGTGGCGATGATCCACAACGACTCTCCCTTGCGGACTCGATGCACCACCCTTCCCCGCGACCGTGACGAGGCGACCTGCGCCGGTTTGGGCTGGGCGCTGCTGGAAGCTGCCGAGGTCCCCACGCGCAGAGCCTGGCCAGGATGGATGAGCGCGCTGCTCAACTGATTCCAGGCCATGAGCTGGGGGACGGTCACCCTGTAACGTCCGGCAATGCGGGAAAGAGAATCGCCCCGGCGAACCCGGTAGGTTCCCGATCCGGGTGGAGGCGCAGTGGGCGGCCCCACATGCAACAGGCTGCCCGCCCGGATGACGGTGCTGTCCAGTTGATTCCAGGTCATGAGCTGGGAGACCGATACGTTGTACCGGCGGGCCAGGACGGAGAGCGTTTCCCTCGGACGAATCCGGTGGGTCCCCCCCGGCGGCTGCTGCCGCGTGACCGGGATCACCAACTCGGCCGCTTCCTGGAGGCGCTCGTCGGCGTCCAGGTTTTTGACCTCCGCGATGGCCTTGACGGAGGTTTTGAATTTCTTGGCGATGCCGGAAAGCGTCTCGCCATAATGGACCTGTGGGCAGCG
>JADFGZ010000137.1 GCA_022567475.1 Acidobacteriota bacterium | reverse complement strand
CAGTGGTGGATGACCGGGAACTGGACGAGCGGCCCGTCTCCTTCTCCGGCGCTTTGATTTACGATGAGGACCTGTGGGAGGCCAGCTTCCGCACGCTCTCGGTGGAGGAAGATTTCAATCCCGCCCTGGGATTTGTTCGCCGGGACAACATTCGCCGCCACACGGGGAAGCTGCGGCGAAGCTGGCGCTTGAACCGCAAATGGGTCCGAAAGGTGAATTTCTCGGCGGACTTGACCTACCTCACGGACCAGCAGGACAGCCTGGACACGCGTCAGTGGAATTTTGAAGTTTCCGATGAGCTGGATTCCGGCGACCAGCTTCGCTTTCTGGTTTCGCGCAATTTCGAGCGCATCCTCGCCGATGACGATCCCTTTGTCATCAATCCCCGCCGGGGGATTGTCATCCCTCCCGACGACTACGGCTTCAACCGATGGCTGGTGGAATACCAGGGTTTCGAGGGCCGCGCGCTGGTACCGGGAATCCAGCTCGAGTGGGGAGAGTTCTATGGCGGAGATCGAACGGCGCTGGGCCTTTCGGGAACATGGCGCGCTTCGACTCACTTGGTGCTGCGGGGAAACTACGAGTACAACGACATCACTCTTCCGCAAGGAGCCTTTGCCACCCATCTGTGGCAGGCGCGGTTCAGCGTGCCGATCACGGCCCGTGCCACCGCCGATGCCTTCTTCCAATGGAACGGCCTGACACAGCAGGGCGACAAGGAAATCAACACGCAACTGCGGTTTCACCTGATCTATGCGCGGGACAGCAACCTCTTTGTCGTTTTTACCGATCAGAGGCGCAACCGCGGCACGGGCATCATCGAGCGGGATCAAGCCATCCAGATGAAGATGACCTACCGGCTCTACTGGTAGGCGCAAACGCTTCCCCGAGTTTTTGCATCCCGGCCCCGAATTTCTGCATCCCGAAAGGTGTTGTGCTAATCTAACCTCATAGAGCCTGATTCTCCAGTTGTTGATACGAAGGCGCTGATACGAAGGTAGTGATACGAAAATGCGTTGGCGTGCAATTTGTTTTCTTGTTGTGCTGGTCACCGGGCTTTTGCTAAACCCCTGGGCAGCCCGTGCGGAAGATAAAGATAAAGCTGAAGCTTCTGATGTCTCCGTGGAAGCTTCCAGTCTCTCCTTTGATTACTCTCCCTTCGCGCGTGTTCTCGACAATTACGTGACCGAGCGGGGATTCGTCCAATATGCACGGCTCCAGGCCGACCGCGGCGATCTGGACGCGTTCATGGAACAACTGGCCCAGGTCAGCCCGGAAAATTCCCCGGAGATATTTCCAGAGAGACAAGATCAGCTCGCCTACTGGATCAACGCCTACAACGCCATCGTAATGAAAGGCATCCTGGACCACTACCCGGTCGAGAGCCTCAGCGAAATCAGCTTTATGTACGGTTTTTTCTGGAAGCTGAAGTTTCCCGTCGGCGGACGCGAGTACACCTTGAACGACATCGAGCACGGGATTCTCCGCCCGCGCTTTCAGGAGCCGCGCATCCATTTCGCCATCAACTGCGCCTCGGCCGCCTGTCCGAAGCTCACACGCGAGCCCTTCCTGCCGGAGAAACTGGACGAACAACTGGACCAAGCCGCGCGCTTTTTCATCGGCGAAAGCCGCAACGTGCGCCCGGAGCCGGAGTCGAACCGCCTGTATCTTTCCATGATCTTCAACTGGTTCCTGGATGATTTTCGGAACTACGCGAGGGAAAACCTCGGCAAGCAATATCCTTCCGTCCTGGACTACATCCTCCTGCACGCCTCGCCGGAATTGAAGCACTACATTGAGTCCAGCAAACCCTCCATCCGCTACATTCCTTACGACTGGTCACTGAACGACGCAGGGAAATAGAGCCAATTCGCTTGGCCACCCGGTAGCTGGATTGCCCTATAGTGGCTGCAAAATTCCTTCCTAAACGCTGTTAACCTCGGAAGCAGTGAAAACGTCCTGACAGTAGAAATAGAACCTGGATGGTTGTGTTGTTCAGCGGACGGGGAAAGACCCGCTCTGAAGGATAGCCCGACCGAACGGGGGAGGGGGATGACATGACAGTACAATTGATCGTGGGAATGTTGCTGCTGGCGCCTATGTTTCTACAGTCGCCGGACCCGAATTTGACACCGGTTCCGAAATTGGCCCAGGCGATCCAACTGCAGGTCGAATCGCAGATCGACGAGGAGGCTCTCGAGGAGCAGATTGAAGAACTGATCGACGAAGACGCGATCGAAGGACAAATCGAGGAGCATATCGACCGCATCATGGGGCAGGTCAACCCATCGGATTGGTGGCTCCACGGCGTGCTGGCATTACTGACTCCCTTTGGTTTCTTTGCCCTAATTGCATTGGTCATCTGGCTGATATACCGCAACAGCCAAGCAAAGACCCGGGCGCGGATGGATTTCCACACACAGTTACTGGGCAAGTTTACCTCCGGCAGTGAATTCGCCGCATTTTTGGGCAGCAAAGGAGGCCAGCGGCTCCTGGAAGGTTTGTGGTCGCAACAGGTGAACGCCAAAGAACGAATCCTGAAGGCAATGGGAACGGGCGTGGTTCTGACGGCGCTTGGGCTGGGCCTGCTTGGATTGTCGTGGAGGACAGGAGGTTTCGTTTTACCTGGCGTTCTCCTTCTGGCCTTGGGAGTGGGATTCTTGATCTCGACGGGAATCTCCTACCGCCTCTCCAAAAAGTGGGACCTCCTCCGGGACAAGGAACCGATCACAGAAAACGAACCGACTTCACAAAACTAGGTTCTCCTCTCGCATGTGGGTGGGGGATTATAATGCAGCCGGGCAACGCCATGACAATCGCTGTTGCGGAAGATATCGCAGCCATGGCCGAGAGCTTACCTTTGCGTGAGCGTATGGATGAAGCCACGTTCCATGACTTCTACCGGGAAACGGCGCCGAAGTTGTGGTCCTATATTCGCCGGGAGGCGGGCGATGCGGCCCTAGCGGATGACATCCTCCAGGAGACTTTTTACAGGTTTCTTCGCGCCGAGTTGCCGGCGCTGGAGCAACGTCAGATGAAGGCTTATCTTTACCGCACGGCGACTTCATTGCTTTCCGATCACTGGCGGCGACTGAAGCGGGAACAAAGATGGAGCTTCAAAACGCTGTTCCGCAAAGAAGCTCCCGAAAATTTGGATCTCGGCGAAGATATGACGCGCATCTTCCGGCAACTAAAACCCCGGGAGCGCGCGCTGCTGTGGCTGGCCTATGTGGAAGGCTTCGATCATCAGGAGATCGGCGCGGCGTTGGACCTTAAGGAAAAAAGCGTCCGCGTTCTGCTGTTTCGAGCGCGCAAGAAATTGGCAGGCATTCTCACAGAAAAAGGTTTCGCCCCCGGAGGCAAACATGAATAATGAGGTGGGCTCATGAAGCAGGTGATCTGCCCTCAAGAAGGAGCCGTGTCAAAAGCGGCCCGAAAAGATCAGTGGGAAGAGTCTCTCACGGCTCACGTTGCTGGCTGCCCCAGTTGCCGGGAGATTGTGCAGACCTCACGGTGGATGCAAGCCCTGGCTCAACGTTCGGAAACAGATATGCTCTTGCCCGATGCCGGTTTGCTCTGGTGGAGGGCCCACCTCTCTCAAATACACGCCCACGCTGAACGGGCCCAGAAACCCCTGGTAGTAGTCGAGGTCATTTCCGAAGCAACCATTGCTCTGGCTCCCATCGCCCTGGCTCTGGCAGGCTGGCTCACCTGGAATTGGTCCGAGGCCCAGGGATTGGGTACCAAGCTGCTAGCGGGTCTGTTGTCACAACTGTGGAAAACCGACTGGCTGGCAGGCTGGGCGGTCATGAGTTCGCTGCCAGCCCTTTCCCCATTCGTAGTCCTTTCGTTGATAGTTACCGTCCTGTCGCTTGCCGTAATTCTCGTGGCTTACCCGCTGCTCTCTGAAGATTAACTTTCTCTCCAGCGCTGTGGCTCCTGCGGAACACTGCGAAAGCTGTGCTATCCTCAAACGGGGCATCCGCCCGTCAGCGCGAAACTGTGCGGTACTATCCGATATTCCTGAATCTCGATTCCCGAAAAACCCTGGTGGTCGGCGCAGGTCGTGTGGCGGAGCGCAAGGTGAAAGCCCTGCTGCAGGCAGGAGCGCGAGTGACCGTGGTCGCTCCCCGTGCGTCTGCTGCCCTGAAAAAACTCGCGGCGGCGGGCAAAATCCGCTGGCAGCAGCGACGCTACGTTGCCAGCGACATAAAAGGAGCGGCTCTGGTATTCAGCGCCACCGATTCGGCTGCAATTGATCGCAAAGTGGCGGCTGAGGCTTCCCGCCGGGGAATCCCGGTCAACTGCGCCGGTTCCCCGGAGTTCGGCTCCTTTCTGGTTCCGGCACAGGCAGTTCGCGGACACCTGCAAATCGCCGTCTCCACCGCCGGAGCGAGCCCGGCGCTGGCGCGGAAGCTCAGTCGTGAACTCAAGGAACGCATTGGGCCGGAATACGCCGAATGGACACGCCTGCTGGCGCGGCTCAGGCCGCAGATTCTGGAATCGGTGCCTGCCGGCAAGCGGCCCGGCGTGTTTGAGCTTCTGGCAAGCGACAGAATTTTCCGCCTGCTCCGGAAAGGTGAAAAACGCCGCGCAGCGGAGATGGCCCGGAGTTTGGTCGCTCGCCACGCAAGCAAACAAAAAAAGCTTCGTCAACCGATGGCACGAAAACGCTGAACCATGACTACTCCATCCACCGCCATCTCGAACATGTACTCCTGCTTCGGCCCTCGCGGGTGGCTGGAACGCTGCCATCCTCAGTACGAGTACCGGGCCGGGCAACTGCAAATGGCGAAGGCGGTCGAGGCCGCCTTTCGCGAGAAGCGGCACCTGCTGGTGGAAGCCGGAACCGGAACCGGAAAGACGCTGGCCTACCTCATCCCAGCCATCGCCAGCGGTCAGAGGGTGATAATCTCCACCGGCACTAAAAATCTCCAGGACCAGCTCTATCACAAGGACATCCCTTTCCTCGCCCAGCACCTGGGCCGTCCCCTGCGTGTCTGCTACATGAAGGGCCGGAACAACTACCTGTGCCGGCAAAAAGTCTACGACGCGGAGAAGCAGCCGATCCTACGGGGGCTGGAGCAGGTGGAAGAGTTCGCGCAGATTCGCGAATGGGAGCGGCACACCCAGACCGGAGACCGTGCCGAGCTGGAGGGTTTGCCCGAGAACAGCGAGCTGTGGAGCAAGCTGGACGCGCGGCGGGAAACTTGCACCGGGCAGAAATGCCCCCAGTACGAGCGCTGCTTTCTCACCGAGATGCACGCCCGGGCGCTCGAAAGCGATCTGGTGATCGTCAACCATCATCTGTTTTTCGCCGATCTGGCCTTGCGAGAAACCGAGTACGCCAGCATCCTGCCCAGCTATAGCGCCGTCATCTTCGACGAGGCTCACGAAATTGAGGAGGTTGTAGGAAATTATTTCGGCATCTCCCTCAGCAACCATCGTATGGAGGAGTTGGTGAGGGACTGCGAGCAGACGTTGCGGTTCAAGGACCTCGTTTCGGTTTCGAGGCAACGGTCGCTCAAGCGCCTGCGGGAGCGCGCCAACCTGTTCTTTTCTTTGTTCCCGGCAGCGGAAGGCCGTTTCGGATTTGAGGACCGGGAGCGATTTCTGGAAACGAACTTTGAAGCCTATTCGGCGCTGCAAAACGCCCTCTTGCGCCTCGACGGCGAGTTGAACTCCCTCCGCGACAAGCCGGAAGAAATCTACCCCCTGCTGCGAAGGCTGGCGGAGACGCGCTCCGAGTTGACCTTTCTGCTGGAGAGCCAGGACCGCAGTTTTGTCTTTTGGTATGAGCGGCGCAGCCGGGGGATCGCTTTGCAGGCGACTCCCATTGACGTATCCCGCATCCTTTCAGAAAAGCTCTTTGAGCAGACCGACACCGTGGTGCTGACCTCCGCCACGCTGTCGGTAGGCGGCAGCTTCGAGTTCATGAAGTCGCGGCTGGGAATCCGCTATTCGCGGGAAGAGTTGCTGGAACCGCACTTTGACTATGCGGAGCAGACGTTGCTTTACATCCCTCAGTGGATGCCCGACCCGCGCAACGAGGAATTCCCGCAGCGGGCCGCCGAGGAAGTCCTGCGCCTGCTGGAACTCTCCCGTGGCCGCGCCTTTGTCCTGTTCACCAGCTACCTGCAGATGCACCAGATATTTGAGCGGGTGAAAGACAAAGTGCGGTATCCTTTACTGTTGCAGGGAACGGCGCCCAAACAAGCCCTGCTGGAGCAGTTTCGCAGCCCGGAGATGGCGGGAGCGGTGCTGTTTGCTACCAGCAGTTTTTGGCAAGGGGTGGATGTGCCGGGCGCGCAGTTGAGCGCGGTGATTATTGACCGGCTTCCCTTCTCCGTCCCAAGCGACCCCGTGGTCCGGGCCCGCATCGAGAGCATCCGTGATGAGGGCGGCAACCCCTTCTTCGAGTATCAGGTGCCGGACGCGGTCATCGCCTTGAAGCAAGGCTTTGGCAGGCTGATCCGCAGCCGCGCCGACCGGGGAGTGCTGGCGATCCTGGACACGCGGATCGTCAAAAAGGGCTATGGGCGGCTCTTTTTGGAGAGCCTGCCGCCCTACCGCGTGACCCGCGACGTTGCCGACGTGGAGAGTTTCTTTCAGCAAGGAGCAACCCCCTAGATGTTTCAGGTATCCGTAGAGGAAGTTTTCGCCGCCGGACACGCGCTGCGAGGCTATCGGGGGAAGTGCGAAAACATGCACGGCCATAACTACAAGATCCGGGTGACTCTCGCGGGCGAATCCCTGGACCACATCGGCCTGCTCTACGATTTCAAGAACCTGAAGGAAGCGATTCAATCGACCATCCAGAAACTCGACCACCGCTTCATCAATGAAATCCCGCCGTTTGACGTCCTAAACCCTTCGGCAGAGAACCTGGCGAAATATTTTTACGAGGAGACCATCCGGCTGCTTTCCTCGCACTCCAAGGCGAACGGGAATGATCAGAAACAAGGCGGCCCGGACGGGTCCCTGCATGTGTCATACGTGACCGTATGGGAAACGGACACGACGACGGCGACCTACTTTGAGGGGCCCGCTCCGGGCGGGGCTCAGTAACCGGCTCCCCCCGCCGCCCGGTTTCTAGGACGCGAGACACAGAGACGCGAAGACATACGTGAAATACACTTCAGGATCGCTTGCTCCCATGTTATTCGGTCTCCATGCCTCCGCGCCTCTGTGGGTTACAGCCTCCGGATGGCAACGGCTTCATGCAGGTTACTGAAATCTTCCGCTCCATTCAGGGAGAATCCACCTTCGCGGGTCTGCCGTGCATTTTCATTCGCCTCACCGGCTGCAACCTGCGCTGCGTGTGGTGCGACACCGCCTACGCGTTTTACGGCGGCAAAAAGATGTCGGCGCAAGAAATCCTGGCGGCTGTTCGGGAGATGAGCAACCGCTCGGAAGGCAAGCCCGTGAAATTGGTGGAGGTGACCGGAGGGGAACCGCTCCTGCAGAAGGAAATCTATCCTCTAATCGACCGGTTGCTGGCCGGCGGCTACCAGGTTTTGATTGAAACCAGCGGAGAGCGCCCCATCCGGGACCTCCCTTCTCCCGTGGTTCGCGTTGTGGATGTCAAGTGCCCCGGAAGCGGCGAGGGCGGATCGTTCCTGCTGGAGAACTTGGAGCATTTGGCATCGCATGACCAACTGAAGTTCGTGCTGGCGGACCGGCGCGACTATGAATGGGCTCGCGAGTTCCTGCAGGAACACCGGCTGCAAGACAAGGTCGAGACCGTGATCTTCTCGCCTGTTTTTGGGAAAATGGAGCCGCGCCCTCTGGCCGAATGGATTCTCGCAGACGGTCTTCCCGTGCGCGTGGGGTTGCAACTGCATAAGTTTATTTGGGACCCCGAGGCCACCGGTGTCTAAATCCCGGCATCCAACTAAAAGATGACAGCCAAGCCCAAGGCGATTGTTCTTCTCAGCGGAGGGATGGATAGCTGTGTCACCACGGCCATGGCCGCCCGGGAGTGCCGTTTGGCCGCCCTGCACGTATCCTACGGACAGCTCACCGAGGCGCGGGAGCGTCGCGCCTTTGAGCAGATTGCCGACTTTTATGAAATCACCGAGCGATTGCATGTGGACCAATCCTACCTGCGGCGCATCGGCGGCTCGGCGCTCACGGACCCCAGCATTTCCTTGCGGGAGGCGGATTTGGATGCCGCCGACATTCCGGCCAGCTATGTGCCTTTCCGCAACGCCCATTTTCTGGCCGCGGCGGTTTCCTGGGCGGAGACAATAGGAGCCAGCCGAATCTACATTGGAGCGGTGGAGGCCGACAGTTCCGGATATCCCGATTGCCGGCCCGAATACTACCAGGTGTATAACCGGCTGATCGCGGCGGGCACCCGTCCGGAAACGCGGATCGAAATTGTGACACCGCTCATCACACTGCGAAAACAGGAGATTGTCAAAAAGGGGATTGAATTAGGCGCTCCATTTCATTTAAGCTGGTCTTGTTATCGGAGCCAGGAGATGGCGTGCGGCCGATGCGACAGTTGCGCGCTCCGCCTGCGTGCTTTTGAGCAGGCAGGAGCGAAAGACGCCATCCCCTACGCAGCACAACCAAGCTATCATCCGCATGCGGCTTCCTGAGAAGGCGTCTCGCGGAGTTCGAGCGCCGTTGCCTAATTCCAGTCACAGGCTCCGGCGCATTGTCCATCGTTTCCCTTGAGGGGGAGGGAGAGAATCCATGTTGAAGAAGACGTTGGCGCTTGTTTCCTTAGGCCTTTTCATTGTGCTGGGCAGCCACCCGGCGATGGCCCAGTTCGGCCAAATGAGAGGGACCGTGATCAATGAAGATGGCACCCCGTTTGTGGGCGCCGAGGTTCATATTGACCGGGAAGACATCCGTGGTCACTACGAGCTCAAGACGGATAAAGACGGAAAGTTTTTCCACGCCGGACTGCCTCTGGGGCGTTACACCGTCTCGGTCGTTATGAGCAACGGCCAAAAATTTTCCATCGGAAATATCCAGACTCGCATGCAGGAACCCGCGCAGGTTGACATCAATCTCCAGCAGGAAAGGATGCGGGCGGAGGCAGCCGCCGCCGGGGTGCAAATTGAGGGTGAGCTGAGCCAGGAACAGATAGAAGCCATCGAAAAGTTATCTGCGGAAAGAGCGGAACAGATCAAGCAACGCCAGGAGCTTGCCGGCCGCTTCGAGGAAGCCATGACGGCCATGGCGGCAAAGGATTACGACATGGCTATTCCGGCGTTCGAGGCGGCGGCGGAAGTGGACCCGACGCAGCACGTGATCTTTGCCCAGCTCGGCGAGGCTTTCAGCGGAAAAGCGGCAACGGCCAGCAACTCGGCAGAAAAGAAGGAATGGTACGATAAAGCGGCAGCTTCCTATGAAAAGTCGCTCACGCTCAAACCGGAAGACCCTTCCTACCACAACAATTTCGCCCTGGCTTTGGCCAACGTCGGCAAGATCACGGAGGCGCAGGCGGAGTTGGAAAAGGCCGCCGAACTGGACCCTGCAAATGGCGGACGCTACTACTTCAACCTGGGAGCCGTGCTCATTAACACGGGAAACGTCGACGCAGCAATCGACGCCTTTCGCAAAGCCACCGAGTCGGACTCGAACTTTGCCGATGCCTTTTACCAACTGGGGATAACACTCACGGGACAGGCTACTGTGGACAACGCCACCGGCACTGTGGTGCCCGCGCCCGGCACCGTGGAGGCCTTGCAAAGGTATCTCGAACTGGCTCCCGACGGGCCGAACGCCGCTGCGGCTAAAAGCCTGATCGACACGATGAGCGGGGATGTAACCACCAGTATTGATCTCTCGAATGACTAAACGAGCTAAAGAACCGGGACAGGGGCTGCGCCTCTGTCCCGCATGGATACAGCGCAGCAGTCGGCAATAAATATATCAGAGGGGAGTTTTATTTTGCCTCTGATTCCTTCCTATCCTCTGCTGTAAACGGACAAGCGTCTCATGCTTCGGATTCTGTTCTTTATTGCGGTTGCCTGGCTGGTTCGGTTCCTGTGGAACGCCCTGTCCGGCGGGGCATCCCGCATGCAAGAATCCAGAAAGAGTTCCTTCTCGTCAAGCGGCCGGGGCCCCTCGCCAGAACCGAAAGTGATTACGGGAGAAATGAAAAAGGACCCCCAGTGCGGGACCTATGTTTCCACCGAGCTTTCCTTAAAATCCAGATACCACAACGAAGTGCTCCATTTTTGCTCTCGCCAGTGCCAGGAAAAATTTTTAGAGGCTCAGGCAAGTAAGTCTGCGTGACACTCTGCCTTTTTGTCCAGCAGGGTCTCCAGGTTATCCTCGAACGAACACCTCCTTTGGCTCATTCACAAAACAACCGGCAAGGAAGGAATGTTATGCCCGGCTTTTTGGGGAATCTCTTTCTGATGCTTGGGAATTATTGGAAAGCTCGCGGACGTGACGGATGCCCGCCTTGCGGCAGCAGGCCTCCAGTTCCCGGACGATACGAACGGTCGCCCGCGGATCGTAGAAGTTAGCCGTTCCCACCTGCACGGCGGTCGCCCCGGCGCGCAGGAATTCAGCGGCGTCGGCGCCGCAGAGAATCCCTCCGATACCGATGACGGGAATTTG
>JADFGZ010000417.1 GCA_022567475.1 Acidobacteriota bacterium | reverse complement strand
CAACGCGGAGCAGTTCTGCCAGTTGCCTATCTCGGAGGAGAGCAAGCGCAAGATTCTCTACGATACGGCGGAGCGCCTGCTGTTTGCGGGCTGAAACAAGGCGGCTGTGTATGTGCCGGTAAAACAGTTATCCCTATTGCTGCCATACTGTTCCACAGCAGTAATTTCCCTTGACAGCTCCCATCCGTTGGGCTTACCATTACATTTCAATTGAATAGATTCAGTCCCCTGAATCTTATCCAGAGTGGCTGAGGGAACAGGCCCGAAGAAGCCACGACAACCGGCGGTCCTTGTAAGCGCCAGCCGGTGCCAATTCCTGCCCGTACGGGGCAGATGAGGTTGGGGGAGGCGTTGCTAGTAATTGACACCTCTTCCATGTGGAAGAGGTTTTTTGTTTTTGGGAGGCGGTTTTGTTCGACGAAACAGGGTCCTACGTAACCGGGCTAGAATGCAGGGAGTGCGGGGCCACTTATAAGGTCTCGCCGCGAGTGATTTGCGACTGTCTGGCGCCGCTTGAGGTCGCCTATGACGTGGAGGCCTGGAAGAGGACAGTCACCCGCGAAAAGATCACCAGCCGCCCGCCGAATATGTGGCGCTACCGTGAGTTGCTGCCCCTGGACCGGGAGCCGACTTGCAGCTGTGCGGTGGGCTTCACACCGCTGGTCGAGGCCCCCAGGCTGGCCAAGGCGCTGGGGTGCGAGAAGATATATCTCAAAAATGACGCGGTCAACTCCCCGTCGCTCTCCTTCAAGGACCGTGTCGTCGCCGTGGCGATGAACAAGGCCATCGAGTTTGGTTTCAAGATTGTGGCCTGCGCCTCCACCGGCAACCTGGCGAATGCGGTGGCGGCTCACGCGGCTGCCGCGGGCCTGGAAGCCTACGTCTTTATTCCCGACGATCTGGAGGAAGCCAAGATTCTGGGCTCGGCGATCTATGGCGCCAAGCTTGTAAAGATTCGCGGCAACTACGATCAAGTCAACCGCCTCTGTTCCCAGATTGCCGGAGAGCATGGCTGGGGATTTGTGAACGTGAACCTGCGGGCCTTCTACGCCGAAGGCTCCAAGACGCTTGCCTACGAAGTGGCGGAGCAGTTGGGGTGGCGCATTCCGAAAGCCGTCGTCATCCCCATTGCAGGCGGCTCGCTGATTACCCGCGTGGGAAAAGCTTTTCGGGAGCTGGGAGAGCTGGGGCTGGTGGAGCCCTCTCCGGTGAAGCTGTTTGGAGCGCAGGCCACGGGCTGTTCTCCGGTGACCACCGCCGTGAAGCGCGGAACGAAAGAGATCGCGCCGCAAAAGCCCTCCACCATCGCCCGGTCGCTTGCCATCGGGAGCCCGGCGGACGGTTACTACGCCGCCGGCGCCATCCAAACCAGCGGCGGAGCCGGGGAGGACGTGACCGACCAGGAGATCGTCGATGGGATGCGGCTGCTGGCCGAGACCGAGGGAATCTTCGGCGAGACGGCTGCGGGCGTGACGGTGTCTGTGACCCGGAAGCTGCTCGAGCAGGGGAAGCTCGACCGCGCCGAAGAAGTGGTCCTCGCCATCACCGGCAACGGGCTGAAGACGCTCGATGCGGTCCAGGAACATCTGGATCGCGGCGTCACCATCCGGCCCCGGTTGGAGGAGTTTGAAGCCCAGGTTCTCCGCGCGGTGCGGCCATCGGGCGTGCCTGTTGGATGACGATGACGACGACGCCTGACGGGCTTTGTAAGTTCTAGGGAAGGATAGGTCAACGATTATGTCGATCCGAGTAAGAATTCCGGCGGCCATTGTGCGGGGCAAGGGAGGCAGTGAATCGGTGGAGCTCACCGCCGCCGACCTGAAGGAACTGCTGACGGCCCTTGAGGATCGCTACCCGGGAATGAAGAAGTCCCTCTGCGACGAGTCCGGCAAGCTCAACCGCTTTGTGAACGTTTTTGTGAACGACGAAGACATCCGCTTCCTGGGCGGCGAAGGGTATCACTTTCAAGACGGCGACGAAGTCTTGCTGATTCCCTCCATCGCCGGCGGATAGCGGAAAGCAGAAGTCAGAAGTCGAGGAAGTCTGAATGAAAAACGGAGCAGGCCTTTCTCTTCGGCTGCTGTCTCCTGCCTTCTTTTTCTCCGCGCCTCGGTGGCTAAACTCAGTGGCTAAAAAAGAAAAATGAATATGGGACTGAAAATTGCCGTCCTGGGAACAGGCAACATCGGCTCGGCTCTGCTGGGGGGAATACTGAAAAGCGGTCTGGCGCGGCCCCAGGACGTGGTCGTCACGGTGGCCGTCGAGGAGGAAGAGAAGCGGCGGGAGCTGGAGACGCGGTGGAAGGTGCGCGCCCTGCCCGGCGCCAACCGCGAAGCCGCCGCCGGAAGGGACGTGGTCATTCTGGCGGTTAAACCACATATCCTTCCCAAAGTCCTGGAGGAAATCCGGGGCGTGCTGCGGGAGAACCAGGTGGTCATTTCCGTGGCCGCCGCCGTTCCCCTCCCACTGATTGAATCCCTGATCGGCAAACGAGTCTGCCTGTTCCGCGCCATGCCGAACATTCCCGTGGTAGTGGAAGAAGGGGCCACGGCGGTGGCCGGCAATCAGGCAACTACGGCGGAGCAGCGCCAGTTGGTGAAAAAGATATTCGGGACGCTCGGCGTGGTGGTCTTCGTCGAGGAGTGGCAACTGGACGCCGTGACGGCGCTCTCGGGCAGCGGGCCGGCCTACATCTACATGGTGATTTCGGCCCTGATCGACGGCGGAGTCAAGATGGGGCTGTC
>JADFGZ010000136.1 GCA_022567475.1 Acidobacteriota bacterium | reverse complement strand
GCCCTATCGCCGGGATGGGGGTTCATCCCCCGCGTTCATTCGAAGGGGGGCCGTGGTAGCCATCACGGCAAATTCGGCAAATTCGCAGTTCCAATTTGTGGAGCTTCCCCTCTGGGGACTTGGGTTCGTAAACTCTGCCGAAATGCCCACGGCGAGAAAGTCGCTCACGGTGGCTACCCCGCTATGTTAGGTCGAGAACTGAACGTTCCCAGCGCGAATCCGGTATTCCAGTATAGCGACACTTAAGAGTGACAGAGTCTTGCCGATGTGCGAATCCAGTTCCCCTTCTGGGATGACGATCGTTTTCGCCGCTTTCGGCTCCCCCACTGAGTGGAACATGAGCTGGCCAATTGCGGTGTAAATCGATTGTTGGTCCGCCGAAGACTTCACCTCGTAGAGCTGTGTCAACTCATTTCCTACCTCGACAGCCAAGTCGATGGCGCGAGTGTTGAAAATGTTCGCGTCCGTATCGCCGAGAGCGATCCGTACACGTTCCTCAAGTTTGTTCACAACCAATCCGTGAAAGCTCTTATACTCGAGCGTACCTGATCTGTGTCCCTTCTTCTTGCCATGGAACTCCGGGTCGAAGCCCTTGCGCCGACTTGGCTCACGGGGCGTTCTGGTAAGGCAACCTGAGGTGATCTCTTCCTTGAAGCGGGCAACCTCACCGACAAAGGTCAGTAGCTGGTCGGCGATGTCGGGCGAGTTCAGAAGGGCGACCAAGATGACCTCATCCACACGACCATTGGGAGCGCTAACCTTCACCCAAGCAACACGAGACCAATCCGCGAACGCGTTCTTCCCGATCCCTTTCCGGCCTCCGCCGATACGCCCTCTTTGCAACAACGCATAGTCCCCTGTCTCATCGTCGCGGGCAAAGAGACCAGATACCTGCTTTGTGTATCCCGCGATCGGCGGGTTGATTTCCACGACGATGATCTGAGCCCCTCGTTCTCGCTTCCCTAAGCCGAACGCGTTCCAGTGACGGGGCACCGGAGAGTCGGTGATTGGGTGGGTGGAAAACCACAAGCCATCGCTGTAGTGAACTTCTCCAAGGAAACTTCCGCCTTGGTGTCCGATCGTGAGGGTTTCGCGTTTCGGGAGATGCTTGCGCACTGCGCGGACCAGCGACCGCTGGCACTGCGCGATCCGGGACTGGGCAGTGACCGCAACAAGCATCTCCTCCTCCTCCTCGACCTACTCTTGTTCAGGCCGACCCGCCTCAACCGCCATGGCGGGCGGTGGCTACGAAACCGCTCCCTCATCCCGCAGTGCGGGACGGCTCGGATTACGGCACCTCCACGATGGCGGTGTGGATCAGTTTTCATTCTAAGCCCCAGGCGCTCACCCGCGAGCCTTCTCTGGTTCCACCCGTCCCAAGGCTTCATCCGTAGCCAGTTCGAGTTCGGCGACTTCATCCTCAGACAGACTTCGTACTTTTGCCTGTAGAGCTGACTTCGGAATGGCTCTTAGCTGAAAAGTGAGCGCGACGGAATCCTCCGGTAAACCATCCGGCGTTGAGGCAATCAAGGCTGTACCTGCGAGGTTGGCGCGTTGCCTGTTAGTGGTCAAAGGGATAACGAGAACGGACTGGAGAACTTGCGTCAGCGTGTCGCTCTGCCAGATTACCACCGGGCGACGGCCGGTCTGCTCGCGGAAACGGTAAGGTCCGAGGTCAGCCTACCAAACCTCTCCACGCTTCAACGCTGGTCCTCCTCTTCGAGCTTTGCTGCCCAGCCCTCGATGCCCTGTTCGGCTAGCGCGAGGTCTTCCGCATTCCCGCTCTTCGCCAGACGATTGATGTCCCACCGGCTTGGATCGGCGCGCCGAACAACTATTAGATTGACCGATTCGCCGGGCCGGAGAGCCAAAGGTTCAGTCGGTTTGAGCATTCCTTTTTCGTAACGGGCTTCGACAAGTCGCATGAAGTTATCCTACCACGGATACACCGCGCACACCTTACGAGCCGAACGGTGTCGCGTCGCCCCAACTCTTTTGAGGCCGACCCGCCGAAACCGTCCTGGCGGGCGGCCTAAGACTAGGCACCTCCACGATTGCGGTGTGGATCGGTTCTCATTATAAACACCCGTCCCGGAAACTGACCTACACCCACCCTTTCGGTTCTCTCGGTTCTCTCGGAATTCTCGGGAGAATTGTTTGACGCTCTCCCGGTACGCAGCCCATACTGGCGAAGGAAGGCGAGAGCCGGTCTCAAAAATGAGCGAAACGACGCAATTGGCCAAAATCAAAAATTACCGCCGGGACT
This sequence comes from Acidobacteriota bacterium, assembly GCA_022567475.1. Lineage (GTDB taxonomy): Bacteria > Acidobacteriota > Terriglobia > 2-12-FULL-54-10 > 2-12-FULL-54-10 > JADFGZ01. The sequence continues at coordinate 8,375 of JADFGZ010000136.1, read as the reverse complement.
GAAGCCCCGCCGGTGGAGCCGCCTATCGGCATGACTGAAGCCATGCCCCTGCCGCCATTTTCGGGAGCCGGACGGTGGAGAGCATATGAAAGAAGTTTCCTCAATGAAGAAGGCGCAAGCGAACCGCAGAAATGCTCTGCGGTCCACCGGGCCGAGGACTCCCGAAGGCAAACGGGCCTCGCGATGGAACGCCCTCCAGCATGGGCTTCTGGCGCGGGAGGTGGTGATTCCGGCGCGCGAGGGCGCGGAGAACCGTGCGGAATTTCGGAATCTACTGGGCCAGCTCCGTCACGATCTCCAGCCCAGCGGCGTCCTCGAGGAGATCCTGGTTGAGAAGATTGCGGTCTGCTACTGGCGGTTGCGGAGGGTCCTGCGGTCTGAGACTGGAGAAATACGGAACGACCGGGAGGGGGCCGCCAAGCAGGTGTATTTGTCGCTCGCAATGGAGGCGGAATTCGCCAAGCAGTCGGATGCGACTGGCCGCCCCTTAAAGCTAAGATCGAATTCCTTTGGAGTGGAGTTTCTCTTGGACCTCCTGGGGAAGTTCCAGGCGGAGGCTGACCAGACCGGCTCACTTTCGGAAGACTCCCGGCAGAAGCTGACAGAATACTTCGGGGATCGGCTCGGCAGCGCCAGCAGGCTGGAAGGAGCCGGATTGGGCGCATCCGAAAGGGCTGCTGCGGCGACAGGGTTCCCGGGCAACCTCCGGAAGGCACTGGAGGAGGAGAAGAAAACGCTGGAGGGCTTGTTGCAGGCGCGGCTGGAGGAGGAGCATCTGCGGGTGGAGACCGACCATGCCCGCTTCAGCTTACCGGAGGCGATGGACAGGATTCTTCGTTACGAGACTGCTATGGAACGCCAGCTCTACCGAGCACTGCATCAGTTAGAGCGAATACAGAGACGGAAACAAGGAGAGCCGGTGCCTCCGCCGGTGAGCGTGGAGTTTTTGGGCGAAAGGTAACATTTTGCGAAACGAAGCCAATAAGTTGTTTGTTTTCAGTAAAAGCAGCTACCGAACCCTGTGGAAATGACTCAGTTCTGCGAAGTGGCGGTTCCCGTCCCGCTCGACAAACTGTTTTTCTACTCTGTTCCTCCTCCGCTCGAAATCAAACCGGGGATGCGCGTGATTGTGCCGTTCGGGGCGCGCAAACTGGTGGGGGTGGTCCTGCGTTGCGGGGTGCAACCGGAGGGTATCGAGCGGAAGTCGATCAAGCCTGTCCAGGCGACAATGGACGAAGAGCCTGCTCTCTCCTCTGAGTTGCTTCGTCTGGGAGAGTGGCTGGCGGCATACTACCAGGTTCCCGTGGGAGAGGCGCTGGCCGCGCTGTTGCCGCGAAACCCTGCTGTCCGCAAAACAACGAAAGCAGTTCTCACCGCCCAAGGCGAACGCGCCCTCCATCTCTCCTTACAGCAGAAATCATTCTCCAAGAAGGCTTCCACCGACGAGTTGGCGTTGCTGAGCCGGCTGGCCCGGCGCAAAGGTATCCGGCAAGAGTCTCTGCGGGACTCCGCGCCAATGCTCCGCAAGCTCGAACGCCGGGGATGGATCGGTTGGGAGCGGACGCTCGAAGCTCGTTCGGGACCTGATCCGCAGGAAGGGGCGGGCGGGGAAGTTGTTCCTGAGCGGGGGAAGGGCCATGAACTGACACGGCAGCAGAAGGAAGCTTTCCAGAGCATTCAGCAAGCGATGGAGACCGGCAAGTTTGCCGTTCTGCTGCTGCAAGGTGTCACCGGGAGCGGCAAAACGGAGGTTTACTTGCGCGCCATGGAGACGGCATTGCGGCGAAATCGCCCGGTGCTGATGCTGGTTCCGGAGATCAATTTAACGCCGGCCATGGCGGAGCTGTTTACCAGCCGCTTCGGCTCCCGTGTGGCACTGCTGCACAGCGGGCTGGGCGAGGCGGAGCGGGCGGCTCAATGGCAGCGCGTGAAGGCAGGGCGCTCGGATGTGGTCTTGGGCACGCGCTCGGCGGTATTGGCTCCGCTCGACCGTCCCGGCTTGGTGATCGTCGATGAGGAACAGGATTCCAGCTACAAGCAGGACGAAGCGCCGCGATACAACGGGCGGGACGTCGCCATCCTGCGGGCGCGTGAGGCGGGGGCCACGGTGATTCTCGGCTCCGCCACCCCGGCGCTCGAAACCCGCTACAACGCCGAGCAAGGAAAGTATCAGTTGCTTGCATTGGAGCAGCGCGTCCAGGAGCGGCCCTTGGCGGAGACCACAGTCGTGGACATGCGGGAGGAGTTTGCCGAAACCGGCAAAGCGGGTTTTTTGTCGCGGCGGCTGCAAGAGGAAATCGCCCGGCGCTTGGAGCAGAAAGAGCAGAGCCTGATCCTGCTGAACCGCCGTGGCTATTCCGCCTTCGTCTTGTGCCGAAGCTGCGGCGAGGCCGTCCAGTGCAACAACTGTAGTATCGTTCTGACCCACCACCGGAGGATCGGCCGCCTGCTTTGCCACTACTGCGGATTTGCGCGGCCCGTGCCTCGAAAATGCCCTCACTGCTCGAGCGAGCATATTTACTTCGTCGGAGAAGGCTCGGAGCGGATTGAGGAAACCCTGCATGAGCACTTTCCGCAGGCGCGCATCGGGAGACTGGACCGCGACACAGCGCGCGGCCGGGGACAGGCGGAAGTGATCCTGTCTGCATTTCGGAATCACGAGCTGGACATCCTGGTCGGCACGCAGATGATCGCCAAGGGACACGACATTCACCGGGTGACGCTGGTGGGGGTCATCAGCGCCGATATCGGCCTCGCCCGTCCGGACTTCCGCGCCGCAGAACGCACCTTCCAGTTGCTGACCCAGGTGGCCGGCCGTGCCGGCCGGGGGGATTTGCCCGGAGAGGTAGTCATCCAGACCTACTACCCGGACCATTACGCCATTCGCGCTGCCGCCGCGCAGGACTACGACCTGTTCTACCGGCAGGAACTGCGCTACCGGAAGCTCCTGCACTACCCGCCATTTTCCGTGCTGGCCAATCTGGTGGTCAAGAGTCCCAGCGCGGAGACGGCGCTGAAGCTTACCGGAAGGCTGGGGCGGCATTTGGAGGCATTGCAGAAACCGGGCGTAAGACTGCTGGGACCGGCCTCGGCGCCCATCTATCGGCTCAAGAAGGACTACCGCTACCAGTTCCTGATCAAGTCCTCCCGCCGCAACACGCTGCGCGAGATATTGGTTTCTTGCCGGGAATTCGCCCGCCGCGAGAACTTTCCGGCGGCTGCCCTGGTCATCGACGTGGACCCGCAGTCGTTGAGCTGAGAAAGAGCCTTCCCCAAGCGGCAGGGATCGAAAGATTCATTCCAGTGATTTGGTTTGCGGTAAGACTTCCTAGTGTCAATTTAGCGGTTAAAAAAAAGCTGACCCAGGCTGCACCTGAAACGGTTTCCAGCTTTCCACCCACTCCACCGCTTCCTTCGGGATGACCAGCAGATGCACCTGTTGGTCCGGCTCGGCGAAGTGGAACCCTTCGTGATTCCATAAGAAGTACCGGCTCGGGCTTGCATAAATGACGTAAAGCTCGCCTTCACCAGAAATCTGCGATTGCGCGGCAATGCTGCTCTCAGGGTGCAGCTTTACGCGAGACAAATACTGCTGCGGCGATCTCAGCACGCGATTAGCGTCGAAGCTGCCGAAATGCTTTGCCGTAGAGATCGCCCACGCCAAGATAAAAATGACGAAGAGACTCAGCGCCGCTTTACTGTGAGGCCATGACAAACTCTTGAGGCTTTGAAAGCTCCGCTTGTCGAACAACCAGGCAACGGCATAGACGCCGAAGGGCACAAATTTCAGCAAGGTATGGCGGTAGTGGATCAGCCATTCCGCGAACCACTGCCGGTCCGCGAGAAAGGCGTAGTGGGACGCGATGGGAAGGAAGAAGTAAAGGACACCGAGCACGATGGCCCACCAACGGCCGGTCTTCACTACAAACCAAAACAGCAGGACGAAAAAGAATACGTTTTGGAGCACAAACCAACTCTCGAATAAATAATCTTGCGATGAGAGTTCGAGTGAGGAGAGCCCAATGCCGAAGGTGTCAAAATAATAGAGGGTTTTTAGCCAGCCGAGCGCAAAAGCAACAACAAGAAAACCTGCCAGCCCTAATGAAATTGTTCCCCACCTGCTTTGCATGCGGACCATAACAGCTCCGATCCTTGATCGCATCCCAAACCGCTGCAATTGATAGAGCGCCTTTCCTTGCGAATTGCCGGGCCCGCCGGGGAGGGGTTTCTAGTGAGTCGCAAAAGGCACAGGGGTAAAACAAAGCAACAATAGCGCCAGCGCCAGCACGCCCATCCATCGGCGGCGGTTGCCGAGCGCTTCCGGGTCCATCACGCTGGGATGGCGGAGGCCGAGCAGCAGCAGCAATACTCCCCAGACAGTCCATCCGAACCACATGCCGGGAAGCAGTCCGACCGCGAGCAGCAGCAGCGTGACGCCGAGCGAAACCATCCGATGCTGCCTGCTAAACAGCGAGTAGAGGATGTGGCCGCCGTCCAGCTGGCCGACGGGAAGCAGGTTCATAGCCGTTGCGAACAAACCAACCCAGGCGGCGCGGGCAACCGGGTGAAGATAAATATTTGCAGGGGAGATTCCCGGAAAAAATAAACCTTCCAACAGCAGAACAAGAGGAGGGTTGCCCAGTTCCACCGCACCGCCGGTATGGATGAGGGGGACTACCTTCGAGGAGGCGATGCCGAACAGCAGAACGGGCAGGGCTACTGCGAATCCCACCAGCGGGCCTGAAAGGCCCACGTCGAACAGAGCGCGGCGGGTGACGATCGGTGATTCAATGCGGAGAAATGCCCCCATGGTGCCCAGGAGCGTGGGCGCGGGAATGAAATAAGGATAGCTGGACTGGATACGGTAATAGCGGCAGGTGAAAAAGTGGCCGAGTTCGTGGGCCAGCAGGATGCCCAGCAAGGTCAGGGAGAAGGGAATCCCCAGGAGCAGTTGCGCCGGATTGGCCAGCAGTCCGGCGAAAGACATGAGAACCGAATAGAGGTTCAAGTCCGATTCAATTGTATAGGCAGGCCGGACCTGTTGGTAATTGATGGCGAGCCGGGACCCGACGGCCAGCGTCGTCAGGACTGTCAATGCCAGCAGGCAAAGCGGCAGCCAGAGTCGCGGGGAGCTCTGCTGCGCACGGGTTGCTGCCATCGACGGTTCTTCCCCGGCAGGGAGGGGAGGCGCATCAGGGTTTTTCGCCGGAAGCTGCCAAGATTTTTCGCTCATGATTAAATAATAGTGAGCCAACAAAAAAGCGAGCCGGGCAGGCTCGCTTGCGATGGAATTCTTTTTTTCTGGGCAACTCTCGTGCGCGCCAACGATTACAGTGATTGCAGTTCCTTGCCAGGCTTAAAACGCACCGCTTTGCCGGGAGGTATATTGACCTCCGCGCCCGTCCGGGGGTTGCGGCCAACGCCCGTTTTTCGGGGCCTCACATTAAATACACCAAAGCCCCGCAACTCGATCCGGTCGCCTCGTTCCAGGGCCTTCTTCATGGTTTCAAAGACAGTTTCTACAGCCGCTTCCGCCTTCGTTTTAGTGATCCCGGTCCGATTGACCACTTCATTGATGATGTCAAGCTTAATCACCTGTTATCTCCTGTCAGATTGAGTGCTGTTCGGTCAGAAAGAACGAAAAAGCATGTTAGGAAACCGTTTGGTCTCTGTCAAGTCCAGTTTCTCAAAAAGGACCCCTAAATTCAAAGCCATGTCAACTGAAACGTCAACTAAAACGAAGAACAAAACAGCTCAGCCGGAGAGAATATCGGAGAACTCGTAGAAGCCTTTTTTCCCGCGCACCCATTCCGCGGCGTGGAGCGCCCCGGAAGCAAACCCCAGCCGGCTGCGGGCCGTGTGGGTGAAAGTGAGGGTGTCGGCCTCGGAGTCAAATCCCACCGTGTGCTCTCCTGGTATTGCCCCGGCGCGGTTGCTGGCGGTAGAGACCTCGCGGCCTTCGTAGGCCTTTTCGAGGATCTGCTTCAGCTTGAGAGCAGTGCCGGAAGGGGCGTCGAGCTTGGCGCGGTGGTGAATCTCATAAATCCACGGGTCGTACTGCGAGTGCTGGCGGAACTGGGCGGCAGCGGCCTCCATCAGCCGGAAAAACAGGTTCACCCCGATCGAGAAGTTCGACCCGTAAACAAAGCCGACCCCTTTTGCTTCCACCATGCTGCGAACTGCTTCCAACTGGTTCATCCAGCCGGTGGTGCCGACCACCATATTGACGCCCAGGGCCGTCACCCGCTCCACGCTCCGGACCACCGCCTCCGGCGTGGTGAAGTCGATGGCTACGTCCACGCCGCGCAGGTTCTGCTCGGTCAGCGCTTGCCCGTCGCGGTTCTCGTCAATGTCCACTTTGAAGGCCACGCGGTGTCCGCGGGCGGTGGCCAACTCCTCGATGAGGCGGCCCATTTTGCCGTAGCCGATGAGAGCGAGATTCATGATCTGAACGATTGCCTGCTTATCAACGCCTAGTTATGAACCTATGTGACTGCGCAGGATAGACAACATGCGCAGCAAGGGCTCGGCGGCTCCCCACAGCAACTGGTCGCCGACGGTGAAGGCTCCCAGATATTTCGGTCCAAGTTTCAGCTTGTGGAGGCGGCCTACCGGGACCATGAGCGTGCCGGAGACCGCCGTCGGCGTCAGGCAGCGCAGGGTGGATTCTTTGTCGTTGGGTATGACCCGCGCCCAAGCGTGCGCGCCGGCCAGTATCTGTTCAATATCTTTTAACGGGACATCCTTTGTCAGCTTGATACAAAGCCCCTGGCTGTGGCACCGCATCGTGCCCACCCGCACACAGATGCCGTCCACAGGCACCTGCGGATACAGTCCCAGAATCTTGTTGGTTTCGGCCATGCCCTTCCACTCTTCACGGGTCTGGCCGTCTGGCATATCCCGGTCAACCCAGGGCAGGAGACTGCCCGCCAGCGGCACCCCAAACTCACGGGTCGGAATCGAATCGGTTCGCTGTGCCTCAATCATCATCCGGTCCAACTCCAGGGCGGTTTCAGACGGGCTGGCGCGAGTCGGCTCCACCAGGCATTCCATCTGTCGGACCAACTCCTGCATATGGGCGGCTCCTGCCCCGGAGGCTGCCTGGTAGGTCATGGTCGTCATCCACTCCACCAGGCCGGCCTGGAAGAGCGCCCCAACAGCCATCACCATCAGGCTGACCGTGCAGTTGCCGCCCACGAAGGTGCGGGTTCCCTGAGCAAGGGCTTCCCGTATGAGAGCGCCGTTGACCGGATCGAGAACAATCACCGCGTCCGGCTCCATGCGCAGGGTGGAAGCGGCGTCGATCCAGTATCCCTTCCAGCCGCTGGTCCGCAGGGGGCCGAAAACTTGAGAGGTGTAGTCGCCGCCCTGGCAGCTCATCAACACGTCACAGGCTGCCAGTTTCTTTAAGTCGCTGGCGTCGCGCAGAACCGCCCCGTCAGCCGACTCCGCAGGAGCGGGGCCCCCGGCGTTCGAGGTGGAAAAGAAGATCGCCTCAATACCAGAGAAGGCGTCTTCTTCACGCATCCTCTGCATGAGCACACTGCCGACCATCCCCCTCCAGCCGATCATTCCCACGCGTAACATCAGTTGTCACCTGCTCCAGTTGTCACCTGCTCCAGTTGCCACCTGCCCCTTCGGCATCAGCCCAATACGGGATCGCTGCGACAGCCTCATTTTCGCGCCGCGATTCTCCGCAGTTTTTCACCGGGCGCCGAAACGGCGGTTCCCGGCCTTTCGGGCCGCTAGTTTTTCTTCAGGGTCTTTACCATGTTGACATAAATCTCCGCCGCTTGCATCAACTCAGCCTTGGAGATTTTTTCGTTCGCGGTGTGGGCCACGTGGATCGAGCCGGGGCCGATCAAGAAAGGCTGCCCCCAGGCGGTGAGCGAAGGAATGTCGGTGGCGAAGGCTACCACGGCGGTTTCTATTCCGTCCATCAGGCCATCTAGTGTTCCGAGCTTCACGGGTGGAAGGTACAAAGCTTCCTGAACCGTGGCCAGTTCCCCAACCGCCTGTTCGACGGCGTGCCGCAACTCTTCGCCGGGCCTGACCAGACGGTACATGACCTCGGCGCGGGCCGAGTCCGGGATCACGTTCGGCGCTCGCCCTCCCTGGATGGTGCCGATGTTGCAGGTGGTTTTGCCGAGCAGTTCGTCCTCAGGAAGTTTGAGGCCGCGCAGCCGGTTGAGCGCCTCCAAAAGCTTCTCAATCGCTGACTCGCCCAGCTCCGGGTAGGCCGAGTGCGCCATCCGGCCCGAAGCCTCAATCTCCAGCCGCAAGACGCCCTTGGTTCCCACCGCCAGGCGGTTGTCGGTAGGCTCCCCATTGATCAGGAACCGCGAGCCGCGCGGTGATTTGTTGGCAAAAAGCGC
>JADFGZ010000135.1 GCA_022567475.1 Acidobacteriota bacterium | reverse complement strand
GGGTTCGAACGGTTTTTCAGCAACCTGCTAGAAGCAAAACCCGCTTCGATCTGTCTGTAGCCTGAGATTCTGGTCAAAGGCATCAAGACGCAGTTCACCGTTGCAACGATCTGTGCGATGATAATGGCATGCCGAAGGTTTCCGCTGCTCAGGGATTCACCCTGAAGTTAAAGTTCTACCGCGAGAAGGATGGCCGCTGGCTGGCGGACATTCCCGCCTTGCCCGGAGTGACAGCTTACGGACGAACCAAGAAGCAGGCCATGGCCGCCGCAGAAGCTCTGGCGTTGCGGTTGATTGCGGATCGCTTGGAACACGGGGAGGCCGTGCCGGGCGAGAGGTAGGTTTCCTTTTCGGTGCCCGTGTGAAACCGCTATAACATCCTTTCCCCGCCTTGCTTTCCGGTGTTTCTATGATCCCGAAATCAATCCCCAATGGCCGAATTTTGTTGACGAATTGTTGACGAGTTCTGGTCCCCAACGGAGTGAGGAACGTCTGATCTTTGGTCCCGGAGACCAGCGTCAGAACGCTATGTTGATGATTCGTCTTGCTTGGTTCTGCACCTTGCAGTACGGTATAATATGGTATTCGGTGGTTAATGGGCCCAAATCGGACCCAAGTTCCGTCACGTCGCGACTTGTTTTGAACCTCGGTCGGTGGGCCGAAAGGAAATCTTTTCTGCTCACTCTCCGCTAGACCACCTCGCAGCTAGGTTGTCCACCCGCGTTGCGTCATTTCCTCGGGGGTCGGAGTTAGGGCGTTCTTCTGGTCGTAAGCAACAGGAATGTCGTAGTTCCGCACCTTCGCCCAGTGCTCAACTTCTTTGAACATTTCGTCGGTCGCCCACGGGGACACATAGATGGACGTTACCAGGGATTTCAGATCAATGTGACGTCGTTTGTGATCGTGTACCCATTTGTGAAGCGGATTCAACTCATCCAAAGGCTCGCGGTGAGGGAAATTCTCTTGGTCATAGTGCCGATTTAGTCCAGCTACTGGGTCATTGCTGCACAGGACTGCCCGTATTTCGTTCTCCCAAGAAAAACCTCGACCCTTCGTATAAATGCACTGAAGAGTGTTGTACCCGGTCATCTCCTCGTTGTCGTACCGAACCTGGCCCAAATGGATCTCGTCCAGCATTCCATTTAGCGTCGCCTTTAGGAGTTCATGCCGGGAACAGACGGCTACTCCGTTTTGAGCGTAGGTGAACCACATGCGAAGCGCATTTCCTTTGTAGAGACTCCAACAGCTTAGGTAATAGCCTTCACTGTTCTGGCGGGCAAAGGCTTGGTCGTTATTCAGCGTCAATTCGTCATGCAGATCAAACTTGACCAGCCCGCGGACGTTTCGGACATAATCGTCAGTGGGCAGACCTTCGTTCGGATCATCCTTCTTGAAAAGATCAGCCCGGCGAAAATACATCTCCTGATTCGCCATGAGGTCTCGGAACTTATCCATATCCAGAAAGCGCCAAATCACTGCATCACCGCGCGGTTCCAGTTGCGTGTGGTATGGCAATACGGGCATACCCGATAATATACTCTAAACCAACCGGTTTCATCGCTCAGCAGGGCGTTGTTGGCAGTGGCTTAGGAGTGGGCGTGCTGGAAACATGTGGTTTTGGAACAGGCGAATTGCCCGCTGAGGGGTTAGTTTTTTCAACTGGTTCAAGGGTATCGTGGAAGAGGTTTTTGGCACAGGCGTGCCGAAAGGGTATTTGAAAGCCAAGTTCTAACGCACTGATTTTCCTCGCGGCCAGTTGCCTCCCGCTTACAGAAACTCCTTATTCAATCGCGGGTCCAGGTAGTCGCGGAGCGCATCTCCCAGGAAATTGCAGGCAAGGATGGCCAGCATCACGGCCAGGGCAGGGAAGACGATCAGGTGCGGGGCGTCGAAGATATGGGCGCGGCCGTCGTTGAGCATGGTCCCCCAACTGGGCGCGGGAGGAGGAACCCCCAAGCCGAGGAAGCTCAGCGTAGCTTCGGCGAGAATCGCCCCCCCCAGGCCGATGGCCGCCTGGATGATGACCGGCGAGACGATGTTCGGCCAGATATGGTAGATCAACAGCCGCCAATCCGGCTCCCCCAAAGCGCGGGCCGCCTGCACATAGTCGAGCTCTCTTTCTTTCAGGATTTCGCCGCGAATCAACCGCGCGTATCCGATCCACCCGCCGATCGAAAGCGCGATCACAAGTTTCCAAATCCCAGGACCGAGAAAAGCGACGAACGCCAAGGCTAACAAGATGCCGGGAAAGGCCAGAAGGGAATTGATGACGATCACGTTGATGAAGCGGTCCAGCCATCCTCCGTAAAAGCCGGCCAACGATCCGATCAACGATCCCACCAGCAGCGAGATCACCACCACGCTGATCCCCACCTGCAGCGAGATGCGAGCGCCAAAGATAATGCGCGAAAGCACATCCCGGCCCAGTTCGTCTGTTCCAAACCAGTGGCCGCCGCCCGGACCCAGCAACCGGCTGGGAAGCTCCTGCGCCGCAGGGTCCTGGGGAGCAAGCTGCGGAGCTGCCAGGCCGCAGAGCAGCAGTAGCCCGATGATGGCAAGGCTAAACAGGGTGAGTGGATTGCGAACCATGGTTGTTGGCTTCAAAGAATTACTTCAATGAATTATTTCAACCTTGGCGGATGCGGGGGTCCACCAAGGTGTACAGCATATCGGTCAGCAGATTCACCGCAATGTAGGTGACCGATATGGCGAGAAAACATCCTTGCACCAGCGGGTAGTCGCGGGCGTGGATGGCTTCGAGCGTCAGCCGTCCGATGCCCGGCCAGGAGAAGATCGTTTCCGTGACCATGGCGCCGGTCAGCAAGGCCCCGAATTGCAGGCCCACCAGCGTCACCACCGGAATCAACCCGTTGCGCAGTGTGTGTTTGTACAGGACTACCCGCTCGGGCAAGCCCTTCGCCCTGGCGGTTCGCACGTAGTCCTGGCCGAGTTGCTCCAGCACGGAGGCGCGCACCATCCGGGTAAGAATCGCCGCCATCGCCGTGCCCAGCGTCAGCGCGGGAAGGATCAGGTGCGCGAGCGCTCCCCGGCCCGAGACCGGCAGCCAGTTCAGTTGCAATGCGAAGACCAGGATGAGCAACGGGCCCAAGGCGAAGTTCGGAAAAGAGAGCCCCAGCAGACTGACGAATCCCAGCAGGCGGTCCCGCCATTGGCCACGGTGCACGGCGGAGACGACTCCGGCGGGAATCGAAAACAACAGCGCCACCAACAGCGCCGCCAAGGTCAGCTCCATCGTAGCCGGATAGCGAGCCAGAATGATGCCTGTTACAGAGGAGTTGAAGCGGAAGGAGGTGCCGAGGTCTCCCCGGAGCAGCCCCGCCAAATAATTTCTGTACTGCGCCGGCAGGGGCAGGTCCAGGCCCAAGGCGCGCCGCATCTGCTCGACATCGCCCGCCCGCGCGCCCTCTCCCAGCATCTGCTGGACGGGGTCTCCCGGAACCAGGTGAATCAAAAAGAAAACCAGGGTGATGACGATGAAAACGACGGGCAGCGTGTAGAGAAGCCGGTTGCCAAGATACCGGGCAGCGGACGGGTGAGAGAGTTTCATCAGTTTACAGAGCAACCGGAGTATAGCAGAGAGCCTCCGGGATGGGATATTCCCTTTCGGAATGTCCGCAGGGAGGAATGGCTACCACGCACAGCCTGGTTTCCAGGCGCCGTGCTATACTGAATTGCCATTCGGAAGGAGGGTGGATATGCCCGACCTAAGGATGCGACCGGGCTTTATCATCACCGCGAGCATCGTGCTGTTGGTGTTGGTGGTCAGTCTTTTCGGACTGACATCGTTGAACCTTTCTTTTATCAGCCCGAGCGGTTCCGTACAGACCATTCTGCTGTTTGTTTTATCCACCATTATTTTCCTCAGCCTGGTGATCCTCGGGTTCATTCTGTTTCGCAGCATTCTGAAACTTTACCTGGAGCGGCGGGCCAACCAGCTGGGGTCCAAGTTCAAAACCAAGATGGTCTGCGGCGCGCTGGGCCTGTCGCTGTTGCCGGTCTGCTTCCTGTTTCTGTTTTCCTACAGTCTGATCAACCGCACCCTGGATAAATGGTTTAGCCGTCCCCTGGAGGCGATCGGTTGGGAGGTAAACGCCATCGTGGATGGGCTGGAGCAATTCGCTCGGAGCAGGGCGGAAGCGGATGCCAGAATGCTGGCTTTGGATTTGGAAACGGCGGGGGCTGCCAGCGGGAATGGGCGGGCCGGGATCGAGCAGAGATTCCGGACGATCCGCCAGCCCGAGGGTATGGATTACGTTGCGGTGCTCGATGCAGCGGGAGAGCTGTTGTTGGAGCGCCGTTTCCGTTCGGAGCTGCCGGACCTCGCCGCTGCTTTTCCGGACAGGCAGCAGTTGGGAGCCGGCGAGGTTTCCTCGGCGCTGGCCGAATTCGGCGCCCGGAGCTATGTGCTGGCTCAAGCGCCCTTGCAGATCGCCGGGGAGGAAGCCGGGGCTGTCGTGGTGGGGGTGGGAATCCCCGCGCAAATCTCTGAAAGCGCGGCCCGCTTGCGTCAAGAAAGCATCTTGTATGAAGAACTCAGCCAGGAACGAAAAACCCTGCGCCAGACATACATTTCCATCCTGTTTTTGCTCACTCTCCTGATTCTGTTCATTGCCACATGGTTTGCTCTCTTCCTGTCCCGGCAGGTCACGGTGCCCATTCAGGCTCTTGCCGAAGCAACCCGTGAAGTCTCTCGCGGCAATCTGTATTACCGGATCAAGACGAAAGCCGCCGATGAGTTAGGCATTCTGGTCCAGTCTTTTAACGAGATGACGGGACAGCTGGCCGCGGGACGCGCGGAGGTGGAAAAATCCCGCAGCCATCTGGAGCAGATGAATACGCAGTTGGACCAGAGACGCCGCTTGACGGAGGCGATTCTGGAAAGCATTCCGACAGGCGTGATTTCCGTTTCCCAGGAAGGGGCGGTTCTCGGAAGCAACACGGCTGCGCGCCGTCTTTTCGACTGTGACTTGAGCGCGGTCGGTCCTCTGTCGAATCTTTTCTCTCCGGAGGATATGCGGGAGCTGGATTACCTGATGAAGCGGGCGGTGCGCGTGGGGCAGGCTTCGCGCCAGTTGGAGTTGAAACTCAACGGCCGTGCCGTGCAGTTGGCCGTCACGGTGGCAGCCCTCGCCGGGGAGCCGCCTGCTTCCGCGCAGAATGGCACGGACACCAGCTGGTTTGTCATCGTGCTGGAGGACCTGAGCGACCTGCTGCGGGCCCAGAAAGAGGCTGCATGGGGCGAGGTGGCCCAGCGCATTGCCCACGAGATCAAAAATCCCCTGACGCCGATTGCGCTCTCAGCCGAGCGGATCAACCTGTGGCTGAAGCGGCCTTCCCAATCCCGGGAGAACTCGCCGGAGTTCAACCAGGTGATCCGGGAGTCATGCGCTCTGATCGACCAAGAGGTGGAAAATTTGCGGCATCTGGTGGATACTTTTTCTCAATTTGCCCAGTTCCCCAAAGCGCATCCCGCCCCAGCCGATCTGAACCAGATTGTGGAAAGCGCCCTGGGTTTGTTCGACGGACGCCTGGACGGAATTCGCATCCGCACCGAACTGGCCTCCCCGATGCCTTTGGTTCAAGTGGATGCCAACCACTTTCGGCGGGTCTTTGTTAATCTAATCGATAACGCTGCCGAGGCGATGGAGGCCTCCCCCCTGCGCGAGTTGGTGGTTGCCACGCGAACCGATTCGCAGCGGGAGGTCGTAGAGGTGATTGTTGCGGACACGGGCCCGGGAGTAACTCTGGAAGAAAGGGAGAAGCTGTTTTTGCCCTATTTCTCCACCAAGGATCGCGGGACGGGTCTCGGTCTGGCTATCGTCAGCCGGATTGTCACCGAGCACGGTGGAATCATCCGGGTAGAAGAAAACCAGCCGACGGGAGCCCGCTTCATCATCGAGCTGCCGATTCTGGCAGCCTAGAGGGATTCAAAATCCGGCGCGCGCTAGGAACGCCGGTACAGACTGGTCTCCGCCGGGATTCATTGCTTCGCTCCTGCCGGTTGCCCCTAACAGATGCTTGCCATGAAAGGACAACTCCTTTTAGTAGACGACGAACAGGGAATTCGGCAATCCCTTTCGGCGGTTCTGCAAGACGAAGGATATCGCGTGCTGGCCGTAGCGACCGGAGAGGAATGTCTGCGGGCTCTGGAGACGGACCGTTTTCACCTGGTGCTGCTCGATGTCTGGATGCGCGGTTTGGACGGTTTGGAAGTGTTGCGCCGGCTTCAGGAAACGCATCCGGAGACGGTGGTCGTGATGATCTCCGGGCATGGCACGGTGGAAACGGCCGTGCGAGCCACGAAACTGGGAGCTTTTGATTTTCTGGAGAAGCCGCTCTCCATTGAGCGAACGCTGGTGGTGGTGAAGAACGCTCTGGAGCACCAGACGTTGCTCGATGAGAATCGCCAGCTCCGCAACCAACTGGAAGTTCGCTACCGCATCATCGGCGAGAGCGTGCCGGTCAAGGCGCTGCGGCAGCAGTTGGCTCTGATGGCGCCCACCAACGGCCGCGTGCTGATCTACGGCGAGAGCGGGACCGGCAAGGAGCTGGTGGCGCACGCCCTCCACACGCAAAGCCTCCGGGCCAAGCACCCCTTTGTGGAACTCAACTGCGCCGCCATTCCCGAAGAGTTGATTGAGAGCGAGCTGTTCGGACACGTCAAGGGAAGCTTCACCGGGGCGCTCGAGAACAAGGTGGGGAAATTTCAGAAGGCCGACTGCGGGACGTTGTTCCTGGATGAAGTGGGCGACATGAGCCTCAAGACCCAATCCAAGGTTCTGCGGGCTCTGGAAGAACAGCGGTTTGAGCCGGTGGGAGCCTCCACCAGCGTCAGCGTGGACGTGCGCGTGATCGCCGCCACCAACAAAGACCTGGAGGAGGAAATTGCCCGGGGCAACTTCCGCGAAGACCTTTTTTACCGTCTGAACGTGGTGCCCTTCGTTGTCCCGCCTTTGCGGGAGCGCGTGGAGGATGTTCCTCTGCTGGCGAAACATTTTCTGCGGGAATTTTGCGCGAGCTACGGACGGAAGCCCAAAGAACTGGCTCCGGAGGCCATGGAGGTCCTCGTGGCCTACGGTTGGCCGGGGAACGTTCGGGAATTGAAGAACCTGATCGAGCGAATCGTCATCATGAACTCCCAGCCGCTGATCCAGAAAAAGCATTTGCCGTCTCTGTTGTACCGGGACAATACCCGGCGCGCGGCAGCCGCGGAGGCTTCCACCTTGCATCAGGCCCGCGCCGCTTATGAAAAAGACTTTATCCTGCGAAAGCTTGAAGCAAACAAAGGCAACGTCAGCCGGACGGCGGAGTTGCTGGGACTGGAGCGCAGCCACCTCTACCGCAAGATGAAAACCCTCGGCATTACCCTGAATAGCTAACACCGTTCCAGATCGTCCGGGATTATTTCCCGTGACCCACGCTAGACCAGTTTCACAAAAGGTGTATAGGATTCGATAATCAAAGAAGCCACCCACTCGCTTACGCTCGTGGCTCGGTTTTCGATTCCCGTATAGGCCGAATCCGAGCCGCGACCGTCAGGGAGCGGGTTTCCGTGGATGTTGCCGACACTGCGGCACTGCTATACACCATCTGTGAAACGGGTCTAGGATTTGCTTGTGGTGGGTGTGAGAGACTCAGCCAACTCAACTGCGCCCTGGCTGGCCAACTCATCGATTTCAGTTTTGGAAAGTCCGAGAAGTTTTTCGAGAACCATCTCGGTGTGCTCGCAGAGGCAAGGTTCCGGGCGCGGGTCGGCGCAAGGCGTGGCGGAGAGATTGTAGGCGGGCAGCATGGCGTGGTGCCGTCCGACTTCCTTGTGGACAACAGGACGCCAGTAGCGCCGGTGGGCCAGTTGCGGGTCGGTAAACAGGTCCGGGATGTTATTCACCTTCCCCGCGTGGACGCCTGCTTTTTGCAGGGTCTCCATCACTTCCTGGGCATTGCGAGTGCGTGTCCACTCCCCAATGTGGCTGTCCAGTTCCGCCTCATTCTCCTTGCGCGCAAGCTGGGTGGCAAAGCGGAGGCTTGAGGCCCACGCCGGGCTGCCCATCGCCTCGACCAGACGCTTCCACTCGGCGTCGTTGTCGTTAGTGTCCATGACGCTAATCACGCACCAGCTATCCTCGCCCGCGCAGCGATAGACCCCGTGAGGTGCCGCCTCCAGATGATGGTTTCCCTGCCGTCCGGGGCTGGTCCCGAGCAGTTGGTACTCCAGCAGCGCGGGGGCCAGAAAATGCGTCCCTCCTTCGTACTGGGCAAGGTCGATATACTGGCCCCGGCCCGTCTTGCGGCGGTGTTCGAGCGCTGCCAGGATGGCGATATAACCGTAGCCGACGGCGATGTAGTCGATGTATGGGCCGTAAATGAGCAGCGGGGGGCCGCCAGCCTCGCCAGTCAGGTTCGTGAATCCGCTGAGCGAGGTAAGCTGCGAGCCAAAACCGGGATGCTTCGCGCGGGGGCCTGTCTGCCCCAGGTTGCATGTGCTCAGCATGACGAGCCTCGGATTGATGCCTTCGAGCAGATCGTAGCTCAACCCCAGCTTGCGCATTGTTCCGGGCGTGAAGTTTTCCACGACGACATCGGCTTTGGCGACCAGCTTTTTAGCCGTCTCCACCCCGGCAGGCACCTTTAGGTTTAAACCGACGCTATAGACGCAGTCGTTGTTCATGGCAAAGACGCCGGATCGGTTCCAGCCCTGGATGTTGTCCTTAAAGGGAGGATAATGTGTCCGGAAGCCTTCCGGACGACTGGCAGATTCCACTTTGATGACAAACGCGCCATGATTGGCCATGTATTTCGCAATAAAGGGCCCCGCCGCAAAAGCGGTAAATCCAACTACGACAATGCCTTCCAGAGCCTGGCTGTTCATGATTCCTTTTCGGAAAAAGCTAAATTACCCCCGCCGTTCGCAAGCGCGAGAGCTGCTGGGAAGAATACCCCATTTCATCTCCAAAAACGGCCTGGTTGTGTTCCCCGAGCTGCGGAGCACGGCAGCGGGTCCCGCAATCCATGCCGGAAAATTTGGCAAAAGCCCCTGGAAATTTTACGGGCTGGTCATGTCAAAGCAGTGGATAGAGCTAGAGAATGGTGGCACTCTCTATGGAGCGGCTCTCTCAAGGGGTGAGGAGAACGAAATCCACACGGGCGGCTCGGCGTACTACAGCAGCTGCGCGTTGGAGCGGGTAGCGGCGGCGAATGGGCTCGGAGGCGGCTCGGGTCTCTTGCGGCTAATAGGGTCGCGCGCGTGGGGCGAGTTTTAAGTCCCAACACCGGGGCGGTGCGGTTGGGAACCCCAGGTCAGGGGGTTGTGCGGGGGTCCGTGCTTTCCGTGGTTTCCGTGGCTCATCCGGGGTGGGATGGAAGGGTCTATGATCGTCCCTCCAATCACTTGCCCCGGAAATTCCCGGAAGAACCTTTTTTGGGGAGCGTTGGCATGAAGTTCCTATGCGTCGGTTGCGACGAGCAGATGACGTTCGAGGAGAGGCAAGAACCCGGCGACGGAACATTCGGCGCATCATTTAGCTGTCCGAAGTGCGGGCACAAGGTGGCTATGTTGGCGAATCCCATGGAAACGCAGTTGGTGGGATCCCTCGGTGTGCAGATTGGCGGACGGACGCTGGACCAGCAGCCCATGGAACTCACGCGCAGTTCCATGATCGGCCGGGAAGATGCGTTCGAGGATGTTGCACCAAGCAAACCCGGCGGCGTGCGTTGGAGCGCCGAGAGCGAGGAACGGCTGACCAAGGTGCCCAAGTTCGTTCGGGGCATGGTCAAGAGGATTTATGTGGAGTGGGCGGGCGAACACGGGATTGCCGAGATTACTCCCGCCGTCATGGATGAAGCCCGTGCGGATCTCGGGCTCGAGGCGATGTAGTGTCCGAAATTGACGAGCGGACGATCGCAGGGCTGAAAATCCAAATCGACCGAAGTCTCTGCGTAGGCTTTGGCGATTGTGTGACCGAGGCCCCGGAGGGGTTCCAGCTGGATGCTGACGACATCGCCGTGTTCGGCGAGCATCTCGAGTCGGTAGGGTGCGAGAGACTGCTTCGAGCGTGCGAGGTGTGTCCGGTTGACGCTCTCACGGTTTGGGATGGTGACGGCAAGCAACTCGTGCCGTGAAGCGGTCTTGACAGATGGTTCGAGGGCTATATAATCGCGCCAAAAATCGGGCGGAGCCGGTCAGGTAGATCTAGTGCCGTGAGGCAGCCTCCAAGCCCGGTTTTTTGCTGAAGTCAAGTTATTGCCGTGGTGGAAGCCACCGGCGTTGCTGAAGGGTGGGGGTATGTACAGTGAAGTTCTCGTTCCAGTTGATAATTCCCAATGCTCAGATTGGGCCGTGGCCCGCGCCATCGAGCTGTGCTCGAAATCCCAAGGGCGCATCACCGGCAACCATGTCTACGCAGCGCGGCTTCACGACGTGCGATTCCGCCAGCTCGAGACAGGTCTTCCAGCACAATTTCAGACGCCCAAGGAGATCCAGCGGCAGCGCAAAGTCCACAACAAGCTGATCGAGAAGGGCCTGCAACTCATCTCCGACTCGTTCCTCGACCAGGTGGAGCGGCTCTGCGCGGCGGCGGATGTTCCGTTGCGGCGACAACTCCTCGAGGGAATCAACTACGAGGAAATTGTTAACGAGGTCAATCGTGGAGAGGGTCAACTACCCAGCCTGATTGGGTTCGATCCGAACCTCGCGGCCAACTACGACGGGGGAGAGCGGGTGCGTTCCGAC
>JADFGZ010000134.1 GCA_022567475.1 Acidobacteriota bacterium | reverse complement strand
AAAGGCCAGACCCGCCCGTTCCCGCAACGGGTCGGTTTCCCGGATTGCCAGAGCAAGGAATCGTTCTGCGGAGGTCTCCCTACCCCGTACGGGGAGTCATTAAAAGGCCCGAAGGCTCACTCCAACAGCTCCGGGCCTTGAGACTGACAATGGGAGCCTGACAACAGGAACCTGACAACAGGAGACTGCGAACGAGACCCTCAGACCAGAGCTTCCAACCAGCATCTCAGAAAAATTCCGCTTGCAAAACGCGCAGCCCGGAGGCAAAATTTGCCTATTCCAGGTGCAGGCTCTGCGCCTTCCTTTTTGCCGCGTAACGCCTGTGTATAGAGGGTGACGACTGTGTATAGAGTGTTCCATCCACGGAAAGCAAGACCCGCAAGCGCGCGGGGAACCTTCGCGGGAGCGGCCGGGCTGCTGCTGTGGGTTTTTTTTCTGGCGGCAATCCCTCTCCACGCTCGCGTGGAGCACAAACCCGGCTTCAACACCTTCACGCCCGATCAAGACATACAACTGGGAAAAGACGCCGCGGCGGAAATGGAAAAAGAACTCGTCATGGTCTCTGATGCCCCGTTGAACGACTACATCAACCGCCTGGGGCGGAAGCTCGCCGGTTTTGCTCCCGGACACGGCTACCCTTACCGGTTCAGCCTGGTGAACGCAAAAGAAATCAACGCCTTCGCCCTTCCCGGCGGCCCCATTTATATACACACCGGAATCATCCTGGCGGCCGATAGTGAAGCGCAACTGGCCGGCGTGCTGGCGCACGAAATCTCCCACGTGGCCCTGCGCCACTCCACCAACCAGGCCTCCAAGGCCATGCTGGCCCAAGCCCCGCTGGCGATCCTGGGGGGCATCTTCTCCGGGGGAGGAATCGGAGGCCAGCTGGCGCAGTTGGGGATCGGCTTTGGCCTCAACTCGGTTTTTTTGAAGTTCTCTCGCTCGGCTGAGCGCCAGGCCGACCAGCAGGGCGCGCAAATGCTATACGATGCGGGTTACGATCCGAGAGCCATGGCGCAGTTCTTCGAGATCATCGAGGCGGAAAGCGGCAACCGGGGCATGGAGTTTCTTTCCAGCCACCCCAATCCGGGAAACCGGCAGACGGACGTGATGGAGCTGCTCCCGTCGCTCGGACCCCGCAAGAGTTTTAGCGACCGCAACTCCGAATTCGAGCGGATGAAACGCCGGGCCTCTGAGCTGGCGGATGCGGAGCCTGCCGAACAGCGGCGCTCCGAAGCGCTCGAACCGTCTCAACCGGAAGAGCCCTCCCGGCGCTTCCAGTACTTCAACGCGGATTTTTTCAGCATCGGCTACCCCGACAACTGGGACATCTACGGAGAAGGCACCTCCATGCTCACGATGGTGCCCCCGCAGGGAATCATCCGGGTAGGCGAGGACGATTTGCAGGCGATTGCCTACGGCGCCCTGGTCAGCGTTTATGAGCCGGAACAGCAGCGTGGCCGGCGACTGACTCTCTCGGCTGCCACCGATCAGTTGATCCGCGAGCTGCAACGAAGCAACCCGAACCTGCGCGTCATCCGCCGCCCGCAAAGGTCCAGCGGCCGCCAGGAACTGCTATCCGTGACGGCCCTGGGGCAATCCCCCATCGGAAACGAAACGGAGGTCAACTGGATCGCGACCACCTTCCGGCCCGAAGGGCTCTGGTACATTGTGTTTATCGCGCCGGAGCGGGACTTCGCCGACTGGGAGCCGGTGTTTCAGCAGATGCTCGATTCGGTGCGCTTCCCGCGCTAGACCCGTTTCCGAGTTGGTGTAGAGTGCTTCACAGCCCTGTAAGGGCGGCAGAACCTAGCCCAGGGCGTAAGCCCTGGGACAACGGGGGGCGGCATTACCCCAAGCCCCGGAGGGGCGCAAGACGCTTCGGCCCTCTTCTTTCACCCCTCCCGGCGCCCCTTCCGGGGCTGATCCGGCATGGCCTTTCCCACCCACGGCTGGCACCGTGGGCTAAACTCTTGCGCCCCTCTGGGGCTTCCCGAGCGTTCTGGAAAGCTATACAGCAATTATGAAATGGCACTAGGCTCCATCCTCCATCTTCCGCCTCCGCCGCCGCGTCCCGGCTCGTCACTCGAAAAAAACCGGAAACCGGCCTCTCGATATTGGTAGAATCTTTCCACCATCACATATCACACACGGGAGGACTCATGCGAAGACTGATTGGCGGGAGAAAATTGTCTCTGGTTGTCGGGTGCTTGTTATTTGTGGCCGGCTGCCAGGTGGGACAGGAGATAGCCACAGACCAGACGGCCACGGCACAGTCGGGCACAACCGAAAAAGCGCTCATGCACGCCTTCGCCTATACGGCCATCGAGGAAGCCACGGAAGAGGACTTCGAGGCGTTTAAGAATGCGACGGCAGATATGGTCGGCAAGATTCCCGGCCTGAGGAAAGTTTGGGTGGGCAAGCTGCGTTTGCCGCTCACGCAGGGAACGAGCGAACGGACTCACGGCGTCGCGATGGAGTTCGACGACGAGGCAGCCCTGGCCGTTTATGCGGACCACCCCGCACACGACGCCTGGATTGAGGTCTACGACCGTGTGCGCGTGCTGGGCACGACGACCTTTGACATCCTGGGCGAGTAAGCACGCCTCAGCAGACCGTCTGACTGAACACCTGTTGCTTCCCTTCCTGGGCGCGCGTGCCTGGATGAGCGTGGAGCGTGGCAAACTGGAGCCGGTCTCCAACAAGACCGCGAACCATTTGTTTGCCATGCTCCAACCTCGCCTAACCCTGCCTATTGGCCGCAGGCAGCCGGCAAAAATAACTGGCGGCGACTTCCGTCCCGCGAGTACAATCGTGTCACCGGTATCCTAAAAAACCTACAGGAGAGGAATATCCATATGCGTCAATTGGGAAATGGAAAGCTCGTACTTTTAAAGCCCGTGCTTTTAAAGACCGTACTTTTGGTGACCGGAAGCATGCTGTTCGTGGCCGGGTATCTGGCCGGGCAAGCCGGGGGAACCACTCAGAAGACCACCATTCATGCCGTTGCCTGGACGCCGCAGGAAAACGCCACACCGCAGGCTTTTGAAGATTTCAAGAAGGCGACCGAGCACCTGGTTGAGGTGATGCCCGGACTGCAAAGGGCCTGGGTGGGCAAGCTCCGCCGTCCGCTGGTCCATGGAGACGTGACGCGAACCTACGGCCTGGTGCTGGAATTTGACGACGTAGATTCCAAAGTCGCCTATTCGAGCCACTCCACCCGCGCTCCCTGGGCCGAGGTCTGGTC
This sequence comes from Acidobacteriota bacterium, assembly GCA_022567475.1. Classification (GTDB taxonomy): domain Bacteria; phylum Acidobacteriota; class Terriglobia; order 2-12-FULL-54-10; family 2-12-FULL-54-10; genus JADFGZ01. The sequence continues at coordinate 7,507 of JADFGZ010000134.1, read as the reverse complement.
CAAGGTGCGCGTGCCGGGCTCCACCAACTTTGACGTGATTGGGGAATAGCGGCGCGATTCGCCAGCAAGGAAGGGTAGCGAGAAGGAGGAATGCGTAAAGATGCGTAACCTGATGCATAAAATGTTGCACGGAAAAATTCTGTTTTTGCTGCTGGCAGGCATGACGTTCCTGGCCGGATATGTGGCCGGGCAGGCCGGGGGAACCACTCAGAAGACCACCATTCATGCCGTTGCCTGGACTCCCACCGACGGCTTCACGGACCAGGACTTTGAAAACTTACGGGTTGCGACCGCCAAGATGGCCGGAGAGATGCCCGGAATGCGCCGGGCATGGGTGGGCAAGCTGCGCAGGCCGCTGGTTCACGGCGATGCCGAGCGGACCTACGGCCTGATTCTCGAATTTGATGACCTGAAAACCAGGGAGGCTTATTCCAGCCATCCCGCGCGCGCTGCCTGGGCCGAGTACTGGTCCAAGGCGCGAGCGCCGGGCCCGACGGTCTTCGATGTGATTGGGGAATAGGCTTTACGGAAGTAAGATCGTCCGACCGAAGGCGAGGATGCTGCTTTCCCCGCCCGTGCTCCCTCCTGCCCCATGAAGCTAAGAGCCCTCCGGGAACGAATACTGCCCCAACATTGCCGATCTGCCGGGGAAGCGTGTAAAATCCATTCATGGCAGGAAAGAACACTGACCCGACCCACATCGACATCTCCCTGAGCCAGGGCGTGGACATCACCTGGGGGGACGGACACAAGAGCCACTATCCGCTCGACCACCTGCGGCAGAACTGTCCCTGCGCCAGTTGCCGGAGCGAGGAGCATTCCTCACAACCGTCCTCGCAACCGGCCAGTGCGCTTCCCATGTTCAAACCGACCGCGCGGCTGACCAACGCGGAAACGGTGGGCCGCTACGCCGTGCGTTTCCTGTGGACCGACGGCCACAGCACCGGCCTTTACTCCTTCGATCACCTGCGGGAAATTTGTCCCTGCCCGGAGTGCGCTCCTTCCGGGTAACAAGGACGGGTAGCAAGGAAATGAGAAACGCGCCAGCCACTCATTCTCAGGCATCTGTGAGCAAATCCATCTGGCAGGTTGTTGAAAAACGCTATTTGTCCGCTTCCTCACCCCTCGACTCCTCCCTCGGTTTCACTCGGGACAAGGCTCGGGGCAGGCTCTCGCGGCTCGGATTCCTTTTACACAGACTCTTAGGCGCGTGGCAGGCGCAGCTCGAAGGTAGTCCCCTTGCCCGGACGGCTTTGGAAAGCGATGCTGCCGCCGTTGGCCTCGGCCATCCGCCGGCACAGAGCCAGCCCCAGGCCCGTCCCTGCCTGCTTGGTGGTGAAGAATGGTTCGAAGATTCTTCTTGCCTGGGCGGGAGAGATGCCGCAGCCGGTGTCGGCAACTCGCACCACAACCTGCCTGCCTTTGACCTCGGTGGCGACCGAGAGAATCCTCCGCGCGTCCCTTTTCTCCATTATTTGCATGCTCTCCACCCCGTTGGCAATCAGGTTGGAGAGAATCCGGTCCACATGCACGGGGTCGGCCAGAACCGGCGGCAGCCGCCGGGCCAGGCTCCGTTTCAGCCGGAGTCGCGAGGAGGACGACGAAGAACTTAAGGCAGCGCGGCTAAGGACATTCTTGAGGACCGCATGCAGGTCGGTGGGCGCTATTGTGGGCTTGCCGGAGCGGGCGAACTCGAGCATGCTGGAAAGGATTTCCCCCGCCATCGCCGTCTGTTGTTCCAGCGTCTTCAGTTGTTTCAAAACAGCCCCGTTCCGAGCGGGAATCGTGGCCCGCAGATAAGCGGCGATGTTCTGGATGACGCTCAGCGGCTGTCGCAACTCGTGGGCGATGTCGCCTGCCAGATGTTCCATGCCATACACATCCTCAGCCAACCTTTTCCCATCGCGGATCGGATCGCGAAAATCCTTCCGGCCCGAAAGCTGTCCACCGAGGTTGCGTTCGAGGCCCCTCCCACGGCGGCGCGGCAGCTTTGCTTTGCTTGGCGGAGCTTCCCGTTTCTTGCTCTTCGATTGTCTGATTCCGGCAGGACGTTTCACTGCTGATTGCTTTCCCCTGGGAATTTCTCTTGCAGGCTCCTTCCCGGCTGCGGCTGCCGGTTTGCGGCGAGAGGGAAGGATTATAAACCCGGGAGCGGCCTAAGAAACAAGAGTTTTGGGCAGTGTTCCGGCAAGGGAGACTTCCTGGCGGCTCGGGCTTTCAGGAACTTTTTCCGTGCCGTTGTTTCCGTTGCTACATTTCGCGCGGCGAAGTAGAATACATAGTGATGTCCGACCCGAACAAAAAAGACTCTCCACCGGCGGAGAAATTCCCGCAGAACATTCAAGATTCGTTTCTGAATCAGGCGAGGAAAGAAAAAGCCTCGGTGACCCTCTTCCTGATGGGCGGGGTGAAACTGTCGGGCAAAATCAAAAGTTTCGACAAATTCGCGCTGGTGCTGGAAACCAATCACCAGGAACAACTGATCTTCAAGCACGCCATCTCCACCGTGGTCGTTTCCCGCTCCACCCAGCCTTCTTCCCAGTCATCTAAAGCTCCGGAGGCATAAACATTCCCACGGCAGCTTTGCGGGAACGGGCGATTCTGGTGGGGGTGAGGGAAAAATTCCACAAAGGGCGCTCCTCTGCTCCCAGGCCGGACCCGGAAGCCTCCCTGGAAGAGCTTTCCGATCTGACGCAAAGCGCCGGCGCCTTCGTGGCGGACAAAATCCTGCAAACCCGGGAACGCCTGGACCACGCCACGCTGGTGGGCCGGGGCAAGCTGGAAGAAATTCGGCAGCAGGTAGAGGGGGGGAATATTGACTTGCTCCTGTTCGATCTTGATCTGACTCCCACGCAGCAGCGCAACATTGAGGCCGTGGCCGGCTGCCGGGTAGTGGACCGGACGCAACTGATCCTGGATATCTTTGCGCGGCACGCCCGCACGCGGGAAGGCCAGTTGCAAGTGGAGCTGGCGCAACTGAGCTATATGCTCCCCCGGCTGGCGGGCCGGGGCGTGGAGATGTCCCGTCTGGGCGGCGGCATTGGGACGCGCGGGCCGGGGGAAACGAAGCTGGAGGTGGACCGCCGACGCATCCGCCACCGCATCCAAATCCTGGAGAAAACCCTGGAGACGGTGCGAGTGCAGCGCATGCGCCGCCGTACCCGCCGGGCCACCGTGCCCATCGCCACCCTCTCGCTGGTGGGCTACACCAACGCGGGCAAATCCACCCTGTTCAACCGCCTCACGCAGGCTAGCGTGCTGACCTCCGCCAAGATGTTTGCCACGCTGGACCCCACGCTGCGCCTGCTGGAGCTGCCCTCCCGCAGACGCGTGCTGGTTTCCGATACGGTCGGGTTTATCCGCAACCTGCCCCACAGCCTCATCAAAGCCTTCAGTGCCACGCTGGAGGAGGTGCGGGAAGCAGAGATGATTGTCAGGGTGTTGGATTGCTCGGCTCCAGACCTCGCGCAACAAGAGGAGGAGGTCGAGAAGGTGCTGGACGAACTGGGAGCCCTGGACAAGCCCTGCCTGCGCGTCCAGAACAAGACCGACCTGCTCAGCCCGGAGGAGCGGGAAGCGCGGCGCGGAAACGCCGGCGAGGTGTTCATCTCGGCTAAGACCGGCGAAGGGATGGAGAAATTGCTCAACGCCATCGACCGCCTTCTGCTCCTGGACCCTGTCGTGAAAGTGCGGTTGCGTTTTACGCAGCAGGAGGGAAAACAGCTTTCCTGGGTGTATGGGCTGGGGCGCGTGCTTCGCCGCGACTACGTTGGCGGGTACATTGACGTGGATGCCGAGGTGCCGCAATCGCTGGCGAGGCGGCTGCAAAAGCATCTGGCGGGACCGAATGGTCCTCATCCCCAATAAAAAGTGAATCGCTTCCGCCGTAGCGCATCCGGCAAACGGCTCCGAACCCCTTCTGTATCTTACTAGTTCCTCCCTCTCCGCGCCTTTTCCATCTCTCCATTCCAAAACCTTGAAGGCCATCGGAAGGCGCGAAAACAGGGACGTTGGATGAATTTCATGCTGCACATTTGTGCAAAACCGGATTTTGCGGCGCACAGCCAAGATAGCCTGCCTCCGGCAACAAAACAAACCCCGCACGGCCTGCCAAAATAATATAAGTATTATTATTTCAACTGATTAGAAGCAGGCAAGCATGCCCGGCACCGCGAAATCCACTGGCAGGGTCAAAGAGACCATAAGAAGTGCCGTGACAGGTTTTCCACAAGGATTTCCACAAGGCTCCTCAAGCCAACACAGCACCAAGAACTTAGCTGACGGCAGGCATCCCTTTGCTTTTGTCACGCTTCCATCCTCTCCTCGCACGCACCGGCACTTATTCAGCAGTGACGGAAGACTGGAACCCTGGCCTGGTCTCGGAGTGGCGTATCCGTCCGCCCAGGTTTGAGGTGCATGCCAGCATTCCCACCACAACAATTCCCACCACAACAATGGAAAGGATCAAACAGGCAGTGACAAACCAGCGCGGCAGCTCGCCGGACCCCGGAAGCGCAACAGCCCCGCCAGCCCGCACAAAGTTCCGGGCAGCGGGATATGATTCAGCAGCAGATGCAGATGTGCCGGATTCATGGTCCTGACATGACGCCTGATAACGTGCGGAGCGTCAAACAAAAAATGGCATTGGCTCCATTTCGCCCGGCAAGCCGACCGAGACGGTTGACAGCCTGAGCAAATCTTCTTAGAATTCCTATGCCTACTGAGTCGGCCTGGCGATCGATAGAAGACAGGGCCCTGTCTAGGCTCCAACACAATCCGAATATGGCTAAGGGTAAGAAAATCCGCGTCCTGATTGGCGACGCTCAGCCAATCTTCCGAGATGGTCTGAAACGGCTTCTCTCGCAAGAGCCGGATATCTCCGTCATTGGCGAGGCGGACACCGGCAAGGCAGTCATGAAGATGGTGGACGCGCTGAACCCGGAGCTGCTCATTCAGGACCTGCTGCTGCCGGAGCTGAACGGACTGGAGGTGCTGGAGCAACTCCAGCCGAAGCGGAAGAAACCCAAGGTCATTCTCCTGACCTCCTCGGAGAAAGAAGAAGACTTTGTCCTGGCCATGAAGCTGGGCACTTCCGGCATTGTGATGAAGCAAGCCCCTCTCGACATCCTGATCAAATGCATCCGCAAGGTGGAAGCAGGCGAAATCTGGCTGGATACGCGCATGACGGGGGCGGTCATGAAGGAATTCTCCGGGCCGGGCGGCTCCAACCGCAAGGAGCGCAACCCCTCTCCGCTGAGCGCCCGCGAGACACAGGTGGTCGGGCTGACCTCCCAGGGTTTCAAAAACAAGGAAATCGCCCAGAGGATGTTCATCAGCGAGCAGACCGTAAAGAACCATCTGCATAACATCTTCGACAAGCTGGGTGTCTCGGACCGCCTGGAACTGGCCCTGTACGTCATTCACAAGAATCTTCAAGTCCCGCAGTAATCGCACCCCTGCCGGGACCCATGGCCGCCCCGGAGATTGTTTGCCGCTGGCGGGAGCTTCACCGTGACATCACACTCGAAAAACCGCCTGCGGGAGGGGATCGACCTTTTCAACCGGGAACGGTTCTTCGAGTGCCACGAGGTGCTGGAGGAGGCGTGGCTCGAAGCCTCCGGTGAGCAACGAACCTTCCTGCAAGGGTTGATCCAGGTCGCCGTGGCCTTCTACCACCTCCGCCGGGAAAACTTCGTCGGAGCCGGTCGCCTGCTGACGGCCGGGATGGAGAAGCTCTCGGCGTTTGCCCCGGAGCGGGACGCGGTGGACCTCGCCGCATTGCTCGCGGCGCTGGAGCCGCTGCGGGAGGCGCTGGCCGCTGGGACGATTCGCCCGGACTACGCTGCTCCCAGGATCATGGTCAAAATTCAGCCGGTTCCCTCCTCAGAATGAAACTCAAAAGCCAAAGAATAAAGCTCCTCTGGCCCTCCACCTCCAGGCTCCAGTATCTATGGGTGCCCGACTGGGTAGAGCAGGCCGTCCGCAAGCAGTTCCCGGAACTGGAAGTGGTCATCGCACGGGACCCGGAGACGGTTTCGCGAGAGATTGAAGACTGCGAAATACTGGTCTCCTGGACCTTGCGGCCGGAGCAGTTTGCGCGTTGCCGGAAACTGAAGTGGATTCACTCCCCCGCCGCCGGTGTCACTTCAATCTTGCCGCCGGGGCTGGCCGAAAGCGACGTGACGGTAACCAATTCCACCTCCGTCCACGCCGTCCCCGTGGCCGAGCACACCATCGCGCTGCTGTTTGCCCTCTCCCGCCGGTTGCTCGCCTCCTTCCGCCATCAGGCCGAGCGGCGCTGGGAACAAGGAGAGGGCTGGGAAGCGGAACATATTCTGACCGAGATCAACGGGAAGACGCTGGGGCTGGTCGGCCTGGGAGCGATTGGCCGGGAGGTGGCGGCGCGGGCCAGGGCTTTGGGGATGCAGGTGGCGGCCCTCAAGCGCGACCCGACGCGCGGCGGCGAGCTGGCCGACCGTGTGTACGCTCCGCCGCAACTGCACGCGCTGCTGGCGGAGACCGATTTCCTGGTGCTGGCCGCTCCCGACACGCCGGAGAATATCGGGCTGATGGGCGAGGCCGAGTTTCAAGCGATGAAACCGACGGCATACCTCATCAACATCGCCCGAGGCACATTGGTGGATACCGACGCCCTGATGCGGGCGCTGGAATCAGGCCAGCTTGCCGGTGCGGCGCTCGACGTGACCGACCCGGAGCCGCTCCCTCCGGAGCATCCTCTGTGGCAACTGCCGAACGTTCTGATTACGGCTCATCTGGGCAGCGCCACGGAACGCTTCTGGAAGCGTTCAACCGATCTGCTGGCAGAAAATCTGCGCCGGTATTTGGCTGGCGAACCTTTTCTCAACCCGGTGGACAAGGGAAAGGGGTATTGATCGTACCGCTACTTTGCCGGTGGCCCCAAATCTGAGCTTGGCTCCATCAACGCACCTTGCCGCATGAACACTGGCGGCCTTCCAGGTGGTTGTATTCCTGATTGCGGTGGGGGTGGTAAGTGCCAGGGGGGAGAGATTTAAGCCGATTATGAGAAAGTCTCAGGCAAGTCTTTTGCGAGGTCCTTTATGAGACCTTGCAACTCTTCTGCTCTCGTCGTCGCAAATTTCACACTATCGTTAAGGTAGGGCACCGTATCGTGGTAATCTGCCTTGGTCCTCCTTGCATGCAACCTGTCACCCTCTATCCCTATTTTTTTACAGTCCCGGTTCTCGGATTGTGTGTAAAGACCCCACATTTTTTGGTGCCCACTTTCGCCGCTCGGGACAGGAATCATTCTTTCCCGAAGCCGATTGCGAGCGAGGTTATACACGGAATAATAGGCGCGGCTAATTGAAGACCGTAAACAAGCCTCTTCTCCTTCCCGCTTCTTAAGCTCCTGGGCTAGGACCAGATATTGAGTCCAATCAAATGTGCCCATAATCACCTTATATCAAAGTTAAGCTTGCACCGCCCCTGAGACGACTTCTCCAGCCACCACTCCTCGTCAAACATA
>JADFGZ010000133.1 GCA_022567475.1 Acidobacteriota bacterium | reverse complement strand
GGCAAGCGAAAGCCGCTGGGAGTAGCTCCCTGCACGGACATGCTTGGAGAGATGGCGGCCCGCCAAAAACAAAGGGATGCTTCCATCTCAGAAACGAATTTTCCCCAATGGGCTCATGCTGCGGCGATTTACGCAGCATGGCCCATTTGCTGGATTCCCTTTTGGGCGCTCCTGGTTTATTTGCCTGAGGTGAAGCGCTTTTCCGCTTCGTTCCAGTTGACGACTTTCCACCAGGCCTCGACGTACTCATTTCGCCGGTTCTGGTATTTCAGATAGTAGGCATGTTCCCAGACGTCCAAGCCCAATACGGGATAATGGCCTTCCATCTGAGGACTGTCCTGGTTCGCCGTCGAGGTGATCTCGAGTTTGCCGGACTTGTTCCGCAGAAGCCACGCCCACCCCGAACCGAAGCGGCCCATCGCGGCGGCGGCGAATTTTTCTTTGAATGGGTCAAACCCGCCGAAGGCGCTCTGGATGGCCTCGGCCAGCTTTGCGCCGGGCTGCCCGCCGGCGTTGGGTCCCATGATGGTCCAGAAAATGGCGTGGTTCAGGTAGCCGCCGCCATGGTTACGGACCGCGTTCCGGATGTTTTCGGGCACCGCTTTGCAATTATCGGCCAGCAGTTGCTCGATGCTCTGATTGGCCAGGTTGGATGCCGACTCCAGGGCCTTGTTTAGATTCGTGATGTAGGCATTGTGGTGCTTGCCGTGATGGATTTCCATCGTTGTCTTGTCGATATACGGCTCCAGGGCATCGTGCGGGTACGGAAGCTGCGGAAGTGAAAACGCCATAGATCCTCCTCATTCTCATTGCAATTTAGACTTTCGAAGATTGCCGGGAATCGAAAGCTGCTATTTTATAATACTTATTGCAAACTGACCTCATACATTCCGTGTTTGGGGAGATAACCGCATTGAGAGGTTCCAAACAGCGGGTGTTGCGCGGGTGCGAAGCCGGGAAAGGAGATTTCGCAAAGTAAATAATGGACGAGGCCGCCTTTCCGCCAAACGGTTTGGCAGGACCAAGATCGTCACCCCTGCGAATTGCTCTTTCCTTAAAGTGTGACAGGAGTAGAATCGGATACCCTCTTTGCGGTGAAGCGCGTGTGGACGGCTGGAAAGCAAAGGCGGGCCGCACGGAATGAAACAGATACAGCGCGGAGGAGCCCCTTGGACGCCAAGAATCGCAAGACCCCTGCATTTCTGATCTCTAAAGAAAAATATGATGCGATCCTGTTCGACCTGGACGGCGTGATCACAAAGACGGCGAAGACCCACGCCGCAGCGTGGAAGGCGCTGTTTGACGAATATCTGAAAGAATGCGCCGACCGCAGCGGGGAGCCGTTCCGGCCCTTCGATGCGGAAAAAGACTACCTGCAATACGTGGATGGAAAACCCCGCTATGAAGGCGTCAAAAGCTTTCTGGAATCTCGCGGCATTCATCTCCCATTCGGCACTCCTGCCGACACCCCGGACAAAGAGACCGTATGCGGGCTGGGGAACCGCAAGAACCGCCTGCTGGTGGAGCAACTGAAAAAACACCGGGTGGAGGTTTTCGACTCCTCCATCGAACTCATTCGCGAACTGCAATCGAAGGGCTTCCGAACGGCGGTGGTCTCCTCCAGCAAGAACTGCGCGGAGGTTCTGGAGTCGGCGGGTTTCCCTGATCTGTTCAGCACCAAGGTCGACGGCAATGACGCAGAGCGGCTGGGCCTGGAAGGCAAACCCGCGCCCGGAACCTTTCTGGAAGCGGCCCGGCAGCTTGGCGTGGACCCGGCTCGCGCCATTGTCGTGGAGGATGCGATTGTGGGGGTCCAGGCGGGGAGACGAGGAAACTTTGGCGGCGTCATCGGAGTAGACAGAACGGGCCAGGCCGCTGCATTGCAGGCGAATGGAGCGGATGTCGTGGTGAGTGATCTTTCGGAGGTTGCTTGTGAGCAATGAAAAATCTGCCGCCGAGGTCAGCTCCAAGACGCTACCCTCGGCATTGGAGCGTATCAAAGAGCTGAAACAACGCGCGCAGGGAAAGCGTTTCGCCGTCTTTCTCGATTATGACGGCACGCTGACGCCGATTGTGGCCCGCCCGGAACTGGCGGTTCTTTCCGACCAGACACGCAAGACTGTAATCGAGCTTGCCGGCCGCTGCACCGTGGCGGTCATCAGCGGCAGGGACCTCCGGGATGTGCAGAAACTGATCGGGATTGACGGAATCTTTTACGCCGGCAGCCACGGCTTCGACATCGAAGGGCCGGAAGGCAAGGTGCAGGGGGCGCAGCAGGGAAACGATTTCCTCCCCGCGCTCGACCGCGCCGAGCAGGAACTCCGGGACCGGCTGAGCCGGATCGCAGGCTCCCTGATCGAGCGGAAGAAGTTCTCCATTGCAATCCATTACCGTCAGGTTCAGGAAAATGAGGCCGGAGCGGTGGAGGAGGCCGTCGATCAGGTGCTGGCGCTCCATCCGGAACTGCGCAAGACATACGGCAAGAAAGTGTACGAGCTGCAGCCGAAGATCGATTGGCACAAGGGGAAGGCGTTGCTTTGGCTGCTGGAGGCGCTGCATCTGCCCGAATCGGAAGTCCTGCCGATGTATATCGGCGATGACGTTACCGACGAGGATGCCTTTCGGGCGCTGCTTGACCGCGGCGTCGGCATCGTTGTCCGGGACACCCCGCGACAAACGGTAGCGCGGTATGCGCTCGAGGACACCGACGATGTGCGGCGGTTTCTCCATGCGCTCACTTCTATACTGGACGGAGGGAAACGGTGACTGCTTGGTCTTTGGTCTATGAGAAGTTTGATCCGGACAGTGAGGGCCTGCGCGAGGCCCTGTGCACGCTCGGCAACGGCTACTTCGCCACGCGGGGCGCCGCGCCGGAAGCCGAGGCCGGCGCGGTTCACTACCCCGGCACCTATCTGGCCGGTGGATACAACCGGCTCACCACAGAGATTGCCGGCCGCCCGATCGAGAACGAGGACCTGGTCAATTTCCCGAACTGGCTTCCCCTGACCTTCCGCATCGCCCGCGGAAAGTGGTTTAACCTGCTGGCGGTGGAGATCCTCTCCTATCGCCAGGAGCTGGACCTGAAACGAGGCGTGCTGCTGCGCGAGGTGCGCTTCCGCGACAAGCAGGGACGGCAGACACGGTTGACCAACCGCCGTTTGGTTCATATGGGGAACCCGCATCTGGCCGCGATGGAGACCACGCTGACCGCTGAGAACTGGTCGGGACAAGCAGAGTTCCGTTCCGCGCTGGACGGCCGCGTGGTCAACGCCGGCGTGGAACGCTACAAGAATCTGAACAGCAAGCACCTGAAACCGCTAGAAACCGGAGCGATCGGTGAAGACAGCATCTATTTGAAGGTTCAAACCACGCAATCGGAGATTCGCATGGCGCAGGCCGCCCGGACGCAGGTCTTCCAGGATGGCGACCCGGTCGAGGTCGAACGGCGCACGATCCGGGAAACCGGCTATATCGCTCAGCAGTTTTCCGTGAACCTCAGGGAAGGAATCGAGCTCAGCATCGAAAAGGTTGTCACGGTCTTCACCTCCAGGGATTTCGCCGTTAGCGAATGCGGTCTGCAGGCCCGGGATACGCTCTCGCGGGCCGGGCGGTTTCCCGATTTGCTCGAGAGCCACACCCTGTCATGGGAGCATCTGTGGCGCCGCTTCGATATTGAGGTCACGCAGGCCAGCGGCTCCCGCACCGAGATGATCCTTCATCTGCACCTGTTCCACCTGTTGCAGATCGCTTCGATGCACACCATTGACCTCGACGCCGGAATTCCGGCGCGCGGCTGGCATGGGGAGGCCTACCGGGGACATGTCTTTTGGGACGAATTGTTCATCTTCCCTTTGCTGAACCTCCGCGTTCCTGAGATCACGCGCGCCTTGCTCCTGTACCGCTATCAGCGGCTCGATGAAGCGCGCGCGGGCGCGCGGAAGGCCGGGTATCGCGGCGCAATGTACCCCTGGCAGAGCGGCAGCACAGGGCGGGAGGAAACCCAGCAGGTGCACCTCAATCCCCGTTCCGGCCGCTGGATTGAGGACAACTCTTGCCGGCAGCGCCATGTGAATGCGGCCATCGTCTACAATATTTGGCAGTATTATCAGACCACCCGCAATATGGAATTTATGGCCCTTCACGGGGCGGAGATGATCCTGGAGATCGCCCGATTTTGGGCCAGCATCGCGACCTACAATGCAGACCGGGACCGCTATGAAATCCTCGGAGTCATGGGCCCGGATGAATACCACGACGGCTACCTCAACGGGGAAAGCGGGGGGGTGAATAACAACGCCTACACCAACATTATGGCGGTGTGGGTCATATGCCGGGCGCTGGAAACCCTCGATCTGCTGCGCCGGGTCCGCCGCGCCCGCTTCCGGGAATTATGGGAAAAACTGGAACTCAGCCAGGAGGAGATCGATCACTGGCAGGAGCTGAGCCGGAAGATGCGCATCGTTTTTCACGAGGACGGCATCATCAGCCAGTTTGAAGGCTATGAGCAATTGGAGGAGTTTGACTGGGAGGGCTACAAGAAAAAATACGGCAACATCCACCGCCTTGACCGAATCCTCGAGGCGGAAGGGGACACGCCGAACCGCTACAAGGCGTCAAAACAGGCCGACCTGCTGATGCTTTTCTATTTGTTTTCCTCCGAAGAGCTGGGCCAGCTTTTTGAACAGCTCGGATATCCGTTCGAATACGAAACCATACCGAAAAATATCGAGTACTACATGAAGCGCACCTCGCATGGCTCCACCCTGAGCCGGGTGGTCCATTCCTGGGTGCTGGCGCGTTCGGATCGCGCCCGTTCCTGGCAACTGTTCAACGAGGCGCTCGAAAGCGACATCGCCGATATTCAGAACGGAACAACCGCCGAGGGCATCCATCTGGGCGCCATGGCCGGCTCGGTGGACTTGATGCAGCGCGCTTTTACCGGGCTGGAGACACGGGGCGATGTGCTCCGGTTTAATCCGTGCCTGCCCGAGGAACTGACGAGGCTGTGCTTGCAGATCCGTTATCGCAGGCATCTGATGGAGATCGAAATCTCTCATACCGAAGTGAAGATCCGGACCGTGACGGGCTCCCCAGGACCGGTAAAGATCGGCTTTCGGGACCAGGTATGCGAGTTGAGGGAGGGCGAGACCAAAGAGTTTCCGCTCTCCGGCGCGCACGAACCAAACGGGTAATCCGGTCTCGGAACCGCTGTTCGGATCAGGTGTTCGGATCGGGCAGGAAATTTCCCCTTCGCTTCGGCTGGCCGGCTTTTGTTACCAGCCGGGAGGGATGGTCCAAACGAGCTGCTGGCAGAAGCTGGAATCTTCCTGCCGGCTTCATTTTCCCTTCTGCACCAAACTTTTCAAAAACTTCTTTTGCTCGGTTCGGGTCCGCACTTTCCCCTCCAGAACCGCATAGAAATGGGTGTCGAGGATCTTTTGGTAGCGGGGTGTCCCGGAAGCGACTCCCATCTCTTGCAGTTCCTGCTCGGGAAGCCTGGAACGCAACGGCAGTTGCTTTTGCAGGAAGAGCTTGATGCGGGCTTGGATCTTCTTCTGGGGAAAGAGGAGTTGCAGGAACAAGATCAGGTCAGCCGGGGCGGCAGCGAGCAGGTGGTAGAGTTTCGTGGGGGTGGAAGCAGCTTTTCCGCCCAGTTGTTTGGCCAGCCGCTTGGCGTTTGCTTCCATGCGCCGCCAAAGATCGGTTTCGGGTTTCCTGAGTTTCAGCCACTTCGCCAGCCGAGTCTGGTCCCGGGCCGGCAATTTGCGGGTCAGCAGATAGAAAAACAGAGGAAAGGACGGCGCCAGAAGCCCGGCCTTTGCCAGCGAATGGCTGATTTTGGAGGCACGGCCAATCTCCTGCAAGTTGAGCCGGGAGTCGCGCAGGCAGGGGCTGAGCACGAGGAGCAGTTTTTCTTTCTCCAGGGCCTTCAGCGCTTCCACGGGGGTTCTCTCCCTGGCGATTCGGCGCAACTCGTGCGCCACGGCTTCCCCGGAAGCCATCTCCTGCGCGTCGCTTTCGGTGGCATTTTGATATTGCGTTGCGGTCTTCGGTTCGAAGGAAAACCGGAGGCGAGCCCGAAACCGGACCGCGCGGAAGATGCGAACCGGATCATCGAGAAAGCTGTAATTGTTCAGAGTCCGCAGCTCCTTCTTCTCAATGTCCGCCAAACCGTTGGTGGGGTCCAGCAACAGGCCCCGAGATTGCGGATTGAGGGAAACCCCGATGGCATTGATGGTGAAGTCCCGCCGCTTCAGGTCCGACACAATGGTAGCCGGAGCAATAACCGGCGGCGCGCCCGGCTTGCCATAAGTCTCCGACCGCGCCATGCAAACGCTGGCCGAAACGCCCGAGGGGAATTCCATCTCGGCCGCGCGCAACGAATCGTTTTGCCAGGGGATATGGACTTTCTGCCGGCTTAATTCCCGCACGATTTTCAGGGCGTTGCCCTCCACCACAAAGTCCAAATCCTCGATGGGAAAGCCGCCGATCAGGTCCCGAATCGCGCCTCCCACCATGTAGAGGTTCATGCCGCGAGCCTCGGCCGCTTTTTGCATGCGCAAGACGACTTGCCATTGTTCCGGGTTGAGCCGGCTTTCTATTAAAAAGAGGTAATCGCTCATGAGCAGCAGCGTTTCGCAGTTCAGCTTTTTCAGGCTCGTGGATGGCGCCGGTAAATCTCCTTCAAACGGGCCGTCGCAATGTGAGTGTAAACCTGCGTGGTTGAAATGTCGGAGTGCCCCAGCATCATTTGCAGTGAGCGCAGGTCGGCGCCGCGAGCCAGCATGTGAGTGGCAAAACTGTGCCGCAGAAGATGGGGGGCGATCCGCTTGGGGATGCCCGCTTGCCTTCCATAGGCGGCCAGCCGCAGCCAGACGTTTTGCCGGGTCAGGCGGGCGCCCCGGCGGGTGACAAACAGGAAGCCGGACTGGCGGGGGCCCAGCAGCCGGTCCCGTGCGCCTTTGTATAGTTCCAGAGCGGCAATCGCAGCCTTGCCCATCGGCACGATTCGCTGTTTGTTCCCTTTGCCGAGGGTGCGCACGGCGCCAGCCTCCAGGTTTGTGTCCGCCACCCGCAGGGAGATCAGTTCGGAAACGCGCAAGCCGGTGGCGTACAGCATCTCCAAAATGGCCCGGTCCCGCACCCCGATGGGAGTATCCGAAGCTGGCTGGGCCAGCAACTTTTCCACCTCTTCCAAGGTAAGGTACTTCGGCAGAACCTTCCAGATGCGAGGCGATTCGAGGTTTTCCGTAGGATCGGAGGCAACCACCCCATCCTGACGGAGGTAACGGTAAAAGCCGCGCAGGCTGACGATCTGGCGTGCCAAGGTGCGGCTTCCCAAATCCTGCCCGTCTAAGTGGAGCAAGAACTTGCGGATTCCCGCAGGCCCCGCGCCCTGAAAATCCAGTCTGCTTTTCTCCAGAAACCGGCAGAACTTCCGCAAATCCCGCCCGTAGGCCTCCACCGTGTTTCCCGCCAACCCCTTCTCTACGCGGAGATAGTTCAGAAATTCTGCAATTTGATTTTGCATTTGCCGACCAGGGTGGCCTTAGCTAACCGGCTGTTTCCTGTAATCAATTGTATATAAAAAAGTTAACTTCTTGCCCTAGACTCTGGCAGGGGAGCTGTTTCCGCCACGCGCCCCTTTCCTGCACGTTGCAAAGGCCCGGTCGAAACCGTCGAAGTCATTAAACCACAAACCAGTTGAAACCGCCGAAAAAACTCTTTAACATGCTGATAAATAACTAGTTATTAAAAAAGCAGCCGCGACCAAAAAGATTGGCCAAGCTACCAGAAGAGATTGGCTCTGCGGTCTGGAACAAGCTCTGCACCTCGAGGCCTTTTGGGCGGTCTTTTGGCACGCAATGGTAAAAAGTGATTCATAATCAGCATGTTAGCTACTAAGCGTTATATGTCGACCACACCACTGCATACTAGCACAGTCACTGCCTGGTAGTAAACGGCACAGCCCATCTGGCGATTGGTGATCCAAAAAGCACGCCGTCACGGCTGAAGTTTGAGGGAATCGGCCTTGTCCGTCCCGCCAAGGGGCCGGCGTTACTTAAAACCCAGCCTTGATTCCCAGCATGGATTCAAAGATTCAATCAGCGATTAACACAGCGAGCCGGGGGTGCTGTAAAATCCTGATGAATCATTCAGTTCGAAACTACGGGACCCCGTCTCAACCGGGAAGGGTCTGCCGATGAAGTTTTCAAGGATGGAATCCAGGATGGAGTCAAGGATGAGATTAATAGAAATTGCAGAAAAACTGGATTGTCTTTTGGAGGGGGAAGGGGAAATTGAAATTAGCGGGGTCGCCAGCCTGGAGCAGGCGCGGCCGGGCGATCTGACCTTCCTTTCCAATCCTAAGTACACGCCGTTGCTGAAGACAACGGAGGCGAGCGCTGTCCTGGTCAGGAAGGATTTAGGCCCGGTCCCGCTGCCGGCGCTGCGGTGTTCCGATCCCTATCTGCTGTTTGCCAAGGCGCTCGAATTTTTTTACACTCCGCCGCGTCCCTCTGTGGGAGTGCATTCCACAGCCGTCATAGCGGCTACTGCCCGGATCGGGGCCAACGCCTCCATCGGCCCCTATGTGGTTGTGGAAGAGGCGGCCCAGATCGGCGCGAACGCGGTTCTGCAAAGCCACGTGGTGATCTATCGCGGGGCAACGATCGGGGACGATTTTTACGCTCACAGCCATGCCGTGGTGCGCGAGTTCTGCCGCATCGGAAACCGGGTGACCCTGCAGAACGGAGCCGTCATCGGAGCCGACGGCTTCGGCTTCGCCAAGCAGAGCGACGGCAGCCACTACAAAATAGTGCAGTCGGGCGTTGCGGTGGTGGAGGACGACGTCGAGGTGCAGGCCCTCGCCTGCGTGGATCGCGCCACGGTGGGGGAGACGCGCGTCCGGCGCGGCACGAAGATCGACAACATGGTCCAGGTGGGCCATGCCTCGACGGTCGGCGAAAACTCGATTCTGTGCGCCCAGGCGGGGCTGGCCGGCAGCACGCATCTCGGACGGAACGTGCTGCTCGCCGGGCAGGTCGGCGTCGCCGGCCACTTGACGCTGGGCGACAACGTGATCGTCACGGCGCAGACGGGCATCCCCGGCGACGTTCCGCCCGGCGCCATGGTCTCTGGTTCCCCGTCGATTGACAACAAACGGTGGCTGCGCTGCATCGCAGTTTTTAACAAGCTTCCGGAGTTGAATAAGACGGTGCGCGCCTTAAAAGAAAGCGTGGCGAAACTGCAAACGAAACTGCAAGGCGGAAAATCCTGATGCGCGGAACCACTCCAAGGCGCGAGCAAGGCATGGCTGACCCGGTGCTGGCGTCCATGGTCCATGCCATGGGACTGGAGTCAGCGCCACACTATTCGGCGGCAAAGCCCGGAATTCAGGCCTACCGCAACCGTTGGGCGGAACTGGCAAAGTTTCGCGACGGGCCAGTGAATCCGCAACGAATCGAAGGCAACGATCCAGCAGGGATGGCCCGGCAGATCAAGGCCAAAGCCATGGAGCTGGGCGCGGACCTGGTGGGGATCTGCCGCCTGCAACCACACATGATCGATCTCGGCAAGGATGTGCCGCATGAGTTCGCGATCGCCGCTTGCGTGGCGGAAGATTACGAAAAAGTGCTCCTAGGAGCCGATGCGGTGGAAGAGGAAGCCATGCGGGTCTATGCGAAGTGCGCCGAGATTGCGACCGATCTGGCGGCGCACATTCGCAGCTGCGGATATCCCGCGCGCGCGCATCATAACGGCGGCAGGGAGGTGCAAGCCATTCCCATTTTTTATCAAGTGGGTTTTGGGGAGCTGGGACGCCACGGCAGTTTGATCCACGAAAAATATGGCTCGAGTTTTCGCCCGGGAATCGTCACCACCGATCTGCCGCTCGCCGAAGACCGGCCCCGCGAGTTCGGCGTGCAGGACTTCTGCCTCAACTGCAACGTCTGCCGGCTCAATTGTCCAGGGGATGCCATTCCCGATGACTATGTCAGGACGCACGGCATCAAGCGCTGGCTCATCGACCTGGAAAAGTGCTATCCCTATTCGCGTTTGCGCGAGGAGTACTGCCACCTCTGCGTGGACGTCTGTCCCTATAACGTGAAGTCTCATCCGGACACTTTCCGAGCGTTCCTGAAACAGCGCAAGAAGGTGGGCTATAAGACGCCGCAATCCCGGTAGCGGTTCCATGGAAAAACTTTACATCCACGAGATCCGCCCCGATGGCGAGATCAGCACCGTCGGGCTTTTCTACTCCCGGGAGGAAGCCGAGAAGATCGTGGCGCAACTGCAAAGCCTGCCGGAGAAAAGCGGCTGTCGCTACGAAATCGTAGAAGAGGAAACCGTTCGTTAGGAGGTTGTTGAAAAACTGGTGTATGGGTCCGCTTGCTGATCCCTCGGCTTTTCCCTCGGCTTCGCTCGGGACATGGCTCAGGGCAGGCTGTGAGGGAGCGGACAAATGGCGTTTTTCAACAACCTGCTAAAACACCCACAAAAAGACAGCGAACCATCTTCTGCGGACGCGATTTCGCGGGGAGAGGGCGGAAGCGCAGACCTCACGAAGAAGCTCCCGGAATCTCCGCGGTGAATTTGCGGACGCGCCCCCAGATTTCTTCCAGCACATGCAGCAGTTGGTGATCCGAGTCATAGAGAACCACCTCGGCGTTTGAGCGGTCTGCGGCGAACCGGAGCGAAAGGCGGTGGTCTACGGTCTCATCGGCGCGTCCGTGGACAACCAGCGCGGGCTGTCTGACGTCGGGGAAGCCCTCATACTGCTGGGCGTCTT
>JADFGZ010000132.1 GCA_022567475.1 Acidobacteriota bacterium | reverse complement strand
GGATTTTGGATTTCTCCGACATTCGACAACCACAACTGGTTTCCACGATGGATATCTCGCCTCCGTTCGATGCCGGGATTCCGGTGCACAGCGTGTACCCGATTCCGCAACGGAAGTTGGTCATTATGAATGGGGAAACGACGCGTTCGGACTGCCATGAGGGAATTGCTTTACCGTGGGTCGTGGATGTGCGCGCGGAGAAAAATCCGGTGACGATTGCCACTTTTCCCGTCCCCAAGCCACCGGCCGAGGCGCCCTACAACGACTTTTGCTTCCGGGGCGGGCGCTTGGGACCCCATCACCCCAATAATTACAAAGCGCCCGGGGAGATGCGGATCGACCTGATCGGCTTTTCCTGGTTTGAGGGGGGATGGCGGCTGTATGATATCGCCAATCCCTTCCGGCCGGAGGAGGTGGCCTGGATCGTGCCGCCGGTGGGAACTCGCCGCGGGACGGAGGCGGCCCTGATCGAATGGGACCGCAAGATCATCCACGTGTTCGATGATACCGGCCTGTACATTCTGTCCTCGCCGGCGCTGGGCGAACCGGTTCTTGGGCCTCTGAAACCGGAGAGTTGGAGCGTGGAAGGCCTGAATGTGGGTGCGCAATAGGCGCTGACTACTCGCCTGCAACCGTTTCCCGGTCCGCCGTCCGTAGGACGCTCTGAGCCGCCGGGCGGGAAGCGGCAGATTTCAACAGATGGCGGCACAGAGCCAGCCTGGGCGCGGAGCGGGCGGGAGCTGTTCTAGCGCAACGGCAACCAGATGACGGCCATGGACAGCTCGACCGAGCCAACCTTCAGCGCGGGCACCCCCAGAGGGACGTTACCACTACGGGTCGGGCACGGCTCCTCAAAACTGTGACGTCAGCCCCGATGGCCAGCGGTTCGTGATGATTAAGGAAAGCGAGGAGCAGCAGGAGACGCTGACGCAAATCAACGTCGTCCTCAACTGGTTTGAAGAGTTGAAGCAGCGGGTGCCAACTAGGTATTGAGGTTAGCTGAACTGCTAAAGCTCAAGGAATGGTCATCTGAGTTTGGTTTGAAGGGGTGTGTAGCGTAGAATCCACGATTGGACTGCAGTCTTAGTCCAAAACCCTCGCACGAAAGGAAGTCCAATGAGGAACAGCCATGCGCAATGGGTCGAAAAATCTCTTATCGGCAGCCTGACAATCTTGCTGGGTGCGGCCAGTTGGGTGATATTCAGCAATGGGCCGGAGCGGCTGGGAGGAATCGGCCAGACTGCATTGCGAATACACACTGGCTCCCCGCAGTTGATTTCCGTCGAGCCCTATCCGGAGATGGAAGGAGCAGTCTGCGAATGGATGCCTGCCAGCGCAAGCACGAGTTTGGTGGCCGCTTTGCGGCCGGCGCAGACTGCTCTAGAGACGGGACCGGCCAGCCGCGAGGAGGCAGCCAAGAGAGAACCGCTGCGCGTGATCCGCGATTCCTATGCCTCCTTTAGCTCGATTGCGGTGGACCCGGTCCACAACGAGGTAGTGGTAACCGACGAGAACATGTTCCAAATCCTGGTCTACGACCGGCTGGCAAACACGCCGCCCACCGCGACTATGACCGAGCCCAAGCGCGTGATCGGCGGGGAGCGCACGAAGATCGAATTCCAGTGCGGCCTCTACATTGACCCATCGAGCGGTGATATCTATGCGGTCAACAACGACACGGTGGACACGCTGGTGATCTTCTCCCGGGACGCGAAAGGAAACGTGCCGCCGACCCGGGAGCTATACACGCCTCATGGAACGTTTGGCATTGCGGTGGATGAGGAGAAGCAGGAGATGTTCCTCACCGTGCAGCACAGCAACGCGGTGGTGGTTTATCCGAAGGCGGCCAAGGGAGAGGACTCTCCCATTCGGCTACTCCAGGGAAACCGCACGGGCTTGAACGATCCGCATGGAATCGCTGTGGACACGAAGAACCGTCTGATGTATGTCACCAACCACGGCAGCGTACGCGACGTCGCTACTACCGGCGGCGAAGTAGGATACTCGACATGGGAGGGAGGGGAGAACTGGCCGTCCCGGCAGACGGTTCCCGGCTCGGGGCGGAACCTGGGTTCTTCGATCTCCGTGTATCCCCTGGACGCGCAAGGCGACACTCCGCCGTTGCGGGTCATTAAGGGTCCCAAGACGCAGTTGAACTGGCCGGCAGGCATTGCGGCGGATCCGGAGCGGGGCGAACTCTATGTCGCCAATGATGCCGGAGACGCCATCCTGGTCTTCGCGGCCGATGCGCGGGGAGATGTAGCCCCAATCCGAATACTCCAGGGGCCGCGCACGGGCATCAAGAATCCGACCGGATTGTTTTTGGACACGGCTAACAACGAGCTTTGGGTCTCCAACTTCGGCAATCACTCGGCTACGGTCTACAAGCTCTCTGCCAGCGGAGACACGCCGCCTCTGCGCACCATCCGCAGCGGGCCGTTGGACGAGCCATCCTTGATGATCGGCAATCCCGGCTCGGTGGCCTACGATACCAGACGGGAAGAGATTCTGGTGCCCAACTGAGTGTCGCATCCGCAGATTGCGGTTTTCGCCAGGGTGGCGGAAGGAAATTCCAATCCGACAAGGAAGATTGAAGGACAAAAGACGCTGCTCGGTCGCACGATGCACGCGATCAGCTATGACGGGATCCACGACGAATTCTATGTGCCGCAGCCGTTCGCCCAGTCTATTCTAACCTTCGCCGGCGGGTCCTCCGGAGAGACCGCGCCGATTCGCGTCATCGAAGGCTCCCGCACTCAACTGAGTAATCCAGACCAGCTCGCGGTCGATCCGGTGAACAACGAGATTTTCGTGCCGGAGAGAACCAAGGTTCTGGTATTTCCGCGCTCGGCCAACGGCAACGTGGCGCCGATTCGGGTTCTGGAGGGCCCTGACACGATGTTGGGTGCTTTCGCTTTGGCAGTGGATCCGGTTCACAACCTGCTCATCGCCGCCGGTTGGCAGGGACAAAGAGAGAACGGCACCAAGCTGCTAATTTTCAACCGGACCGATGAGGGAAACACCAAACCGCTCCGAGTGATCAGCGGACCCAAAACGGGCATCACAGGAACTTTCGGCCTTCGTTCCTATCCTCCCGGCGGTTTGATCCTTGTGACTATGCCGGGACCGGACTACTCGGGGTCCCACGACGGGTCTTTCGTCGGCGTTTGGAGCGTCGAGGACAACGGCGACGTTCCGCCGCGCTGGACCATCGGGGGACCTCACGGCATGCTCAAGCAGCCGCGCGGCGTGGATCTGGACCCCAAGAACAAGACCGTCATCATCTCGGACAAGTTTCTCAATGCCGTGCTGACATATTATTTCCCGGAAATTTTCTAGTTCTCGTTGCCGGGCAGGCAGTCCGGCTAGCGATAGTTACGACGTTAAAGCAGCGGGTGCCGACGGGGAATTGACGACAATGACCCTGAGTGCTGACGCCCGTAGATGTCTGGCGGGGTTTCGGGGGGCATCCCTTTTGGGAATCAGGCTTCCGTATTGGATTTGGTTGTACCTGTTCACAATTGTCACCGCGTTTGTCAGCCAAGGAGAAAACAATGTTTCTTAATCAGAATCTAAAAGCTGCCATCTTGATTGCAGCTCTGGTCATGTTCTCCTCCACCCCATTTGCCCGTGGAGCGGAGACCGGCGGCGCCATAGTTGGAATTGTCAAGAACAAGTCCGGAGAGCCGGTAGCCGGAGCCACCGTGAAAGTTACTCACGTGGACCGGGGCCTTACGGTTACCGTGTTTAGCCGGGCGCAAGGCCGCTACACGGCGACGAACCTTCCTGCGGGGAAGTACACGGTTCAGGGACTGGGAGGTGGTTTTCAAGGTGTTTATGCCGATCCCAAGGGGGCCGTGGAAGTGGGTGACAGCCAGACAGTGACTGCGGATCTGGCCTTAACCACCCAGCAGGATTTCCGGGAGGCGATGACCACCGCCCTATTAGCGGGACGGATGCCCGAAGGAGATGGTAAGACCCTGATCGTGTCGCTTTGCACCGACTGCCATCCCCATGGCTTGTATGAGATTGTATCGCGCAGGATGGACCGGGACGATTGGATGGCGGTGGTAGAAAAGATGCGCTCCCGCCCGTACGGCATAACTCGCTCGCTACAGATACCTGACGAGGATAGGGATGTGGTGGTGGATTATCTGGCGAAGCAATTCGGCCCTGCCTCCCCTCCTTTGGATACCAGCAAGCTGCCGGATACTTGGGTCACAGGCCCGGCAGCAAATAGTGTATTTACGGAGTTTGAAATCCCCGCCGGAGCGTCTGCCCATGACGTTGCGGTGGATTCGAAAGGTATTGGCTGGGTGAGCGAAGGCGGATATGGGGTCATTGGCAGGTATGATCCCAATTCTTATACATATTCTCGGTTTCCTCTCCCTGGCGGCAAGTCTTCGGCCACGGCGATTGCAGTCGATGGTCAGGACCGGGTATGGGTTTCCGATGGGCGAAACAACCGATTAGTCCAGTTCGATCCGCGAACCGAAACCTTTACCAGCTACGACCTGCCCGTGCCACCGGGCGGCAGAGCTAATGCGAACGTCATCCGTTTTCATCCCAACGGCACTGTTTGGATGACAATTATCAGTGCCAACCGGATTATGCGGCTGGACCCGGCTATGAAGAAAGTCGACACATGGCTGGTGCCTGCCGGTGTAGCGGCCAAAACTAATGTCAATCCATACGGAATGGCTATTGCCCCAAACGGAATGATCTGGTTTGCCGAAAGGCGTTCCGATAAAGTCGCTCAGATTGAACCGAGAACCGGAGAGATCACCGAGTACGATATACCCACAAAAGGAGCCGTTCTGCGGCGGATGGCCGCCGACGTGGATGGCAACCTCTGGTTCGGCGAGTTTGGGGGAGTAGGCAAACTGGCGATGATTGATTATCGCACCGCGGAGATCACCGAGTACTCTCTTCCCACGAAATATTCCGGCGGTTACTCGGTGGACGTGGACAGAACGCGCAATCTGATCTGGGTGAATGAGATGATGGCGGACCAGATCGCCCGGTTTGACCCCCGCACGAAAACCTTTGTGGAATATCACATCCCCTCCCACTACTCTTCCGTGCGGAGAATTGCGGTGGATCCCAGCCGTCCCAGCCGGGTCTGGTATACCGCGTTTTACTTGGATAAGGTGGGATACTTGGATGTCCTCGAATAAGTTGTCAGGCTGGCGGCTAACCGGAAAACCTGGAGCATCTATAACGGCGTCGGCAGAAACGACACTGACAGAAAAAGCTGGGGACCAAGCTGACGCCCGGTCCCAAAGACGATTTCTTCTCCGAAACGGCGCCAGTAGCTCGCAACAGGCCCTCCAGACTTCCTGAAAACCGTTCCCCGGCGTCCAGAACCAGCTTTTTCAGACAACTCTCCATTTCTGGGGGATATCGGAATCGTTTTCTCGGGTGCCGCAGACTTGGCTATCCCGACGGAAGCGGCAGTCCATCTATCCGCCCCGGCATGCTGGCAAATAAAAGTCGTGTCAGATGGCTCTCCGCCAAAGGCAGCCTATAATGGCTGTTTTCAAATCTCACTCATTGGGAATACAACTCTGGAAGGCAATGTTGCTGCTGGAACCCGCATCAACATGGATATGGGAGGTCACCAGAAGGTTGCCGCTGATCGTTCATAATGGAGATTGCGATAGAGTCCAGGTGTTCGGCGCTTTCGTTTGTGGAGTGCTCGGAAGTCTGTAACGAAATCCGAATTGCTGGCTGCTTCCAGTGGCGTAGTTGTACGGCTCAGCCGCCGGAGAGCCGCAGAATCCAAAGGCCCTGGTTCTTGTTCGAAATGTAAATAAAACCCCGTTTGTCGACGAGAACGTCCTCGGTTTGCAAAACCAGAGTATCGGCAGGTTGCGGACCGTAGCGTTTCACCGGGTTGGGAGGGATGAAGTAAGCCACTTCCCGGGGAATACGGGGGTTGGAGATATCATAAACCCGGAGGCCGGCGTTGAAGTAGGTAACGTAAACACGGGTTTCGTTATTTTCGACGAAGCGGCTGTGCCGGTGGTAATTCAAATTGTGTGGGCCGAAGCGCCCTCCTTTTTCGCAGAAGTCCCCATAGGGCGACCCTGGAGGGGGCACCGGAAGAGGAAAAAGGGAAAGCAGACGAGGCTTCGCCGGGTCTGCGATCTCCACGATCGAGGCATGATTCAGCGCCTCGTCACATCCCGGCCGAATGGCCTCCGACGTTACTACGGCCAACTCCCGCTCCGGCAGCGGCAATACGCTATGAACAGTGATGTTGTCATTAAACGGGGGGCTAAAATCCAAGCGGCTGACAAGCTTCGGCTGGCTCACGTCGCTGATGTCCAGGATGACCATGCCCGCTCCACCAAAGGGAAGGTAGGCAAGATTTCCCACAACGTAGGACGGGCCGTGCAAATTAGCGCTCTCGGGTGGTTCTCCTTCGCGCTGTCCGGGCACCCACCAGCGGCCCACCACCGCGTTCTTTTCCCAGTCAACGATTTCGTAAATGCCGCTCCGATAGTCCTGCAAGCCTCTGGCGCTGATGTGAACGTAAGGTCCTCCATAGTAG
Organism: Acidobacteriota bacterium; assembly: GCA_022567475.1. GTDB lineage: Bacteria > Acidobacteriota > Terriglobia > 2-12-FULL-54-10 > 2-12-FULL-54-10 > JADFGZ01. The sequence goes on along the minus strand of JADFGZ010000132.1, from coordinate 4,250 downwards.
CCCAGCCGGTGCACGCCGGTACCGCCTGTGCGGTAATGGCTCAGACGCTTCGGGTTGGCCGGGTCGCTCAGGTCCCAGGTGAGAAAGCCTTCTTCAAAAGGCTGATCTGGGTTTCCACCCCAACGTTCCGCTTGGTTTTGGAGGGCGGTGATCATCTTCCCATCCTCAACTTCCATCTGGATGGTCCATGTGTTCTCAGGCCCCTCGACAAACTTTAACAATTTCGGCGCCGTTGGTTCGGTTACATCGATGATGCTCCATCCGTGTGCCCAAAGATGTCCTGTGTAGAGGTACCACCTGCCTTCAACCTCTTGAATGGCCAGTTTGAACGGGGGCTCCATCTCCAGGTATCCGACTGCCTGCATGTTTTTGGCAACATACCCTTCCGGAATCCCGTTCTGGGCGTTCGCTTGCGAATGGGTCAGGAGCAAACCGCTGAAAACCCCGCAAGCAAACAAAAGGAAACTTAGAATCCGAGTCCGCTTTTGCATCAGGCTCTCCTCCAATAAATCGGAATTTCTTTATTGGCCTCCCAGCACCGTGAGTATACGCACATTCGCCTCCAACTGAGCCCTTCCATCGCAGGTTTGCGCTCCGGGGGGCCCGAGCGGTTCTCTCCGGCTACTAAAAACCCATCCCCCCGGCTGTTTTTTGCTGAAATTGCACGGCCAAACTCGTCGACCGGCTGACCCCCTGGACAATGCCTGACCGTCACCTCTAGGGCCTGCCCGAGCCAATTGCTTTCCCGTTTCCCCTCGTGTAAGCTTTCCCCTATATTTCCCATCAGGCGGAGAGTAACTTTTTCCGATAAGGAGAACCACTATGCGTAAGATGCAATATGTTGTTGCCGCGATCACGCTGTCTCTGCTGGGCTCGTACCTGCTGCTCGCGCAAAACGACCGCGCCCCCATGACCTTCTTCCTCACGAGCAACGGACCCGGCAATGGAGCCAATCTGGGCGGATTAGCCGGAGCCGACCGGCACTGCCAGATGCTGGCCCAGGAAGCTGGGGCCGGCGACCGCACTTGGCGCGCCTACCTCAGCACTCAAGGCCAGGGAGCCGTCAATGCCCGCGACCGCATCGGCCAGGGCCCCTGGCATAACGCCAATGGAGCCCTCGTGGGTAACAACGTCGACGGACTGCACAGCTACGGGCACAGAATTACACCTAGGACGTCACTGACCGAGGACGGCAGAGTGATCCCCGGGGCAGGGTTCAGTCCCAACCGGCACGACATCCTGACCGGCTCGAAGCCAGACGGCACGGCTTTTCCGAGTGGTGAAGACATGACCTGCCAGAACTGGACGAGCAGCGATGCCGGAAAAGCCAAGATCGGCCATCATGACCGCGGAGCTTGGAATTCGGCGCACGACAGCAGAGGCTGCAGCCAGGAAGCTTTGCGGGCCTCGGGCGGCGACGGCTTGTTTTACTGCTTCGCCGGCAATTAAGACGGCGCTCTTCCAGACGCGGCTTGGTTTCGAGGGGAGTCGCGTGTCCAATATGGGTCAACTGTGCGATGTGACGACGGACGGGCGACGGTTCGTCTGCAACGCGCTGCCGGAAGCGTCTGCCTCGACCGTCACAGTCAGGCTGAACTGGTTTGAAGAGCTAAGGCGGCGGGTGCCGGCGGAAAAGTAATCCGAGCCGCCGCCCCCGAAATTGGATCTTGCAACATCTTCGTGAAGGCACATCCAAGGCAAGCCGCCATCGCGCACTGCCGGTCGTGGTTATTGCAATAGGAAGTAGAGCCCAATCCCGAGCCCTACTATGGAGACGAACGTACGCACTGCGGCAGGGCCCAGTCTTCGTGCCAGTTTAGGTCCCAGGTAACCTCCCACCAGGGCTCCCCCTGCCATCACCAGAGCCTCCGGCCACAGAATGTTTCCCTGGATACCGAAATAGACCGCCGCCATCCCGTTCATCAGGGAGCCCAGAAGCACCTTCAGCGAATTCATCTCGTGGATATTTTTCTGGCCGAGAATGCCGAGCGCCGCTAGCATCAGAATGCCGATTCCCGCTCCGAAATATCCGGCGTACAGACCCACACAAAACAGAAAGAATAGGGCGAACGTGAGGCCGAAGCGCGACCGTTGTATGGTGTCGGCTTCAATTTGCAGCCATCTCGAGACCGCTGGTTGCAAGATAAAAAGTGTGGCAGCGAATAGAATCAGGTAAGGAACGATGTCCCTGAATCTGGCCTCGCCGGTATAAAGAAGCAGGACTGCGCCGAATAAACCTCCGAGAAGGCTGGGAGGGCCGAAACGCCATGCCCACCTTTTCTGCGTGGCGAACTCGCGGCGGTAAGACCACAGCGAACCCATGCCGCCCACCAGCAGCGCCAGCTTGCTCGTGGCAGTTGCGTTGATGGCCGTCGCTCCGGAAAAAACCAGCGTCGGGAAGCTGACGAGAATGCCGCCGCCCGCCATGGAGTTGATGACCCCGGCGACGCCACCAGCTGCGGAACCCTCATTTGCTTCACTGAAACGTTGCTATTGGTCATTGAGCTCTCCTCCTATATTGCCTCTCCTGTTCTTGATTCCCTTCAAGGCACTAGCTGGAATCCGTCTGGTAAGTCCAACCCCTCGGTTGCGTCAGCCTGCGGTTCGAATGCTTCCTCAACAACCAGCTCCACAACCTCTTCCTCGGCCGGCGATTCCTCAGAAGTAGGCTCATGCCCCCGCGCCCAGGGCCACAGAACCCCGCTAAATCTGGGGAATGGCGGACCGTCCCATGGAGCATTGGGCAATAGCGCGGAGCCCACGGCTACCTTAACGAGCTCGTTGTTGTCGCCGTCTTCCACACCTCGCCGCAGGCCGTCATTCATCGTTGCCCTCCTTTTCCCTTCCGGCGGGACTGCGCCGACTTCAGGGCCAAGCGTGCGAAATGGGCTTTCCGAGCGGCTTGAGCCCTACGTTGGCGTTCCTCTGGTGACAGGATGCCTTTGGGGTCCACGTCCCGCTCGAACCGCTCGAGAAAGCTCGCCCTGGCCTTGGCGGTGTATTCGTTGGGGTCTCGCTGACTCGCAAGGGCTAGCCCCCCAATCCGGCCCCGGAGTTTACGCTCAGCGGGAGTCACGCATCCCCTCGGGTTTGGCTCGCTTGCCGCCCGTGTTCGGAAGCCGCACGAGGAGCTGACCTTCTCCGGTAAGGACCTCCAGGACGTCTCCCTTCTGGACACCGTGAAGCCTGGTCCACGATTTGGGTAGAGTGATCGCTAAACTGCCTCGCCCAAAGTCGATTACTTTACGGTCATCGATCGTCGCCATAGGGCCCCTTGAAGCATCTATAGAGATACCTATAATGGGATTAGCCTACCATGGGCAAATACGACTTAACACGGTGGATGTTGTGGCGCGGCTACCCGCAGAAATAGTCTTAAGAGAGGTTCTCTATGAGGAGTGGCGGTGGCTTAACCACGAGATCGCGTCCTTGGAGGGCGCGTATCTTCGTCGGAAGTCTGTGCAGGAGCCGCACCCGGAGCCAGAATCACCCCCACCGGAAGGCTATGTCACCTGGAAGGATTGGGTCGATAGGAAACCTGTGGACCTGGCGCTCAGCCATCCTAGTTGGTGGAAATGGTTTTGGGCGGCGACGGATTCACTCAGGCACTACCGGGACCAGCTCCGGGCATATGCGGCACGGCGAGCTGGCGACCCCCAGGAGAATGACCGTTATCAAAGGTATGACCGGTGGGAGGAGTGGTCAGCAGGGCCGCTGCTTCCCAGGCCATGCGCCTCGACGCGGGAACAGGCCCGCAACTTCTTGGGTCAGGGAATGAGCTACGAGTACACCCTCTGGTGGGTCGCCACCATGGAAATGATTGGTGGCAGCCAGCTTGACCGCCGGAAAGCCGACACTATTAAGAAGGCCGTGGACCGGGAATATCGGGCGCAACGTAGGGAAGATCCCCCTGGAGTGCCCTCAGGGTGGTGGCACTCAGCGCAGGAGTGGGGCCCATTCGAGGCTTGGGGTCCAATGCCTGGCCTGATTCCCCTGGTGCCAGCATGGACCCCTCGGGAACCACCGGACCCGAAGGTCATGACACCACTTCCCTGGCCAGGCGTTCAATCCTCCTGGGAGACCCTGGGTGGTTAGCGCCACCATCACCACCAAAGAAGTGTCGACGTGGCGGCTTATCGACCGGTTGGCCCAGGCCGCCTCAAGAACTCTCAGTGCTGTCGAGTCTTTGCCGGGGTTCTGGGAAGGTCGGGCCTGAACCTCGTCGCCTCATGAGTTTGCTTGTTCAGAGG
>JADFGZ010000416.1 GCA_022567475.1 Acidobacteriota bacterium | reverse complement strand
ATCCCATTCTTCGATACCTGTCGATAAGAGCACTTCACACCAGAAATCTGAATAATGAAAAGAGGAGAATGGCGTGGGGGAGGTAACTTGAACGACTAGTCTATTGGTTTGTAATTCCCTACAGGCTTTACCAACTAGCCTGGGCGATGGCGGCCTTCGTCATGATTTTGGTCAAAGAGGATGCACTGTAGATCTGCGAGGAGTAGTGGCCGCACTCGTGAGTGCAGTAACACCCGTTAGCCGCGGCGTGAGCGATTTGCCGGGCTGGCTCCGCAAACCAGATCTTTCGGAAATTGTAGCCCTCTTGGCGCAAATTGCCAATGGGGCTGTTCTTGATCTCGCACTCCACCACATCCCCGTTGCTATAGATGACACAGGCCAACCGGCCCGCCACACAGGAAAACTGGGGGGCGTTTTTTTCTACCGTGCGCGCCACGGTGCGCCGCACCTCCCGGTCGAGAGTATCGTTCAGCATGCCTCCCGAAGTGCGGCGGTAGTTGCGCCACGTTCCCGATCGGGCATCTTCTTCCATCTGCTGGCGCAACGCTTGGTAGCGTTCTTCGTTGACCTGCAACTGTTCCGCCTCGGGCGCCTTATGGCGAATATAGTTGAAGTTGATTCCGTCGGGCTTAAAGTGGGTTTTCAGCTCTTGGTAGATGTCTAGGATTTGGTCTTGGTTTTCCAGCATCACTGTCGTCAGCGTGTGGACGACTAAATTGGGGAACCGGTGGCGCAGAGGCTGGATTGCTTTCCAGGTCTCCATCATGCGGCGATAGGCCTTCTGCTTCCCGCGGATCCGGTCATACTGGGCCTCGTCGGTGCTATCCAGGCTGAGGTTCAGATGGAAGCGCATCTGCGGTGCATTGGTAAGCGTCCGCTCTAGCACGGATAGGGTATGGTGGGTGTGCTGTCCATTGGTCGGAACATACACATTTGCTACAGAGTTCAGCCGGGCCGCCGCCAGTACAATCTCCGCCAGGTCTTCCCGCAAAAACGGCTCTCCGCCTCCGATGAACAGGTTGTAGATTTCGTCCATCGAGGCAAACGACTTCTCATACTCCTCCAGGTGCATATCGTGGTTAGGCTTCGGGTTCAACTCCTCCCAGTAAAAGCAATGGATGCAGTGCTCGTCACAACGTGTAGTAACGAAGAGGGTGACAAAGGGAGGAGTAATGCGCCTACCGAATGAGGTGCGCCATTTCACCCGAAGGAAATGAGGCAGGAAATTCCTATTTTTGAATGCGTCGGCCATAGAGCCACAACGAATCAGCGGATTTTTGCAATCTCTCGACTCTGGAGGATGATAGCAAATCCTAAGGCGTTCGGCATTGGTTTCTGGCAGATCTCTTTATGCAACATCATAAATGTGGAAGTTTACGGCCCGTGAGATGGGCATCTTGAAACAGCTGCTGCTGAAGAAAGACAATGTCCGGAAAGGGCTTAAGTTGAAACTTACCCGATCCGGCGGGAAAATAGACGCCTGTCCTGTTCCCGCAGCGATTTTCCAGCACGCCATTCCGCGCTCCGCATTCAAAATTGCTGCGCGCCTGAAAACATCTCCGAGACAGTGACAAATTGATAGCGTTCGCTCAGAACCCGCACGATTTCTTCGAGCGCCTCTGCAGTTTGCCTGCGGTCACCTCGCTTGCCGGGAGGGCAGCCGTCATGCAGGAGAATAATCGACCCGGCGTTCGTCTTGCGGAGGATGCATTCTGCGATGCCTGTGGCCGGCAAACGCCAATCCCGTCCGGATACCGACCACATGACCGCAGTCATCTCCCGCCTGTGGAGAATGGAGAAGAGCCCAAACCAACGAAGCCCGTAGGGCGGACGAAAAAGCCTGGGCCGGTAACGGGTTTGGGAGGCGATCACTTCTTGCGCCCGGTCAATTGCCCAAGCGATTTTTCCGGGGGTCTTCCACAGGAGATAGGGGTGCGAATGAGTATGATTGCCAATCTCGTGCCCTGCCGCAACTATGCGCCTCGCGTGCTCCGGGAACCGCTCCACATTTTGGCCGCACAGAAAAAACGTGGCGCGAACGCCCGCCTTGCGCAAGATCTCCAAAACATGCGGAGTGGCTTCGCCGGGCCCGTCGTCAAACGTCAGAGCAATTATTTCCGCAGACGGATTCCCTCGGACCCGTGTCCTGCCCAGCCACTGAGTGCCGGGGGCCGCCACGGCGTAGTAGACGATCGCCGCGAGCGCTCCTAGAAAAAGCAGAAAGGCGAGAGTCCACAAAAACAACGTGCTTGCACCTCCATTTCGAGAAAACCTGGGGGCAATCTCCGCAAGCCGGGGGCTGCTCTCAGAGGATCAGTAACCGGAATTAGTTTTTTGGCCCTCCGACTCGTGATTATAAACCCGTTGGCCTTCAACTGAGCCCTTCCACCGCAATTGTTCTCTTCGGGGGCGCCGACCGCTGATCCTCCTGTGAGAGAATAGACGGCCTGACAACGGGAGGGGCAGAGGGATGCCAAAATTCTTATTTAAAGGGGGGTTGTTTTTGTATGAAATTGGAACACATATTTAAAGAACACGAGTTCACGGAAGCAGAGCGAATCTTCATGAATGAATCGGATACTGCGAATACGGCGGATATGAACCAATCCAGGGTTGTATCGGAACTTATCCTTGGCAAAAGGATAGAAAAATCAGCAATAAAGTTATTGAAGCGGATGAAAAACTGGCGGCGGCAAATCAAACGGTTTCAAAACGAATGTTGTTCCTAACAATCGCGCTGGTTGGCGTTGGACTTGTGCAAATAGTGATTCATGCAATAGAAATTTGGAAGGGATAAGAGTAAGCGATCACAACTGT
>JADFGZ010000415.1 GCA_022567475.1 Acidobacteriota bacterium | reverse complement strand
GTTCAATCGTATTGAAGACGCCTATTTGTCTCGCCGCGCTAAGCTGCGAGTGCAGGCAAAAGAAGAGACAGGCGCCGGAGCGGAAAACGTCCTGGAGATGAACTTTGAGCTGGCCGATCCCGAGGGCGCCAACTTCCCGAGCGGGCAGATTGCCACCGTCTATTTCCACGTTGCCGCCGATGCCGCCGATCAGATCGTTCCGATGAACCCGCAGGCTTGGATTGACGAAAAACAGGTGATGCCGGACAGCCCCCAGGCGCAAATCGAGCCCGGACACGTGCGGATCTCCCAGACGCCCGTGTTCCTCAGCTGCTTCTTCTTCACCCATTGACCGGAGGACGCGCCGTTCCTGTTTTCATCTTCTTCGGGTGCTTCCACCAACAGTGAATGGCGGAAGCACCAGTGCCCATCGCAATGTAGATCCACATTGGAGGCCCCCCAAGGAGGTTTCAGGATGAAAAGTCGGACACTTTCAGTTTCTCTGATCCTAATATCATTGCTCATCAGCGGCTTGACATCATCACTACTCGCCCAGTCGAATCCCATGTTCATCCCGCTGTCGGGAGGCGCAAAGGCGGCACTCTACCGGCCTGACGGGATTCCATCACCCCGCGTCGGCGTTCTCACCGTCCACCGTACCAGCAACAAAATGGCCAGCCGCGAATGCAGAGAGCTCTCCAAGCGCGGCTTCGCGGTCCTCTGCCTCAACACCCGTTTTGAAAACAACGAAGCACTGATCGAGTGGGAAAAGATCGCTCTCGATGTGAAGCAAGGCGTCGAGTATCTCAAGAACCAGCAGCGGGTTTCAAAAGTCATGCTCTACGGCCACAGCGGCGGTGGCGCCACCACCACCTTTTATCAGGCCGTCGCGGAAAACGGCCCTGCCTACTGCCAGGGCCCCAACAAACTCTCGCAATGCGACAACAGTCTTACAGGCCTTCCGCCTGCCGATGGACTTCTGCTTGTTGACGCCCATCCCGCCATTGCTGTCAATGCCTTGCGGGCCATCAACCCGGCCGTCTTCAATCAGCAGCGGCCCGACCTGATAGATCCGGAACTGGATCCCTTCAACCCCGCCAACGGATACAACCCCGACGGACCCTCGCACTACTCCGCGGAGTTCCAGAAGCGGTATACCGCGGCCCAGGCCAAGCGCCTGAACGAGTGGATCGACCGAGCCCTGCTCATGCGCGATCTCATCCGGCAAGGCAAATGGATCTACCCCGACAACGACTCGATCATCATCCCCCGCGCCAACGACCGCGCCACCAACATTTTTTCCATGGATCCAAGCATTCTTTGCTGCACGAATAAACCGCACAAGCTGCTGAAAAACGACGGAACTATCATCACCGAGATCATCCGCAGCATCCGCCCTCCGGACAACTCCCGCGCAAGGCTGAATCCCACCTTTGACATCGGTGCCCGCGTGCTAACCGTAACGTCGTTCCTCACCGCGAACGCCATTCGCGCCACCGACTCGATCGACTACAGCAAAATCGACTGGTGCTCCACCAACAACTCCGTCCCCTGTGCCCTCCGCAGCATCACCATCCCTTTGCTGATCGCGGCCATGGAAGCACATTATTTCATCAGCGACAGTGAGTTTTTCTACGAGAATGCGAGGAGCAAGGACAAGGACTTCATTACCATCGAGGGAGCGGTGCACGGGATCACTCCTTGCACCGAATGCGAAGGCGGTCCCTACAATAACTCCGTGAAGAATTATTTTGACTACGCCGCCAATTGGATCAATACTCGATTCCCGTAGAGCTGCGTAATGTATGCTTCCCTGTTTTTCTCGTAATGGTTAGGATGGCACACGGGTAAACTACGACGTGACACTTGACGGTTCACGGTTCCAAATGAGTAAGGAAAGCGAGTAGCAAGCAGCCTCACAAATCAACATCGCCCTCAACTGGTTTGAAGAGCTGCAGCGGCGGGTGACGACGGAGAATCATTGAATCATTGAATCATTGAATCATTGATGAGTCCGAAATCTGGCAGGCATCTGAGCACGATCTGATGCGCTTGACACGACCGGGCAGGAGACGTAGGTTTTCGGGTGACGGTGAAGCTCAAAATGGAAATTCAGGTTATAATCTTTCACTCAGTGGGAATTAAATAAAATCAAAATTTTTCAGTGAAAAGGTGGGTAGCATGGCTCCTCGCACGGCACGATCCTCGAAGCTAAGTCGTAAAGCAATTTTGCTCGTAATGGTTGCTTTCCTGGCAGTGACCGCGGGATTTGTTTTTTCTGGTGGCAGCCAGCAGGGAATTGTGAAAACACAGCCCTTTGGCGACGACCGACTTATATCCTGGCGACCGCTGCCGGAATGGAACGGGGAAATGTGCCCGTGGGTTCCGGCCAGCGCATCCTTGAGCCTGTCGGCTGCTTTGCAACAATCTCCGGGAGCCGGGGCGAGTGAACCAGCGAGGGGGGGGCGGCTCGAACGGGATCCCCTCCGGGTGATCCGAGATCCGTATCCCAGCTACAGCGTGGTAGCGATGGATGTGGAGCGCGGTGAGGTGGTGGTGGGCGACGAGAACCTGTTCCAGATCCTGGTGTACGACCGGCTCGCGAACACGCCGCCGGGTGCGGCGTTTACGGAACCCAAGCGGGTTATCGCTGGACCTGACACGGGGATCGAGTTCGTCTGCGGCCTGTACGTGGACCAGCCATCCGGAGACATTTACGCAATCCACGCCGATACCGCCGCGGTAATGCAGGTGTTTACGCGGGAGCAGCAAGGCAATGTACGGCCGGCGCGGGAACTGCATACGGGGGGCTAGGCGAGGGGCCGCGGCTTTGCTGTGGATTCGGAGAACGATGAG
>JADFGZ010000131.1 GCA_022567475.1 Acidobacteriota bacterium | reverse complement strand
CACTCAGAAGCTCCTGGACGGCAACGTCGTCCGGAATCCAGCGGTAGGAACAGTCACCGCCCCTGATGGAGGAATCAAACGGCGGCTGGTCCGGCATGTGTAAACCGGCCGTGGTGACCAGGGCTACTTTCGACTCTCGCAGGGGATGAATCGGGGCCGGCTGCGGCAGACGAGCCCGCCGGTAGGGGTAGGCCTTCATGAAGGCTCTTTCCCATAACACCAGATCACCAAGTTCAGCCATGAGCGATTCTTCCTCTGCCGTTTCAGGGCCGGCGGTTTCCCGGCAAGCCGTCAGGACAGGCATGATCAGATTCAGAACAGGGTAAGCCACAGAAAGACAGGATAGCCGGAAAATACAGCAAAGAGAAATCCGACAATTGCTCCTGCGACCGGAAAAGCAGCCAGGCTGAATATCCATCGATTCCGCAAGGAAAGCTTTGAAGGCAGATAGAGAATGCCTGTCTGGACCAGCAGGATCGTTGACACGGTGATGATAATGCCCCACCAGCCGTAACTACACCAAGGGCAGTGGGCCGCCCCGGCGGTATGAACATTGCAAAACAAGTCCGCTCCATTCCACAAGGAGCGGCAGCCACACTGGAAAAGCATGTGGCACAGATTCAGGAAAAATAGCAGCGTGACACCGGCGGAGATCTCCCAGGCCAGCCGTTTTCTCTTGGCAGACATCGGGAAGCATTATACCGCACAGTTTTCGCCCGCCCCGGCGCGCCGGATGGAATATACTGAAATGCGCCGGAATCAAGGCGGGGAGCGACGCCTCGTAATGAAGTGCAGGCCCAGCCGGTCCGGCGGAATGCAAAACAATGTCTTCTGCAGCTTCTATCAAGCCATCGCAACAATCCCCCAGGGTCTTGGGGGTCATTCCGGCACGGATGGAATCAACGCGCTTGCCGGGCAAGGCATTGCGAACGATATGCGGGCGGGCGATGGTGCATCATGTATTCGAGCGGTCGCGCGCTTGCCGGCTGCTGACCGAATTGTGGGTGGCCACCGATTCACAGCAGATCTATGATTATTGCACCCAGCATCAAGTTCCGGTGTTGATGACCGCTAGCAGCCATCAAAGCGGCACGGAGCGGATCCATGAGGTGATGCAAAAAATCCCTGCGGAGATCTGCGTGAATATCCAGGGCGATGAACCGATGATCGACGCCACCCACCTGCAGTTGCTGATCGAACCGTTTCTCCAGAATCCGCTCACCCAGGTGACGAGCTTGAAGACACCGCTCGACCCGGCCGAGGCGGCCAATCCCAACGCCGTAAAGGTAGTCACGGATTCAGAGGGGAGGGCGCTTTATTTTTCCCGCGCGCCGATTCCTTACCCAAGAGATGTAGCTTCCTCCCCGGCGTATTTCAAACACCTGGGGCTGTACGCCTACAGTCGGCAAGCCTTGGAGCGTTACATCGGGCTTCCGCCCTCGCTTCTGGAGCAAACGGAGCGGCTGGAACAGCTACGTTTCCTGGAGCATGGAATTCCGATTCATCTGGCCGAAACGCCGACAGACACCATCGGAGTGGATACCGAAGAGGACCTGCAAGCCGTTACGCGATATTTTGAAGGTTTGCCGGGCGGTTGTTGAGAGCTTTTTTTATCTTTAGCAACGGTCAGGTGTTTTGTTTTACGGGGTCCCGCCAGGATGTACCGCAGCCGCTCAATCGTCAATGCGTGTAGTTGAGAAACTCTGGACTCGTGAACCTTGAGGCTCCGTCCAATCTGCTTCATGCTGAGCTCCCGGTAATAGTACAGGTAAAGCAGCTTGCGGTTGCGACGGGGAAGGTGGGAAATAGCCCGGGCCAGCCGGCTGCGCATCTCTTTGTGCTCAAAGAGGGTTGAGGGATTGTTGGCGCTTTTGCTTCCGGCTTCCTGCAGATGCGCCTTCTCGACCATGTCCTCCAGGTCTTCCAGATTCCATCCGGCATAGACAATTTGCACAGGCAGAGTCGGTGGCGAGTAGCCCCTGCCTCCGGTTTTGGGTCCTGCTTTCTCCTGGAACTCCTCAGCCTCCGAGTGAACAGAAGGGTCGCCAGCCCAGTGCAGCTTTTCCTGATATTCCCGTTCTTTCTGCCGTATGCTCCGGGAGACCCAATCCATGCCCCGCAGCCCATCCAAGATTGCGCCGCGGATACGATGTTCCGCATATGTCTTCAGGAGAATGCCGCGGGAGGGATCGAATCGCTCCACGGCTTTCATTAACCCGAGGACGCCGTAACCGATCAGGTCGTCTACTTCAATGGGAAATCTTATTCGGGAGCGAATATTTTCGGCAATCAGGCGCACCTGAGGCAGGTGCGTCAGGAGGATGGTCTCCCGATTCTGCTCCTGCTTCTGTGCCTGCTTCTGTGGCCAGCCCGCCTTTCTGTTTAGCTGCGGTTCGTCGAGGAGGGCTGTGACGGGCTGGCCTGTGATAACCGGGGGGATCGGTGGAAATACGCAAGGTTCGTAAGAAATCGTGCTCATTTTAGGGGCCTCCTTTCGGATAGGGCAATGCTTTGATATGCAAGAATCTCCCCAAACCTCACGGCGCTTCAAGCTGTTGAAAAGATTTAAGTTTGTTGGCGCTTAGATGTGGGAGGAACCTTCCGGGGAGGACCAAAATGGGAAAAAGTTCCAAAATGGGACAGATCGAACCCAGGCAGATTTCCTAAAACACCTTCCAGCGGGACCCTGACTATAGCTTCACAGGGGATTCGGAAGCAGAGTTTCCATGTGCCACGAATAGGAAGGAAACAATCCGATGGGGTCTCTCCTGGAAGTCTGTGGCGTCGCCAACTGTGGTAGGATGGAGCCTGCCGTTTGCAAAGGAGGAGCGCGTTATCTTGAAGGTGATGTCGCAGAGAGATCTGAGGGCTGTGGCGGAATCAGCAGCCATGGAGTTGGCTGTAGTTCGCAACGGAGACGGCGGGCTCGGGAAGATCATTCATTCGCCGGATTCCAGGGAACTGATTGAGGGAGTCCGGATGGCTCGCGGAACGCTCTGGCCCGATGATCGGGGCTGTTTCCAGGAGCTATTCCGCTCGGAACAGGGTTTGGCCGAGGGCTTCGCTTCCGGGGGGAGCTTGCAAATATCTGCGGCGCTATCTTTACCGGGCACCATCAAAGCAATCCACTACCACCTCAAACAGACGGACTTGTGGATGCCGGTTGCAGGCATGTTGCAGGTCATGCTGTACGACTTGCGAACAAATTCTCCTACCTTTGGGCGGTTGAACACCATTTATGCCGGGACACTGCGGCCTTTGCAAATTCGTATTCCGCCCGGTGTGGGACATGGGTACAAGGTGCTGGGCGCAGAGCAGGCGTTGCTGGTTTACGTAACAGACCAGTTTTATGATTCCTCCGACGAGGGACGGCTGCCCTGGAATGACTCGGACATAAATTACGATTGGGAGACCCAGCGGAAGTAGTTCCTGCCAGCCTGTTGGTTCCGTCGCATTTCATTGCAGAGTAATCCGCGAAGCGGTTCCGGCTTTCTGGCCGCATCCCTTGCAGGCAATTTTCCCGGCACGCAGCGGCAGAGGCTGCGGAAGCGCACCTGCGGAGAGGCCGGGGCCGGGCAGCAGGAGAAGACGAGCGACTAGAACATGGCGGATAAAAAATCAGCGCCCAACATTCTGGGAATCTCAGGAAGCAACCATGACGCCGCTGCCGCTCTGCTGCGCGGCGGCGATTTGGCAGCCGCGCTCGAAGAGGAAAAATTGGTGCGGGTGCGGCGAGTGCCCGGCCTTCCGGTCAACGCCATGCGCTATTGCCTGGAGGCCGCCCGTTTGCGCCCGGAGCAGATTGACTATGTGGCCCTGGCCCGGCCTGTCTATGGGGAATCCAGCGAGCGTGGTTTTGAGGAGTTCTGGATTCCCAAGCGGCTGAAGCAGGAGTTTCCGTCCAGCAAAATTGTGGTCCTGGATCATCACCTCTGCCATGCCGCTGCCGCTTACTTTCCCTCGCCCTTCGAGCAGGCCGCCGTCCTGACGCTGGACGGAAGCGGCGACATGAAGACCGGGAGTCTCTCGCTGGCACGGGGGACCGTCCTGGAGCCGGTCGAGGATTCTTATTTTCCGGACTCGCTGGGCAACTTGTTCAGCCGGACCGCTGAGTTGGTCGGTTTCAGCGCCAGCGGGGACGAGCACAAGCTCCAGTGGCTGAGCACGTGTGGCAAACCCGTCTTCGCTCCGGTTTTCCGCAGCATGCTCCGCCGGGAGAAGGACTCCTTGCTGAGTTTGGATCAGAGTTACTTTGAAGCAGGGCGTCGCGACCGGGGAGGCTTTGCGGAGAAGTTTTTCCACGCGGCGGGCTTGGACCCGGAAAACCCTCTGGAGGAATCCTCCCGGTCTGACTTGGCCGCCAGCGTGCAACAGGTGTTGGAAGAAACCGTAACGGAGCTTTGCGCCCAGTTGGTCTCCCGCCACAAAGTAAAGAATCTATGCTTGGCCGGCGGAGTGGCCCTGAACGCCTTGCTGGTGGAAAAGCTGGAAACAGCGGGCTTATTTGAGGGGCTCTTTGTGCAGCCGGCGGCTGGAAACGCCGGCAACGCCCTGGGCGCGGCGCTTTATTGTGCGCACTCGCTGCTGGGGATTTCCGCGCGCTCCCGTATGGAGCACCTCTACTACGGACCGGAGTACTCCATCGCCGAGATCAAGGACGTGCTGGAAAACTGCAAATTAAGCTTCCGCTATTTGCGGACACACAATGACCTGGTATCGGCCGCCGTAGAGGAGCTCCGGGCGAACCGTATCCTGGGCTGGTTTCAAGGGCGGACGGAGTTTGGCCCGCGGGCCCTGGGTTCCCGCAGCATTCTGGCTTCGCCGCTAGGCCCTTATGTCAGCGAAAATCTCAATCAGTATGTAAAGCACCGGGAAAAGTTCCGGCCCTTTGCGGCCTCGGTGACGGAAGAACATGCCGGAGAGTTTTTTGAGTGCGGGCCGATGGCTGAATTCCTGGCTACCGTGGGCCGCGTGAAAACTGCGCACCGCCAAACCTTTGCCTCCAACTTGTTAGACGGCCGGCTAGAAGGGAAAGGGAAGCCGCGACCTCCCGCCGAGCGGATTCGAGTGCATATTGTGAAGCGCAAAAGCAATCTGCTCTTCTGGGAGCTGCTGGATGCATTCGGAAAGGCCACGGGAGTGCCTGTTCTGTTCAACACCTCTTTCAATCTGTTCGGGGAGCCGCTAGTTTGCTCTCCCCGGGATGCGGTCCGCAGTTTTTACTGCTCCGGGATGGATCACCTGATGATCGGGAACTTTTCTCTCAGCAAGTGACGGTATATACTTCTAGGCTCGCAATGACAAAACGGGAAATAACGCTCGCGCACAGTCCGGACTCCGATGACGCCTTTATGTTCTACGCTCTGGCCGCCCACAAGGTGGAGTCGGAGACGCTTCTTTTCAGCCATCATCTGAAGGATATTGAGACCCTCAACCAGCAGGCCAGGGAAGGGGTATGGGACATTACCGCCGTCTCCTTCCATGCGGTTCCCTACATCTCGAAGCTGTACTCCTTGCTGCCTTGCGGCAGCAGCATGGGAGATGGGTACGGCCCGATCCTGGTGAGCGCCAGCAGCCATACGCCGGAGCAGTTGCGGGGGAAAAAGATAGCCATCCCCGGCACGCTCACCACCGCCTTTCTGGTGTTGCAGCTGTATCAGCCGGACTTCCAGCCCGTCGTGGTGCCTTTCGATCAGATTATAGACGCCGTGAAGGAGAACAGCGTCGATGCAGGCCTGTTGATCCACGAGGGGCAGCTTACTTACAACCAGGACGGTTTGCATCGTGTTTTGGATTTGGGCGTTTGGTGGAAGGAGAAATTCGGGCTTCCCCTTCCGCTGGGCGGCAACGCGGTGCGCAAAGCCTTGCCCGGGCCTGTTCGCCGGGAGATCGCCACCATCGTTCGGCGCAGCATCCAGCATGCGCTGGACTACCGGGAGGAGGCGCTGGCCTATGCCTTGCAGTTTGCCCGGGGCATGGAAACCCCGCTGGCCGACCGGTTTGTCGGGATGTACGTGAATGACTATACCCTGGACTATGGTCAGCAGGGGCGGGAAGCGATTCAGAAACTTTTGCAAATGGGTCATGAGCAAGGGCTGATTTCGGATGCGCCGCAGATAGAGTTTGAAGATTCCAGTGAGGATCACATGGAAGCGGCCCGTTAGGCTTCCTGTTCACGGTCGCGAGACTTCGATTCTCCCCGCCATTGCCAGGCTGATTTGCGGAGCAAAAAAATCTGTTGACAAACAACTCCGCTCGCTTAAAATTAGCCCGCCGCATGTTTAGAGCTTAATTCCCGTGAGTAAAATATTTTCGAGCCCAGTCATGCTCAGTACGGACCTTCCGGGGGCCGAGCTTGTCTCGCAAGGCAAGGTCCGGGATATGTATCGGGCCGGGGATCGCCTGGTGATGGTGGCGACGGACCGCATTTCGGCCTATGACAGTGTGCTGGGGACTGGAATTCCCTGGAAAGGAGAGGTCCTCACGCGGCTCTCCATTTTTTGGTTTGAGATGTTGCGCGACATTGTTCCCCATCACTTTCTGTCGGCAAACCCGGATGACTATCC
Organism: Acidobacteriota bacterium; assembly: GCA_022567475.1. Lineage (GTDB taxonomy): Bacteria > Acidobacteriota > Terriglobia > 2-12-FULL-54-10 > 2-12-FULL-54-10 > JADFGZ01. Next base: position 4,351 of record JADFGZ010000131.1, on the reverse strand, counting down.
GGAGCAATTCCGCCCCTATCGAGACCAGCTCTCGGGCCGCTCGATGCTGGTTAAGGCGGCCCGCCCCGTGCTCATTGAATGCGTGGTGCGCGGTTATATTTCCGGCTCCGGCTGGAAAGATTATCAAGCCATCGGCTCCACGGGCGGGCTGGCTTTGCCCGCCGGGTTGCGGGAGTCGGAACGGCTCAGCGAACCGGTTTTCACCCCTGCCAGCAAAGCACAATCCGGCCACGATGAGAACATCTCTTTTGAGCATATGGCGGACCAAATCGGCCGGAGTCTGGCGGAGCGGTTGCGGGATTGCAGCCTGGCCCTGTATCAGCGTGCGGCGCATCACGCCGAAAGCTGCGGCATTCTCCTGGCGGACACCAAGTTTGAGTTTGGAATCGACGAGGCGGGAATCTTGCTGATCGACGAAGTTCTCACGCCGGACTCTTCCCGCTTCTGGCCTCGGGAGGGTTACCGTCCGGGAGGCTCGCAGCCCTCTTTCGATAAGCAATATGTGCGCGATTATGTGGCATCCAGTGGCTGGAACAAGCAGCCGCCTGCTCCCACCCTGCCCCCGGAGGTGGTGGAGCAAACAGCCTTAAAATACCTGGAGATTTTCCGGCTGTTGACGGGACGTGAATTGAATTAGCGGCAGTGACCTGGACGGCTGCCGGAAGGTTCTGCGGCTGGCCTCGGTTAGAATAGGCAAGGATAAGGAATAACTCTCCTGAAGGAGCGCATGTGAAGGATCAAATGGAGCGGCTGATCGGGCAAATGGTGGACAGCGGAGTGTTTTTCCTTGACGCTGTGTCTGAGTTTGAGAAGCGGTATATCCGCAGAGTCCTGGAAAACAACCGCGGCAATCAATCCCAGTCGGCTAAGGCGTTAGGAATCCACCGGAACACCTTGGGCAGGAAGATGGAGGAGTACAAGCTCAGCAGCAGAAACGGCCATCGCCCGGCAGGGGCGGGCAAGACCCTATCCGCTAAAAAGTAATCCCTCTCCGCATTTCCCGGCTTCTGGCACAAAACGAACCGGCGCTATTTGCAGTGTTCTTCTGGCAGCGCTTTGCCGTCGGCGCGGTTTTCCGAGCGCGTCCACATCATGAAAAAGTTAAAAAAAGGGAACGAGATCGAGGGAACGAACGACACTGGCAGGGATAACAAGGCCCACCCCCTTGGGTTCCAGGGGCAGGAGTCAATCCAGGGCGAGCAGAGCCGCCCTGGAGTCAGAGCACAGATCTTACAGTCATTCTTAGCGGGAAGTGATCTTCCCTTGGGTGAACCGTATCAGAAACGGCCGGCTAGTGTAGGAATCGTACTTGCCATCGACCTTGATATCTGTGTTTCGCTTGAGAGGCTCCGTCAAGGGCGAGGTTAGGGTTACCTCCAAGTCGTGCTTTCCTTCCACGCCCATGACCGCCGGTGAAACCGCCAGCCGGATAGAGCTCGTGGCCACAGAATAATCGCCAACAACTCTCCCGGGCAACTCCATGTTTAGTCCCTCCAGAATCTCCCAGGTGGCAGCCGCTTTTTCTCCGCCCCCCGCCAGATATTCCGCGATGACGTCAAAGGTAGTGAGTTCCGCTGTCAACGCCGCCCTTGCAGCCGCCTCCTGCCTCAACTTCTCCTGCCTCAACTCCTCTTGCCGCAACGCCTCCTGCTGGGCTATGTACTCCGGCGACTCCTCCACTGTCATCACGTGAAAGTCCGGCGGCGGGAAGGGAGAGGCGGCGGCTTGTGCCAGAACCTCGTCCAGGCCCTCGGTGGAGCCGTGCCGCGCGTCGTATACATCGCTGAGATATTTCTGAACCGTGGTCTTGGTTGCGGACGGCAGGGCGCTGGGGCCGGAAATGGAAACGGCCCGGGCTAGCGCCCACATGCCCGGATCATGTTTTGACGGCTGGGGAGAAAGGTAGGCAAGGCCCAGCCAGTAGAAGCCGAGAGCATCGTCGGAATTCATCTCCGCGCTCCGGTGCAACTCCTGCTCGGCCTGCGAATAGTTTTTCTTTTGCAGTGCCACGAACCCGGCAGTCTGGTGAAACACCGCTGTGGCTTGATCTTTTTGCTTCTGAAAATCCTGTGCAGAGACGCCTTCCGGCTGGGGAAGGTTGTCCACTTCCTGGAGACCCCGCCGGGCGTAGTCTTCGGCGCGGTCCAGCTTCTGGCCCATGCTCGCATCCTGCACGTTGATGGTCCGGGGCAACAAATAGCTGAGCAGGTAAAGAGCATGAAAATAGTCCGGTTTGACTTCCAGCAGCTTGATGGCGGTTTCTTGTATCATCTCGCTGTTGTTGAGCTGCTGGTAGGCTTGCAGCTTGAATTCGAGCACTTTGTCACCGAACTTCGTCTCCGGGTAATCTGCCAGATATTTATCCGCGAGCTCGATTTGCTGATTGGGGTCCGTTGCCTGAGCCATTGCATTGTAGGCGTCGTACTCGGCGCGGTCCTTCCAAGGCGATTCTTGCTGGGCCGCGCCCTGCTCCTGCGCCGCAAGAGCGCCGGGCAGGACCGGCATCCAGCCGCAGAACAAAGTTGTCATGATCAACGCACAAAGAATGTTTCTCCTCTTCATAGCAGAAGCCGCCTTTTTCCTAAGTTTGCCAGGCAATCATCCTGGTTTGCTCAAGGCAAAACAAATTTGCTTTGAAACTAGCTGAAAATCTTTCCCCGTAATTATAGCCAGAGAAATTCAATTCGCAAGCCCGTATCTTGGTTAGCGCGACAGAAAGCTCAGAACCTTACTGGAACCTTCGGCGATTCCCTTGCCCCCCCAAAGCTCGAAACGGACTCCGCTCGGACTGTTTCTTTCGCAGGGGCCGTCCCGCCAACCGTCGCTTATATTATAGATATTTTGCCTTCATAAGGGAACGGCGGGCTTGCAATGTCCTGGCGGCATATCCCCGGAGGCTCTTTGCGACGCGAGGGTCAGCGGCCAGGTCGGACAGATCCCCCAGGGATATCTCTGCCAGTATGCCCATGAGGCGGGCCAGCGAGAGGTGCGGACTGCGAAGCAGTGCCAGCTTGACGGGATGCCGCATAGCCCAGCGAGGGTGTGCGATCACGGCATCGGTCAGATGGCTGGTCGCTGTTTCCTTTAACAATGCCGCAGCGACCGAATAGTCCGTGAGCGAAGGATTCCCCAAGGCCGCCGCAAGCACTTTGGGGTCGGGATCGGCTAGCAGGCCTGCCGCGATGCGAGTGGAGCCACGACGGGCGAGGGAAAGCCGCTGCCCCAGAGCAATGCCCTCTCCCTGGGATAGAATAGCATTTTCGGCCATCCGTTTTAATTCCGCCGGAACACCGATTGCAGCAACAAGCGCGAGCAGGTCAAACAGATAGAGAAACTTCAGCAGAGGGACCGTCAGGTGCCGGGGCGCCCGCGGGTGTTTCAGGACCGCCACCTTCAAGGAATAGCTTCGCATCCATTCCTTGTTCTTTGCGATCCTCGTCACGATTTCACGGGGGAGGTCTCTGCGGGCCAGCAGCACCGCCAACTGCTGCTCGCCCATGTGTGGGTTCTCCAGTACTGCCTCCAGCACCTCTCGCGAGCGGTGATACAGCAGGTTCTCCAGTTGGGGGCCGCTGGCCGTGCGGGCCTGTTCTGCCATCTCTTGCGCGTTGAACTCCAGAGATTCCCCTCCCTGTGTCGGGTGGTTCCTTTCCGTTCTGTTTGCCGCAGGAGAAATACTACCGCTTGAAAACAATGGTCGGGACAAATGGCCGGGACAAGAGGATTCTGACTTCCAAACCCTGGTTTGGGCCAAAGTTTCGACCCAAGATGGAGCGCTGCCGGATTTCCTCCCAACCGATCACTGTACGGCCCCCTACTGAAGTGCCCTACTGCACCACGGCCATAGTCACCGGAGGGCTGCTCTGCCCGGAGACACTGAGCACCACCGGCACGTCGTTGCCGGGAGTCACGCCCGCCGGGACCACGGCGTTGACCTGGTAGAGTCCCGTAAAGCCTGGAGCCAGCCCGGCAAATTGCACCGGGGCATTCACTCCGCCGATAGTGACCGTGACCGGGTCCGCCGTTCTGGCAGGAGGAGAGGAAGGAGCGGCCGCGCCTGCTACTACCGTCTGGTCCAGCGCTCCCAACCCAGAGCACCAGATCACAACCACGTCGTTCGCCTTGGCCGGGTTCGAGGCATCGGCCAGCACCGAGGTCGTCGCCGTGGCCACAAAGACCAGCCCTTGCCCTTTGCCCGACTGGTCCAGAGTAAAGACAGCCGGTTGCGCCGCTGCCACCGTCACCGGCTCCGGCACCGTAAAACTCGTTCCTCGTTGCACCACAAGCTGGTGCTCGGTGTTGGTCGCAATCCCGTAGGGAACCTGGGCGTTCATCTGCCCGGCGCTCGAAA
>JADFGZ010000414.1 GCA_022567475.1 Acidobacteriota bacterium | reverse complement strand
ACGCGACAGCCAACTTCAAGGTTCCTCCGTTGCCGGGATTGATCCTGACGGGCGGACTCACACGGCTGTATTTCGGCAATCCCGTCAATGGCCGCGTCAGCAGGGCCGGGGCCATTTACTACTGGAGGGACTTTGTTTTTCAGGGGAGTCTGAATTTCAACAACGTCCGGCCGGGAAATCAGAAATCGAAATCCGTGAACGGCGCGGTCCAGTACGGGCGGGAAGGCAGCTATTGGGTCGGCCTCGCAGCCGGAGGGGGGCGGGAGGCCTGGGAGACCCTGGCGCTTACTCCGCAGGAGGTGGAGTTCAGCAGTTACAGCACCTCGGCCTTCGTTCGGAAATGGCTTGGGCCCTCCTACGGGATCGCCGCCGCCTACAGCTATTCGCTGAAGCGTACCGCCTATCAGACCAATGGCCTGGAGATGAAGTTCTTTCTGGATTTTTAAGCAGCGATTTTTATCACGCAATTTTTGGCCGGCGATTTTTAGTGGCCACCGGGCGCTTGCGGAACTTTTTTGCAATCGCTACTGGAACTGCTGAGGAAAGCGGGCTTTCACTCCGTCTCTGCGCTGGCCTGATATTCCAGCACGAAATCCTCCACACTGTCGATGTAAATGGAGGGGAATGCCGCTTGATGCCGGGCTTTCTGGATCCTGTGGATGGCCGGCCACAGGTCATAACCCTGCACGCGGAGAACGGCCAGCAGCATGAGCGGGCTTCGGTGAATTCCCATGGCGCAGTGAAACAGCACCCGCGCCTCCGGCTGGCGGAGCGCTTCCAGCGTGAAGCGGACCCCCTTCCAGAAAAGCTCCGCGGGCTTGGGTAAGAAGTCGTCCTCGCAAGCGTTCCAGAGCACCTGAACGCCGGTTCCATCCGAGATCAGGCCGTCATCGAATTCCATCTGCATGTTGACGACGTGCGTAATCCCGTCCCGCGCCAACTCCTTCATATTTTCAGGTGTTTCAATAGCGCTGCCGACGGCCAGACGCTCCGTAACAAACTGATAGTCAACCATACGCGGCTACTCCCGCCCGTCGAAAGGCTTCCCCCGACGGTGGATACTTTTCAGAATAAACCTTCAGGGGGCGCCGGGCAAACTTGCGTCACCCGGTGGGACGGAATAACAGACTCCTCACTCGGACGCTAATCCGGCTGTTCGTAAGGGTCGATTCACAGGGGGAAATATTCTGGCCCCGAGGGATGGGGCCAGAATCGACGGTTGAAAAAAAACAATTAGCTTCTGCGCGACCGGGTTCGTCTCGGGGAGCCCTTCGATTTCGAGGACCTCTTCAAGGGCTTACGGGCTTTCGTCTTCCGGCCCGAAGCCATTTTGCGTTTTGCCGCTCTTTTCGGTTTGGCTCTGCGCGCCGCAACTTTGCGGGCCACAGCTTTGCCTTTACGGCTGCTCGCCCTTTTCAGCTTGCCTCTGCGGGCCTTAGTTTTTCGAGCTACAACTTTGGTCTTGCGGGCACTTGCCTTCATCACCCGGCGTGCCGCCTTACCTCTGCGCGTTGTCTTCCTTTTTGCCCTGGTTGCTCTTGACTTGGATGTCCCGGCTTTCCCTCGGCGGGAAACAACTTTAGCCTTTGTCCTGGGTTTGGCTTTGCTTTTTGCTTTGGGTTTTGCCTTTCGCTTAGTCTTTGGTTTCGTCTTGGATTTTGTCTTAGCTTTTGCTGCTTTCGGCTTCGGACGGCTGATCGAAGCTACTTTGGCCGGTTCCGGAGCAGGCGGGACGGGAACAGGTTCAGGCTCTGGTATCTGTGGCCTTCTCAATGTTTCTATGGTCTCCAAAGGCTCTGCGGAAGAGCTGGGAAACACTTCCGTTTCCTCTTCCTCTTCTTTCTCTTCCTCTTCCACCAATTCCGTCTCGGACTGCTCTTCGGGTTCCTCGCGGTATCTGCTCAAGGCATCCTCTTCATAGGGATCGTCGCCGTTGTCCGCCATATATCTTGTTTCATCAAAGCTCATCTGTTCTCCTCCTCTTCAGTCCGAGGCGATTTTTTTCTTCCATCGGGATATATAAGCTCTGGGATTCTAAACCGGCCCGCGCGGGCCTTCGCTTGAGTCCATTGTGACACTCTGCATGGCCGTCAAAATGGGCGTCAAGCATGGTGTATCGCATCCCAGAAAAGGTGTCAAGTTGAATTACGCTACTTCCTTGAGAAAGTGCAATGATAAGTAAGTCAGCACAACGGCAAACAACTGATTCGAAAGGATAATAGGTTATAGACAACTCTTCCTATAGCCGCTGTAGCGGGCCCATCTGAGGTGCGCTTCTGGTGGTATCCTGCTTCTGGCTGTATCCTGATAGTTGGGCGCCACGCGGCAGGCAGGGCCAATCCTGTTTTCCTCTTGTTCTGCACCGGCATCCTCGCTACATTTCCTTCGGTAGCTTTTAGATATCCGGAAAGTCGATGGCCAAGCAGGCAGTAGAACATGTGCGAAGGCTGAGGGGTGGAGCTCAATCTCACCTGTTGCGTTGTGACGATGGCGACTACTATGTGGTAAAGTTCAAAAACAATCCCCAGGGAGTCCGCATCCTGGCCAACGAGATGCTCGCCGGGAAGCTGGCCCGGACCCTGGGCTTGCCGGTGCCGGAGCCGGAGGTGGTGGAGGTCAGCGAATGGCTCGTGGAGCACACTCCCGAGATGTATATTCAGTGGGGCGCTGAGCGCATCCCTTGCGCCAGCGGATTTCAGTTCGGGTCGCGCTTTCCCTGCGATCCCTTGCGGACTCCTGTATACGACTTCCTGCCCGATTCGTTGCTCCCGGCGGTGGCCAACCGGGACAGTTTTCTCGGAATCCTGGTCTTCGACAAATGGACCTGCAACTGCGATTCGCGGCAAT
>JADFGZ010000130.1 GCA_022567475.1 Acidobacteriota bacterium | reverse complement strand
TGCGAATTGAAAACATCCGCCGCGAGATGGCGAACGCCTTAACCGAATTGCGGGATAAACATACGGGCAAGCTCATCATCGGCGCGAACGAAAACGGCGCCCTCTACCTGCTGACCTTTATCTATTCGTTCCGCCAGCTCTACCCGCGAGTGAAGGTGGAGGTGCGCCGCTCCTTGTCCCGCAATATTCCGAGCGAGGTGCTGGACAATTCGCTGGACCTGGGCGTGGTCAGCTACAAACCGGGAAACAAGCAGCTGCACTCCCTGGTGATCTATCATGACTCGGTCGCTTTCATCATGCATCCCCAGCACCGCTTTGCCGGGCGAAAGCAGATTTCCATCCGCGACCTGGGCGAGGAAACCATCATCGCCCACAACATCGCCTCTCCCTACCGCCAGGTCGTGCTGGACGCATTTCAAAAGCATCAAGTTCCCCTGCACATGGACATTGAGATGCCCACCGTTGAGACCATCAAGAAAATGGTGCAGAGCAAGATGGGCGTGGCCTTCGTGCCCCGCATGTGCGTGCAGACGGAACTGACAGCCGGTGAATTGGCGGAAGTTCCCGTGCGGGAGCTCCCGGTGGCCCGGAAAATCCGTCTGGTCCATCCGGCTCATCGGCACGTCTCACACGCCGTCCGGGCTTTCCTGGACCTCGTCAAGAGTTCCGCCCAGTAAACCCGCCGCCGGGCATTCAGCTTTTTTGCGAAATACCTGCCAAGAACAGGCGAATGCGCGCCGCCAAATCCTCCCGCACCCTGCGGAAGACCGCCATTCTTTCCTTATCAGTGCCCCGGGCCGCCGCAGGATCAGGGATGCTCCAATGGATATTTTGAGACACACCGGGGAAGGCGGGGCAGGATTGCTGGGCATCATCGCAGAGCGTGATGAGGTGATCGAACGGTTGCCCCAAAAACGGTTCGAGCGGCTTCGAGCGCTGGGAGGAAATATCCACGCCGATTTCGCACATGCTCCGGATGGCGTCTGCATGGACCTGTGCCGGCCTCGTCCCGGCGCTAGTGACTTCCACCGCCTCCTGCCCCAGATGGCGCAGCAGCCCTTCCGCCATTTGCGAGCGGCAGGAATTGCCCGTACAAAGAAAAAGGACCTTCACCGGCGGCATCTTAATTCTCCTGTGTTACCCGAAGCCTCATCGAAACCCGCTCCAATCATTTGTACAGCTATTTTCCCGCTCCGCCTGCCGCAAGGCAAGTCCTGCATTCTTCCTTGTTCCTTTCCGCCGAAGGGGAACCATTCGTTCCAGGCTCGCTCACTGCCGGTTGACAGACAAATCTGTAAATAAGCAACTGCGAATCGTGGACGTGAGCCATCTTTTCGGAAGGCAGGTGGAAGGGATTGCGTGGCGCAAGCGCGGCTACCTTCCCGAAGCGGCACGGCATCTGATGGCGGCGCTGGCGCCGGAAGCGCCGATCCCCGCTTCGGTGGACGCAGAGGCTTCCCTGCGCGGATAGCTGCCCTCGACACCCGTCTCTCATCGCGCCGGTATGTCCGCCGCGTATTCCCAAAACTTTGTCACCGCGCGGACTCCGTCAAAGAAATTTTGCAGGTGGAATTTTTCATTGGGAGAATGCAGACGGTCATCCGGCAGGCTGAAGCCCATCAAGACCACAGGAACCTTCAGAGATTCCTCACAGCGCGCCACGATGGGAATGGAGCCGCCGGAGCGGATATAGACGGTCGGCTTGCGGAAGGTTTCGCTCAGAGCTTTCGCTGCGGCCTGGACCATCGGATGCGAGGCCTCCATCGCGACCGGTTCCGCGCTGCTGAGGCTGCGGACCTCGACGCGAAGGCCGGGAGGCGTGAGCCTCGCCACTTCTTTTTGGAAGGAAGCAAAAATTTTCGCCGGGTTTTGGCGCGGCACCAGGCGCATGCTCACCTTGGCCGAAGCCCTGGCCGGAATCACCGTTTTGGCTCCTTCGCCCGTAAAGCCTCCCACGATTCCGTGCACCTCCAGCGTGGGACGAGCCCAGAGCCGCTCCAAGACACCAAAATCTTTTTCCCCAATCAGGCTGGCTGCCCCGACCTCATCCTGGAGAAATTTCTTTTCGTCAAAGGGAAGCCGCGACCAGGAGGCTTTTTCTTCCGGGGAGGGAGCCTCGACCTCATCGTAGAAACCCGGCACCAGAATCCGGTGTTCCGGGGAGACCAATTGGGAGATGATCCGGATGAGCCCCGTCAGGGGATTCGGCGCGGCTCCTCCGTAGACGCCGGAGTGCAGGTCCTGGGCCGCGCCCGTGGCCACCAGTTCGGTGTAGACAAGCCCTCGCAGCCCGATGCAGAGGGTCGGCAGCCCCGGCGCGAACATCTCGGTGTCGGAGACGAGCACCACGTCGGAGCGCAACGGGCCGGGATTCTCCCGGACGTAACGGTCGATCGCTTCTCCGCCGACCTCTTCCTCTCCTTCAATCAGGAACTTGAGATTGACCGGCGGCGCGCCGCGCGTCTTGAAAAACGACTCCGCCGCTTTGAGGTGGATATACATCTGGCCCTTGTCATCGGCGGCTCCCCGCGCATAGATATTGCCGTCGCGCAGGGACGGCTCAAAAGGCGGCGTGATCCATTCCTCCAGCGGGTCCGGCGGCTGCACGTCGTAATGGCCGTAGCAAAGCACGGTCGGCTTTCCCGGAGCGCCCATCCATTCCCCATACACCAAGGGGTGCCCCTCGGTCGGAATCCGCTTCACCTTCTCGATGCCGGCCTCCCGCAACTTTTCCGCCACGAATTCGCTGGCCCGTTCGATGTCCGGCCTGTGCTGGGGCAGGGTGCTGACACTGGGGATTGCCAGGAAGGCCTTCAGTTCTTCGAGGAAACGGTCCTTGTTTTTTTCAATATAGGTCTCCACAGGCGTGCTCATGAAAACGGCTCCCCGGCAGGAAATTTTTCAGAGAGGCAGTATAGCTTGAAACGGCTGTCGCGGGCAGGTCCTCCGGCTGGCATCTTGGTTGGGGGGGCGTGTGGCAAGGGAGTCACCCGCTGCTTTCCGTTGCCATTGCCGGGGGGGAGGCAAGGAGTTTACTATGGGAAGAAGAAAGGGGCTGCCAGGGCGTCATGCTGTTATCCCGATACGGAACCCGGTGCAGGCTGCGGAGATATTGCGTCATTGCGGCGCTGGGAGCGGTTTTCTTCCTGGCGGGCTTCGTCAGCGCAGCCGACCAAAAGCTGGTGCTGCAAGATGGCAGCGACCATCGGGTCCGTTCCTACGAGCGGAAAGGCGAACGGGTTCGCTACTTCAGCACCGAACGCCAGCAGTGGGAGGAGATTCCGGCTTCGCTCGTGGATTGGGAGGCGACCGAGGAGGCCAGGCGGGAGATGGAAAAAATCCCCGAGGTCGCGCTGGAACCGGAGCCAGCCGCCCCAGAGCGATTTGCCGTTGCGCCCGGTGTCTATTTGCCCGAAGGGGAAGGGGTCTTCGTTTATGGCGACGGAATGCTAAGAAGCTTGGTGCAATCCCAGGCGACGGTCCGGAATGACCGGAAGAGATCCATCCTGGGCGCGATGATTCCGATCCCGGCGATCAAAGGCAAGTCCAGGGTGGAACTGGAAGGCCCCGCCGCAGCCATCTCCATCACCGCTTCCCATCCTGTCTTTTATTTGCAGATCAGGCAGCCTTCCCCGGCGGGGTTCGGGCTGGTGCGGCTCGAACAGAAAAAAGACAGCCGCGCCGTGGGCGAAATTTCGGTGAATCCTCTTACACGAAATTCTTCCCAATCACAAAACGTGGCGCCGACCGACTTGCAGGAAGTGCAGGCAGGCTCGGCCGACGGAGGCCCTGCTGTCATTCGCCTTTCGCCTCGCGAGCCGCTCAGCGAGGGCGAGTATGCCGTCGTCGAGTTTATCGAGAGCGGCGCATTGAACCTTTTCGTCTGGGACTTTAGCTACCATCCCTCGCCGGAGGCCCGGCTGCCTCGCGAAAGCCAGCCAAAACCCGTGCTGCAAGGGGAGAAGCAAAACAGGAGGTAAGATGAAACAGAAAATCCATGCGAAGGCGACGCTCCTGACCCTCATTTTCATTCTGGGGATTGGGAGCGTCCCCGGCAGAGCACAGCAATCGCGTCCCCGTCTTTCGGATGCGATGATCCGAACCCTGGTGGAGCACCGGCTGATGGACCAGATGGTGCTGCGCAACGACAACATGCAGGTTTTGGTGCGGGATGGCGCCGTCACCCTGGAAGGAGCCGTGCGCAACGTGGCGGAGAAGAAACGGGCGGAAATGGCGGCCCTCGGTATTGACGATGTTTCCAGCGTGCGGAACGAATTGTTCATCGCGACAACCGACCGTTCCGACCAGCAGATCGCCGACGATCTCGCCGGGGAAATTCGGGACTTTGTGTTCTACGACGTCTTCGACTGGATCGAGGGTGACGTTCGGAACGGCCTGGTTACCTTGCATGGCTGGGTGAGGGAACCGTGGCGCAAAAATGACTATCAGGGTCTTGCGGAACGGATTGTGGGTGTGCGCGGTGTGGACAACCTGATTGAGGTCCTCCCAGCCTCTGCGTATGACGATCAGCTGCGAATTTCCGCAGCGCGGTCCATCTATGGGGACCCGCGATTTGCGCGCTACGCCAGCCGGACGCTTCCACCGCTTCACATTGTTGTCGATAACGGGAGGGTGACTCTCGAAGGGGTGGTCGGCAGCCAACTGGAGCGAAGGCTGGCCGAATCGATTGTGCGCCTGGGGGTGATGGCTCAGGAGGTGGAGAATCATCTGCGAGTGGATGAGGAAATGCTTCGCGCGGTCCAAGGCCCGCCTCCTTTGCCCGACCAGCGGCTGGCTTCCAACGAAAACGATCCCAGACGCTACAACAGCAACAATCGCTCCGGAAAATTCGAGTTTCGCGGCCGGATTGACGGTGAAGTGGTTTTCCACATTCGCGGCGATGTGGTCGCGGTAGAAGCGATTCAAGGCCGCCCCGTCCGGGTGGAGAGGTTTCAGTTTTCGCAGCCCATTCCGAGCCAGCCGCTAACGGGTTTCCAGTTGCGAAAGCGCGACGGACGGGGTCTGGTGGAACTGCTGGAACAGCCCAGCCCCGATAACGGTTTTACGGCGGTGATCCGAATATTGGATGAAAGGCGCGGCGATGACCGCTATCACTTTGAGCTAAACTGGCGGCGCTGAAGTAAAGCCTCCTCGGATGAGGCCGCAGTGCATTGTAATGAATTTATTTGCGAAGAAAGGCCGCCGTTCTCTAAGCAGAGGCGAAAGAAAGCAGGAAGCTCTTTTCCCGCCCTGCCCCGGCTCTGGTCCCCCGGCCTGCAAGGTGGGAGTACAAGCGGGCAGGACGCCGTCCGCGCCCGGAGGCCGTTTGCCCGTTGCTAATCAGGATGTTCAGCGATAAAAATTTCTTGCGGAAATTGCGTTTGTCGAGAGAACGACCCAGTATCCGCTCATAGGTCATCTGGAGTTCTGAGAGGGAGAACTGCGGGGGCAAAAGATGAAAGACGGCAGGTGTGTACTGAATCTTGTTGCGCAACCGCTCCAGAGCGTAGCCGACTGTCTCAGCCGTGCCCGGAGATAGAGCGGGGAGCTTGGCCGGCAGGAACCAACGGCCCCGTTCCCCGCCAATGCCTGCTTCAGGACCAACCAACACCAGGTAGGTCACTGCAATGGTGGAGGGAGACCTTCGGAGAGGCCGTCTTGCGAAGGTATACAGTTGCTCCATGTACAACCTCCGGCTGCCGGACCCCTGTTTCAGCTTCCGGTGTTTCAGCTTCCGGCGAGCCTCTGCATCGAGAGAGGGCGCCGGGCTAATGAGGCTGCCGGGCAGTTTCCATTTTTCTGCGCCCGCAGACGGCCCCGCCTTGGGTTCCAGCCATATCTGAAGTTGCTCAGCTTCCACTCTTAGGATCACCAGCTCCAGCGAGACCCTGGAGAGATGTTTCTCCCCGCGTTTATCCGGAACAGGTTTGCGAAAGGCTGGCATCTCGGATTTCTTTCCGGCGGCGCGCTGCCGGGATATGTTCTTGCCGGCGGAGTTCTCCCGCCTTCTCCACTAACTGGCTGCTGGCACTGTTTCCCGGAGGAGTTCTTGTGTTCGCAGGAGCCGTGCGCCGGCATTTTGCATCTCTTGCAAAGCGGCCTGGCCGCTGCCCGCCTCAATGGCCCGGATGGCGTCCTCCACCACCGTGACCGGGCGGCCTTGTTGCAACAACCCCAGCACAGCCTCCCGCACGCAATATTCGGTGGCCACTCCAAAGACGACATACTGCCCGGCGTCCAGTTTTTCAAACAGGAAAGCCGCATGGATATTGGTGAACAGGTCAAACTTCTGTTTTTCCAAGATCCATTGCCGGCAGCGGGCAATCTCCGCCGCCTCCGGTTCCGGTTGCTGCTCGTTTGGCAAGACCGTCCATTTTGCCAGGAGGGTTTCGGGAAGCTTCTTTTGCCCGGCGGTCCCTTTCACGCAGTGAGGAGGAAACTGCTGAAACTCATCGTCTGAGAGCGAATGCGCATCCGCGCTGGAGACGACCGGCACATCGTGGCCGCGGGCAAATTCCACCAGCCGCGCCAGGTTGGGAATAATCTGCTCCGCTCCCGGCACGTAAAGACTCCCCGTGGGCAGCATAAAGTCCGCCTGTGTGTCCACGTCAACAAAAACCATCTTGTGCTCTGGCATGGCACTTCCTCTATACGTCTTGGGACGCCGTTTGCCGTTAGGAAGATTTCTCCTTGCTGCCTGCTCCTGTTGGCAAGAGCGTATAGCGGCTGCGCACTTCCTCCAGCAGGTTTTGCAAAGAAGCAGACTTCTCCACCGGGAATGTGTCGCTGTCTTCCAGTCGGCGAAAATTTTCCGGCAATCGGGAAAGGTTCTTCGCCGCCCGCTCCCGAATCTTCTCCAGCAAGGGTGGTGGAGACAGGCGCTTTCCGTTTTCGAGCACGGGTGTCAGCAAACCCTCCGCTTCGGGAAAATCCTCCGAGGCCAAACCCAGCACGTCCCGCGTGTATTCCCCTTCCGGTCCTGAGAATCGGTAGACCTGCTTTTTGCCGGGGTAGCTGATTTTGGATTCGCTGAACTTGGCGGTGTAGCGCACCCGTCCGCCGCTTTCGATCTCGGTGAGTTTGTAGACGCCGCTCAGCGCGGGGGCGTCGCGGGAAGTGACCAATTCCGTGCCGACCCCGAACAGATCGATAGGCGCATTATTTTCGACCAGCGTTTGGATGGCATATTCGTTCAGGTCGCTGCTGGCCAGTATCTGGGCGTCCGGGCGGCCCCCTTCGTCCAGTATTTTCCTGACCTGGCGGCTGTTTTCTAAAAAGTCGCCGCTGTCCAGACGCACGCCACGGAAGGGCAGTCCCAGGTGAAGCGCCTTGCGCACACCCTCCGCCGGGTCGTAGGTGTCGATCAACAGCACCGTCTTCGGGCCGTAGATTTCGGCGAATCTACGGAAGGACTCTTCTTCATCTTCAAACGACATGGTCCAGGAGTGTGCCGTGGTGCCGTAGATGGGAATGCCAAGCTCGAATCCGGCGAGCGTGTTCGAGGTTCCCATACACCCGCCAATGTAGCTGGCCCGCGCGGCCAGCAGGCCGGCTTGGGGGCCGTGGGCGCGGCGCGTGCCGAATTCCACGACACCCCGGCCGGCTGCCGCCTGCACAATGCGCGCGGTCTTGGTCGCCACGGTGGTCTGGTAGGTCAGCATGGCGAGCAGGTACGTTTCGGCGATCTGCGCCTCGACGATGGGCGCTGTCACCCGCAGCAAAGGCTCCTCGGCAAACACCACCGTGCCTTCGGGCACCGCCCACAGCGTGCCCGTAAAGCGAAGCTGGGCCAAGAATTCAAAAAACGCCGGGCTGGCTCCCTCAAAGGCGGAGTGCTTCCGGAGAAAGTCAATCTCGTCCGCTTGGAACGAGAAGTTTTGAAAATACTCCACCGCCTGCTCCAGCCCTGCGGACAGTAAAAAAGAACGTTGCGGGGGCAGGGTGCGGACGCTCAGCTCAAAAGTCGCCACGTCTTGAGACTTGCCGCTTTCAAAGTAGGCAGCCGCCATGGTCAGCTCATAGAGGTCGGTGAGCAATCCTAGACGATCCGGGGAGGGAGAGATCATTTTGACGCGCTCCGCATGGCAGAATGGCTCCTGTTGGGGCTTCGGGGCAGGACTGCAACAATAACGATAGTGTATGTCTTACACTTGTATTGTATCCGACTGCGATCCGGCGGTCAAGGCCGCCGGCGCTCCCGCGCGATGTTAGAAGCTGAAGAGGTACGAGGCGCTGACGCCTTGCTCCCGGCGTCCCCGGGTCCGGTTTTGAAAGTAATACCCCACACGGAAGCCCTGCGCCGAGTGAAACCGCACCTCCGTGCCCGCGCCGTAGGTCTGCGCGGAAAAACGGCCCAGTTGTTCGGTGGACACCCCGGTGAAGCTTTCGGCTCCCAGACCAAACGATATATAGGGACTGAAAACCCGGCTGGCATCCCACACCAGCCGCGTCCGGCCTCCCTGATTCCAGGCACCGCGGGCAGTGAGGTGGAAGCGAGTCCGGTTGGGTGTGTAACGGAAATAAAAGTGGAGGCCGGAGGGCAGTTGCCAGTTGAGCAGGGCGGTGAATATCTGCACTTGCGCGTCTTGAAAGTTCAGGAGGCGATAGCCGCCGCCGGATACCTTCGGGTGAAAGTATTGCGGTATGAATGGCGCGCCTGACAGGATTCGAACCAGCGACCTTTGGTTCCGGAGACCAATCATAAACCCTCACATCCATGTGCTCCTGTTCGGATTCAATAAGATGAGTCGGGTAGCCTACCTCTTATTCGGGTAACATCATGGCATTCGGCACAGTTCTGTGCACCAGTTTGTGCACCTGAGTGCCATCTCAGACCCCGCTAGGGAGAGGGTGGAATCAACTGAGGCTGACAACCGCACACAGTAGTTTTAGAGCCATGGACCTCATCTTGGGTGTACAATCCAGTCAACGCTAACCCGCCTACGCGGCAAAAGGAGGAACGTTTATGCGAAACGCCTGCAAAGGACTCCTGCTTCTTGCCCTTCTGACCCCGCTTTTAGTCAATGCAATTGACCATTTGCCTAGGATTGGCGCAATTCCCGACGATTCAGTGGAGGAAGGTACGCCATACACCGGCCCCACTCCGTCGGTGAGCGGCAGCATATCGCCGGTGACTTTCTCGCTACAAACCGGACCGAGCGGCATGACCATCAACGGCACGACAGGCGTGGTGAGCTGGACGAGCCCGACGGTAACCGGCAGTCCGCACACGGTCACGATCAGAGTGACCAACAGTACGGCTTCAGATGACTAAACCTGGCTGCTGACGGTGACAGCGGTTGTGATCGCGCCGGTGGTTGACCCGCTTGCCGACGATTCAGTGGTGGAAGGTACGCCATACACCGGCCCCACTCCGTCGCTGAGCAGCGGCACAACGCCGGTGACTTGGTCGCTACAAACCGGACCGAGCGGCATGACCATCAACGGCACGACAGGCGTGGTGAGCTGGACGAGCCCCACGGCGGTAGGCAGCCCACACACGATTACAATCCGCGCCAGCAATAGTGTGGGTTCGGATGACGAAACTTGGATGCTGACGGTGACCAGCGCGGAAATTATCCCCCCCACCTTGCCACCCAACTCCGTCGTTAACGGCGCCAGCTTCCGGGCGGCGACGGAATCGGGCGGGGCCGTCGCTCCGGGTTCGATTGTGAGCATCTTCGGGACGGACTTGGCAGGCACTACGGAGGCAGCGTCAGCCGTGCCACTCCCCACTACGCTGGGAGACACCACGGTGACTTTCAATGGAATCGAAGCGCCTCTGTTTGCGATTTCGGCTGGGCAGATCAATGCACAGGTTCCCTTTACTTTGCTGCCTGGAGAAGTGTCAGTACAGGTAAAGCGCGGGAGCGAGGCGAGCGCCGTCCAAACTGTTGCTGTCGCTGCCGTTTCTCCGGGCATCTTTGCCCTCAGCCAGAATGGAACCGGCCAAGGAGCTGTCCTAATCGCAAACACTGCAATCTTCGCAGCGCCCAGTGGCGCCATTCCCGGCCAGGAAGCACGACCTGCCAACCGTTTGGAGTTCATTTCTATTTTCTGCTCCGGGCTCGGAGACGTAACAAACCGGCCTCCAAGCGGTGAACCTCCCTCAGGCGGCGGGGCATCGGTCACGCTGACAACCCCTACGGCGACGATTGGGGGAGTTGAAGTGCCGGTGAGCTTTTCCGGACTGTCCAGCTTCGTGGGACTCTACCAAGTCAATGTGCAAGTGCCATCGAATGCCCCTACCGGCAATGCGATAGAAGTGGTACTCACTATCGGCGGCGTTACCTCCAACACCGTCACCATTGCAGTCCAGTAATTCGGCAAAATCGAGTCATCGGTTGACCATTGGTTTCGCGAACCAATGATCTCGATTTGCCTCAATAAAATTAATAAGTTGCGAGGGTAGGTGCACATTAGGTGCACAAAAAAGGGCAAGTTCGAGCTTTTTGGGGCAAGGCCTCGATCATTGAGAACTACTCTAAGCTGCTACGAGAAACGGACCGGCAAACCGAGGCCTCAGAAATGGAGGCCCGCGCCGAGGCCATCCGTGCCAAGCACGCGCAGTGAATTAACAATCCGAACCGCGCGCCCTTCGACTTCCGTCGACTTCTCCCTCGGCTTCTCCCTCGACTTTGCTCGGGACATGGCTCGGGACAGGTGCGCGCGGCTCAGATTGGTTTCACACGGGCATCGAAAAGGAAACCCGCATTTCGCCGGGCCCGGCTCCCCTTCTCGGAATCTTCGGAATAGTTCTGTTGCCTCACGAATCCGGCGGGTAGAAGATCGACTTGTATGAGTGGATTGAGGAAAAGCGACCGGAGAAAGCGGTGCAGCAGAAAAAGTTATTTTTACGAAACGAACCCAATAAGCCCTTTAGAATCTTGAGGAGGTGTTCCGGGCAGGGCTAAAACAAAGCCAGTTTGAGCC
>JADFGZ010000129.1 GCA_022567475.1 Acidobacteriota bacterium | reverse complement strand
GCGATGCTGCAGTCGGTGATAGACTGTTCCCCGGTTCCGGCAGAAGGTCCTGCGGCACATCTTGCATCGGAACCGACGGCGTTTGCCCCAGCGGGTTGGGTAAAAACCAAAACGAACGATCATTCCCAAAGAGGGTTTGGTTCGTAATAGACAATTTGCGTTTGGACAGCGGAGACTCTTCATGGCGTTTGGACCCGTTCGTCAGTAGATCTGGTGACCTCAAAAATGGGTCTTAAACCATATCACATGAACGGATTACAAGCGCCCCATCAACAATTGTTTGCGGAAGCACCGGATTTTTTGTTGTCAAAGAACGGTGTCGGAGTCCTACGCCGAGCAGTACTCAAACCGGATCGGTTGTTTGCTCTTTGAGTGCCACCAGGACTGGAAGTGCGCTGAGGGTTCGGCCGGCCAGTCAAGAATTCGAGCGGGCACAATAACCGGTAGAGGGTCAACATTAAACGGGTACGGTTCGCAAACAATACGTCGTTCACTTACTGGTTTCACTTTAATCGTCACTCGGTCCTCCCAGCTTCGCCGAGGAACTTCGAGCAGGTCGAACCCATCCTCGCCCAGTCCTTTCGCGTTGCCTGAACGGGCCGGGAGGTGCGGGGAGCACAGTGACAGCGACAGCCCATCCAAGAGTTGGAGCAGTCGAACATGCGGGTTTAAATGTTCCGTATCGACCCAGGCCGCGCAAGCTGGGTCTTTCCGAAGCCGTGCAGTTAACTCGTCCTGTATTTCTTTGATTTCGCCAACAAAACTACGAGCAGTGTCGAGTTTATCCCCCATAAGGTGCGTTGACGAACCTTTCCAGAACAACGGATGAGTAAATGCCGGGTCCGGGTCGGTTTGACATCCGTGGGTATAGAGCCAATACGCATGGAAACTGATGAGCAGACTCACATACGGATGCTTTGGGCTGAAGCGAGGAATTCCGAGTCGCCACCGATTCATGGCATCTTGCTGGTTCTTCAGCACATCAATAAGATCCAACGGAAGACCATCGACCACGGAAAGTTCAGGAGTAGCTTCCCATTCCCACCAGCCGTTGTCGTGCTGGGCAATGGCCAACACGGTCTCGGCCCGTAACCGCTCGGGATCACCCGAGTTGGCGAAGTGTCCAGGACGGGCAAACTCGTCGTTCCCCCAATTGGCAGCGAGAAGCCCTGCGACTTCAGCATGGTCTGGCTGGCTGACCAACCACATCTTTTTATCTCGCAGAGTTTTGAACATAGTGTCCTCCGGTGCTTATTCAGAGTTAAGCTGGAATTATTTTTTTGACCTCCCGGCGGTTGCGAGTATACACCCAATGGCATCCAACTGAGCCCTTCCAGCGCAGGTCTTCTCTCCGGGGGCCACCGAGTGGTTCTCTCCGGCTCCTAGCAACCCATCGGCCAGGCTGTTTTCTGCTGAATTCGCGCGGCCCAACTCGCCGACCAGCTGACACCCTGGACAATGCCTGACCGTCCACTCCAGAGTATAGCTAGCCCACCCCTTTCACAGCCTCAGGCTATAAGGTAGACTCCCAGTGACGGTAGTACGAAATATCAGTTCGGTCAGGCTCTACGGTACCGATGCCTGCCACAACAAGAAAGAGAGGTGGTCAATGGGGAACACACGAATTCTCACTGCGATAGTGGTTGTATTCATTTTTGCGACCTTGCATGGGCATACTGCCGGGAATGCATCGGAAGAGGCGATTTTAAAGATGCTGGGTGAGGACCGCCCCTATCATGTGATTTCCCAGGAGGTATTTGAAGGCCTGGGGTGGGAGTTGCCAGATAATGGGTTGTCTGTAAAGGCTCTGGGTGACGCGGCGCCTGGCGGGGCATTTGATCCTCGCAAGATACAGAGTTTTCCGGCGGAAAAACTGGGTTACCGGGCCGAATGGCACGAGGAAAGGTATCAGGTCTACGGTCTGGATTGGGAGATTGGCGGCCTGTATCTGATGCCGAACCAGCCTGAGGAGGGATTGCCAACCCTCGTAATTATTCATGGGGGATCGGCGAACTGGTATGAGTTCTTTGTGGACCAATTCAACAATCCGGGACTCGGGCAGTACTTGGCACAAAAAGTTCCTGTTCTCCTCCTGTCGATCCCAGGAAAC
Source organism: Acidobacteriota bacterium (assembly GCA_022567475.1). Lineage (GTDB taxonomy): Bacteria > Acidobacteriota > Terriglobia > 2-12-FULL-54-10 > 2-12-FULL-54-10 > JADFGZ01. The sequence goes on along the minus strand of JADFGZ010000129.1, from coordinate 8,820 downwards.
TACAAGCATGGGGGCTGGGTGGAGAATTCCTACGGAGACCGTATTCCGGCTTATCTACTGCACCGGGAGATTTCGGCAGAGGAAGCGAAGGTCCGGAACGCGATCTACACATTCCGCGTGGTTGTAGAGGGAGTACGCCGGATCATTGAGAAGGCAACGAGCGGACCGGTAGTTGTAATCGGTCATTCCACAGGCGGTGAGATCCCTTTCCTCCTGATGGAAACCAGCCTGATGCCACGGATGAACGGGCTTTTCCTCGGCTGGGGAAGCGGGGGGCCTGCGACCCTGGACCGCATCCTTTCGAGCGATGAGGCGCATCGCAAATCAGTGTTTGAGAGGTTCAGCCGGTATGCACCGGTGCAGACGCTCCGGTCCCGTAGCGCAGGGGAATACGCTTTCGACAGCGTTTACATTGGTCCTCTGAATCCGTGCCGGGGCAGTGACAAATTAGCCGTGGCGCAGTGCTGGTTCCGGCAGGAAGAGCGGCGGCGTCCGCAGTTCAAGCAGAAGCTGCAGGACTTGGAGCACAGCGGGGCGGAGGAACTGCGGGAGCAGGTCGCCGTTGAAATTCGTAAGGCGCTGGAGAATAACCAGTTTGGGGTAAACCCGGGTGAGGTGATTCCTGACTTGTTTTCTACGAGCCGGGCGCCGCTGACCGGTTATCGGAAAATGCTCTGGCTGATCGGCAAGCTGGACGGGCACGCTAGGATGCGAGAGGGAATCCCGGGAGACGCCCGTATTGCTAACCAGTTCCGGACTCGCAATCCCCAGGCGGCGATCCGTGTGGCACTGTTCGACGTCCCGATGACTCATTATGGGCACATGGAACGCCCGAAAGAACTGGCAGGCGGCATGGTTGCCGCTTTGCGCTGGCTAACGCAACATCCGTAATCAAGGGGGTACAAGCCTTGGGAGAACAAGGAATGCAGCAAGTCTTTCTTCAAGACGGCGTGGTTGAATCGCTGCAACAGGCAGAGTGCAAGACTCACCTCAGGTGCTAAAGCGCACTTGGTTTGAAAGCGTTTCGGCTAGGCTGAAGCCGTGTGGCCGGCGTAACGCGCTTGATTGCGTTGCCTGAAGCGAAATGGGAGGCTGGCTGGTCCACCGCCCGGCAACAAATCAACATTTCTGGACCCGGGTGAGCTCTCACCGGGCCGCACAGGATCTGGAGGAACAGCATGAGTCAGTTCACCACCGGCGTCCTCGCTATGACCTTAGGTGTTGGAATTTTTTGGACGTCTTCTCGTCTACTAGCGCAAGAACCCGCCTCTATCGAGATCGAGCCATCGTCGCTCAACCTGGAGTTTGGCAAGACGGCCCAGCTCAAAGCGGTGGTCAAAGACGCGGACGGCAACATCCTCCCGGACGCGCAGGTGCTCTTCTTTTCCAGAGCCCGGCGCAAGCTCGGAGTTACTCCGTCTGGCTCGATAGAAGCTTATCTCCCGGGCGAGCACAAGGTGACGGCGCTCTCACCCGAGACTCCCTTCGAAGGAGAGCCTGATTCTTACACCGGCTCCAGGGAGCCTGGTATCCGAGCCACCATCACGGTTACTGTACCGGTGCCTCCTCTCGCAAGTATCGAGATCGTGGATGTCCCCTCCACCCGAGGATGAGGATGAGGAAAAGGAGAAGGAGTCGATGAGTCCATGAGGTACCGAATGCTTCTGATCCTCTGTATCACCGTTGTACTGACGAGTACCAGTGCGTCGGTTTGCGGCGCAGGGGATCCGGTAGTCAAGAATTATTACGTCTATGTCGCAGCAGAATCCGATGACGCCGTTTACCTCCTGAAATTCGGGCCCGAAGGAGGTCAAGTAGTCAAACGAATCCCGGTAGGAATCTACCCCACCGAGATCGAGGGGCCGCACGGAGTTCGTGTTTCGCCGAACGGGCGGCATTGGTATGTATCCATCGCGCATGGCAAACCGTACGGCTATGTATTCAAGTACGCCACGGGGGATGACGTGGCCATCAACGATGTGAAGGCAGGTTTGTTTCCCGCGACCATGGACATCAGCCGCACCACCGGTTTGATGTTTGTCGTGAACTTCAACTTGCATGGTGACATGGAGCCCAGCACCATCTCGGTCATAGACACCGTGTCGATGACCGAGGTCGCGGCGATCGATCAGGGTATCATGCCGCACGGCTCGCGGACGAGCCCCGACGGCAAGTTCCACTACTCGGTGGGCATGATGAGCGACGAGCTCTACGAGATCGACGTCCTGAAGCTGAAGGTCAGCCGAATACTGCACCTCACCAAGGATCATAATGAGGCCGATGCCCAGGCTGTGAAGCCAACTTGGGTGGAACCTCATCCCACGAAGCGCTTCGTCTATGTCGCACTCCAAGGGGTGAACCAAGTTGCGGAAGTTGATCTGGAGGAATGGAAAATCGTGCGGCGCTTTCAAACCCAGAAGGGTCCTTACAATCTCGCCGTCAGCTCCGACGGGAAGATGTTGCTCATCACTTGCAAGACCAACCACTCAACCGCGATATGGGATATTGAAGCGGGAAAGGAGCTGGCTAGCGTCCCTTCTAGTCGCAGGATCACCCACGGAGTGACCATAAGTCCCGACAACCGTTTCGCCTTTGTTTCCGTCGAGGGCGTTGGAGGAGAGCCGGGCACGGTCGACGTCATCGATCTCCAGACATTCGAGCTCCGAGCATCTATCGACGTCGGCAAACAGGCATCCGGAATCGACTTCTGGAAGATGGAATAAGCTTGTGATTCGTAAATTAAACGGTGCCGCACCCCGCAAGTTCCCGGATGAGAATCCTTTTCTAGTTTAATGTCTTGAGCAACAAAATATCGATGCGGCATTCCTCCTATGGGTTGCTGATTTTCGGCCTCGGGACCGCAATCGAGAGAGCGGCCAGGGTTCGTTGGAAATACCAGACTAAACTGCAGGCGACTACTGAGGAGTAATCTGTTAGTTGCTTCCTCGACCGCACTCAGAGCCTGGCTACAGGTTCAGGAAACTCCGTCCAACAATTGCTTTAGCATCTCCCGTCGTGTAATCTTTGACCATTACTTTCAATCTGGCGGGGTTAAAACGTGCCCATATCCCCAGGTGCCCGTCGCGATTAACGAGGCAACCGAATCGTTGACTCGATTTTGCAAAACGCCTATACTAGGCTTGCATATTGCGTTGCAAGGGAGCAATCTCCAGCGGCGAAAATCAGCTTCTCTAATCTCATGAGTCTTCCGATCAGGCGGGCCCCTTAAAATCATACGAGTTCCCTTAAAAGGGCTAGGGAGGCGAAATGAACCCCAGGTTATTTCCCGTACAAGTTTCGGCCTACTGTCTCTGTTGATTCTTCGCGGCTTGGCAGTCTTGATTCAGCCGAGCCACGGCCCTATCCTTTCCCAGGACGCGGCAGCGGGAGCAACCGGCAAACAGCAGCTCTTCGCATCGGCCTACGGCCAACTGCCGCTGAGCTTTGAGGCCTGCTTTGAAGTGAACTGCGGCCAAGCCGCCCCACAAGCCAAGTTCCTGTCGCGCGGCAGAGGCTATACCCTGTTCTTGGGCTCCACAGAAGCTGTGCTGGCGCTGCACCAGCGAGCGCCATTCACGACGGCCAGCGGTTCGTGATGATCCAGGAAAGTGAGGAGCAGGAAGCAGGAGCCAGGCGAATCAACGTCATCCTGAACTGGTTTTGAAGAGCTGAAGCGGCGGGTGACGACGGGGAATCATTGATGAGTCCGAAATCTGGCAGGCATCTGAGCACGATCTGATGCGTTTGACACGACCGGGTAGGAGACATAGGTTTTCGGATGACGGTGAAGCTCAAAATAGAAATTTCTGTTATAATCTTTCACTCAGTGGGAATTAAATAAAGTCGCAATTTTTCGGTGGAAAGGTGGGTAGCATGGCTCCTCGCACGGCACGATCTTCGAATCTAAGTCGTAAAGCAACTTTGCTCGTAATTGTTGCTTTCCTGGCAGGGACCGCGGGATTTGTTTTTTATGGCGGCAGCCAGCAAGGTGTTTTGGGCACACAAACTTTTGGACAAGAGCGGCTCATATCCTGGGAACCGTTGCCGCAACTGGACGGGGCTATGTGCCAATGGGTCCCGGCCAGCGCATCGATGAGCCTGAGGGCTGCGTTGCAGCAGTCGGGTGCACCGACGAGGGAACAAACAGCGGAACGGGATCCTCTCCGGGTGATCCGCGATCCTTATCCCAGCTTCAGCTCGGTGGCGGTGGACATGGAGCGCGGTGAAGTGGTGGTGGGCGACGAGAACATGTTCCAAATCTTGGTGTATGACCGGCTTGCGAACACTCCGCCGGGGGCGACGATGACCGAACCACGGCGAATCATTGCTGGTGATCAGACGGGACTCGAGTTCGTCTGCGGTCTGTACCTGGACCAGCCAACGGGAGACGTTTACGTAATTAACGCCGACACTGCGGCGCAGATGCAAGTGTTTACCCGCTCGCAGGAGGGCAACGTGCCGCCTTTGCGGGTGCTGAATACCGGCCACGAAACAAGGGGACGCGGCATCGCCGTCGATTCGGAAAACAAAGAAATCTTCATTGCCAGCCAGCACAACGCCGCGCTGGTGGTTTTCCGCCAGTATGCCGAGGAGAACGAGCCCCAATCCGCCTGCTGCAGGGCGACCGGACGCGACTGGCCAACCCCCATGGTATTGCCTTCGACAGCCAGAAGGGCCTGGTCTACGTCACCAACCATGGACAGGTTTCCAGTCGGCCGGATCGGGAGGAGGTGGAAGACCAGGATGACTTGCGACCCAACGTGCCTCTGGCAAGAAGAGTGGCGGTGGCTGGATCGGGCCGGTTTCTGCCGCCGTCCATCAATGTGTATCGCCGCACCGCCAGCGGCAACACACCGCCGCTGCAGGTGATCCAAGGACCCAAAACGCAGTTGAATTGGCCTGCGGGAATCGTGATCGACGAGCGCCGAGGGGAGATCTATGTCGCCAACGACACCGGCAATTCGGTGCTGGTGTTCCGTGCGGATGCATCGGGTGACGTGGCGCCGATCCGCGTGATCAAGGGACCCGACACCGAATTGGATGCCCCCGGAGGGTTGTTCCTGGACACCAAGAACAACGAGCTTTGGGTCTCCAATTACGGGAATCACTCGCTGAACGTTTACGCTCTCACTGCCGACGGCAACACCGCTCCGCTCCGGCGGATACGTAGCGGACCCCTCGACAGCAGGGCGCTGATGATCGGCAATCCGGGCGCTGTGGCCTATGACACCAAACGGGAGGAAATTCTGGTGCCCAACTGAGTCGCCCATCCGCAGATTGCGGTCTTCGCCAGGCTGGCGGAGGGCACAGAGGGAACGACTCGGAGGATTGAGGGACAGAAGACGCTGCTGACCCGGACCATGCACGCGATCCACTACAACGCAGTTCGTGACGAGATCGTAGTGCCAAATCAGTTTGCGCAGGCCATTCTTACCTTCCGCGCCTCGGCCTATGGGGAGGAACCACCGATCCGGATCATTCAGGGCGACCTCACGCAGTTGGAAGGATCGTCGGGCGTCGTAATCGACACCAAGCACAACGAGGTCATTATGGAGAACCTGGTTTTCCCGATTGACGCGGACGGCAACGTCCCGCCGAGCCGCACGCTCAAGTACTCGGTGACTGCCGTCGACATGGACAATGATCTTTATATCAGCACGAGCAGAGGCAGTGCAGGATTCCAACTCAGGATCTTCGACCGCAATTCAGACAGCGACCAACCGCTTCGGGTCATTAGCGGACCCAAGACGATGCTGGTCAGTTCGCACAGGATTCGAGTCCATAATGGCTGGATCATTGTCGCGCACGACGGAGTGCAATCTGATAATCCCAACAACCTGTCGTTTGTCGGCATTTGGAGCGTCTACGACGAAGGCAACGTCCCGCCCCGCTGGACCTATGGCGGCCCCCACCAGATGCTGGTCAAGCCCCGCGGCGTTGATGTGGACCCGAAGCATCAGACCATCATCGTGACCGACAAGACGTTGAACGCCGTGTTGACGTACTATGCGCCGGAGATTTTCCGCGAGCCCGGAACGGAGTCCCGGCGCATCGAGGGAAGCGCCCCTGTTGCCCGCAAGGACTCGCCACCGGAACCTGTCGAGGCTTTCGCGTCGATTTAGCTGATTGGCTGCGGGCAAACAGCCGGGCAGTGCCGGGAACCGGCGCCTACGAACGCCCATGGGGATAAGCCGGGCAGAACAGCCTGCGGCCTCCGCAGTCAACAAGCTCTGCCTGTGGCGTCCAGCCATTTCTGTTCGTTGGTTGTAGCGCAGGTTGAACCGGGCCGCAATGAGAGTCCACGGTGTCGGTAACAATCGCCTCCCGTGTGGCGCCTCCCGTGTGGCGCCTCCCGTGTGGGGCGCCTCCCATGTGGGAAGCGGCTTCTTGCCGAGCGCATTATAGACGCAAGCCGGGGTTGCGGTGGGGACACCGTAGGATAGCGATGAGCTTGTCGGGGAAGTGGCACATCTCCGGGCGGTGGTAGAACCGCTGGTGCTTCCGCAGTCTGCTGACCCGCTCCCATCTCCCTCTGAAGAAAGCCTTCTGTCCGCTTTGAAGCAAAATAGAATTGATGATGCCAAAATCGGCTGCAATATCTTGCGCCATAAAGCGCTCAGCACATTCCAGCAACACCCCCTATGCCGGAAGCATCAATAAAGAGGTTGGTGATGAGGAATTGGCTGGGGCGCTAGGATTCGAACCTAGGTGCCATGCTCCAAAGGAATCATATCTGCAAGTGCTAGAGTACCACTGAGTGTTATGAGCCGCCCGGAAATCCCAGACCATAGTGGCTTTATGGGTTGATTGATCACTCGGTACATCTCCGTAGCATTCCATACCACGTGTGGACAACAGCCCTTCTATGTGGACATCTGTGTGGACGTGGCACGCTCAGTTGACGGTTATAGGGGATTCCAGCGTCGCAACAGCGGCCCGCTTGGCTTGAATCCGTATGTGGGAGTAATGCTCAAGCATTTGCCTTGAAACATGCCCAGCGATGGACATCAGGGTTTGCTCGGGGACACCCGCTTCAGCCAGCTTCGTAATGCAGTGGTGGCGCAAGTCGTGGAAGCGGAGACCCCGGAAATCAGCGGCCTTAGTAAGCTCTCGCCAGGCTGTCCTCCAAGACTTTGCCGGGGAGGATGGATCATACCCTGCTGGGTTGCGGTTTGGATTGCCACGGCGCACTCTGGCAGGAAAGAGGTAGTGTTCGGGTTCAATGGCCCCCAGCATCCGGGCCCGTTCCATCAAGCGAGCTACAGCCCAGATAGCTGTCTCGTTTAGAGGTATGAGCCGACAACCGGCATCGCTCTTGGTGGTTACCCTTCGGACGGCAATAGTTTGCTCAATGAGATCAATGTCCATCATCCGAAGGCCCCTCAGTTCGCAACCGCGCGCTGTTGTATTGGCTGCGACAAGGGCAGCATAGTAAGCTGCAACCCAGTCCGGATTGCGACTCGCCACCTCGAACAGCCGTTTCTCTTCATCAGGTGTCAAGGCACGGCCAGGGCCTCGTTTGTTTTCCGGCAATGGTTTGTAATCCTCGGCCAATCGAGTCCACAATTTTCCCGTGCGGAGAATCATGCGCAGGACTTTGGTTTCCAGATTAACTGTCCGTGGGCTTACTTGGCTTGCCCGCAACACCTGATAGCCGTTGATTTCAGCGGCAGTAATGTCGCAGAGTCGGCGGCCACGGAATACTTTCAGCAGTTGGACTAGACGCTCCTTGTCGATGCGGTAGGTCGTTGGAGCAACGAACTTGGTGCGGCCGTCCAACCATTGTGAGGCAGCTTTCTCGAAGGGCCACTTCGCCATGTCAGTGGGCAGCTGTCCCTTCTTCTGGGCCTCTAGAGCCTCCTCGCGGATTCTGCGGGCCTCCCGGTACTTGGTGGTGCGCGTAGAAGTCTCCCGCCAGCGCCCGGCGATCTTCAGTTTGTAATGCCAGATGCCACGTCGCTTGTGCAGGCCGTCTCGGTCGCGCCGTTTGCGCTCACTGGGCGTCTGCGTGGTTATGGTATGTTCGTTCATGCTTTCCGTCCTTTCTTTGGTTTTGTCTTTGCGCGTTTTCTTCTTATGGATTCCAGGTGCGCACAATACTGGCTGCAATAACTCCGCTTACGGAGGCTCGTTAGCTCGAACGGCACTGTGCCCGGTCGGTGTTTGGAACAATCGGGCCTGGCACAGAACCGGAATCTCGCTCCGCGAGCAAAGTCTAGCCAGGCACTTAAGAAGAGGGTTGCCCGTGTTTCTGGCAAAACGTATTGCGCAACCAACCGTTTTCCTCGTGACTCAACGTACCGAGGGCTGCGTTCATCAAGAAAGTTTTCAAAAAAGTTCCCCATCTCCATCCGAAGCCAATCATCCGAAGGTGATGGGCGCGTCAGCAACTGCCGAATCGTATCCCCATCCTGCCAGAATTCGTAAAGCCCGAAATTCTCCCAGCCACTCATCCATAAACCAGTGCGATCTAAAAAGTCGAGGAGAGCCTCAACGTTCCCGCGTTCAATGGAGAGAAATCGCCTCCTCAGTTCCAAGGCATCTTCTTCCCGTGGCCAAGGCCCAGGTGAATCTTTGGCCTCCTCGTAGTGCACGGAATCTCCCTCAAGCCGCCATTTGCAGTTGAACACACGAAACAATTCAAACTCCAAAGGGAGTTCGCCTCGCAATACAAGTGGTTTCGGTGGGGTTCTCTTTGCCACAGTCAGAATGTACCAGAGCCCGTGCCACGAAGTCAATGAAGTTCGTGGCAACCATTTTCTGGCAGTCCGCATCCTACGAAAAGGACCTGGAATCAGGAAGGAGCTTCTATGGGTGCAG
>JADFGZ010000413.1 GCA_022567475.1 Acidobacteriota bacterium | reverse complement strand
ACGATAAGTGCGGGCAAAAAGAATTTAGCGATGCAGTTCATTCCCGTTCCTGCCTTTCGAGGAGAGTCCATCATTGCAACCACCTCCCCAAAGTCCCGGAGGCTGGAAGACCGCATTAAGTTAGCACGACCCATCGCCACGCTGAAATACCGGCATTTTTGCTTGGCATGCCAAGCTCATCCCCAACTACTGGCAGAGGTCTCTCTCCAGGCCGAGATGCAGAACCGCTGTGCGGAAATCAAGCTGCGGGCCGAGAGAAGGGCTGGGGAAATCCTGGAAGGGATGGAAAAGAATAGGGGCGTTGTCACGCCCTCTCATCGTGATAGCACGGCATCCAAATTAGCTGACCTGGGGATTACCCACAATCAATCCCACCGCTGGCAGGCTATAGCTGTGGTTCCAGGAGCTGAATCACCACGCTTCGATTCTGCGCCCGCCCCTCCCTGGAGTTGTTGGGAGCCACGGGCCGCGCTTCGCCGAAACTCATCTTGTGCAGCCGGTGTATGGGAACGCCCTGGTCCACCACAAGGTAGCGGATCACCGTTTCGAGCCGTCTTTCGCCGAGGCGGACGTTGTAGGAATCGTTCCCTGTAGAATCGGTGCGTCCTTCCAGAACGAGGATTGCATCGGGATGCTCCAGCATCCGCCGCGCCAAGTCATCCAGAAGTGGGTGGTACGACGGTTCTATGCTTGCGCTGTCAAAAGGAAATCGCACGTAGTCTTCCGAAAGCAATCCATATTGGTTCCTGTTCGCGAAGCTTTCTCCCAGCAACAAGACCTGAGTGGAATTACGGTCGGCGGATTGCTGCGCTCCTTCTCCCACCGCCACGGCGATCACAGCTCTCTCGTCCACCTGCTGCAGATTGCCGTCCAAGGATTCGATTTGCCGGGCGTGCTCCCTGTTTAAGGAGTTCAATTCTTCCGTTTGATTCGCGAGCGCCTCGATGCCGTGTTCGGTATTCTCAATTCTCGCGGAGAGGTCCTGGGCAGTGGCTGTGACCTCCTCGCGGACATAGTTCTTAGTGGCGCAACCGCTCGTAAGACCGACAGCCGCCACCGCCATCAGCGCGGCAACGGTGGCCTTGCGCCAACTCGCTTTATGTTGCATAGGTTCCTCCAGTCGGAAATCCAGGCCGGGCGATTCCAGCTTGCGATATGCGGAGCTGGGTTCCCGCGACATGCTCGAACTAGAAAAGTTACAGAAAAATCACCAACCCCAGCGAAGCAATTGAGCTGCCAGTCTGCGGGGAGGAGCTACCTTGTGTGCCTGCAATATGTTGCAGCAGCTTGCAAGAGGAAGTTTGCTGTCACGGCATAGAGATTTCAGGGAAATTTTCCCTGGTTTACTGCATTGTCGGGAGCAGTGGCGAGCAAATTTTATTGCCGTGGGAGCCTTGGCGTATGATTCTATGCAAGGCTGCAGTGGAAATTGGCTATTGCCGTCTGCCCAACTAGCATAGAATGAATTCCAAACGGTTGAAGCAATTGCAAGTCTGGGGAAAGTTCTTGGCAAAACGACTGCACAATATTTGCTTGCGCGGGCCGGCAGGGAAGGGGTGGACTCTTCCGGCGGCAGTTCTCGTCACCCTGTTTCTCATGGCAAACCCCGGAGCGCTGGCAGAGGAGACACTGGCTACGGTGCGCGGTACGGTGCGTGCTCCAACGGGCGTGTCTATCTCGGAAACGACGGTGGTGGCAAAAAACTCCGAGACAGAGCAGCGCCGCGAGGTAAGCAGCGGTGCGGAGGGACAATTTGTAATCCAACAACTGCCCCCGGGCACCTACCAAGTGCAAGCCTCCCGGGCTGGTTTTGTCAGCCGGATGCAGAAAAAAGTTGAACTGCGCGCAGGACAGGTGGTGCAGTTAGCTTTTCTGCTGGAAGCGGTTTCCGGAACGCAGGGCCGGGAGGCCCAGGATGACGATGACCAGAATGACCAGGACGATCAGAATGCCGGGGAGCTGGAGACATCCTCTGCTGCCGTCAGCAACTGGATCGATGAAAGCCAACTGGTGGGGCTTCCGCTCAATGGCCGCAGCTATAGCCAACTGGCGACCCTGCAGGCTGGTGTGAGCGACACCTCCGGCGCTTCTGGGGCGCGAGGCGTTGGCGGCGGTGGATTAACCGTAGCAGGCGGGCGGTCCACCTCCAACACGTTTTTGCTGGATGGGACCAATATTATGAATGCCGACAACCGGGTTCCACGGAGCGCGGCAGGAGTGCAACTGGGCTCGGATGCCGTGCTCCAGGTGCAGGTGTTCAGCAGCAACTACGGAGCCGAGTATGGACGCGGTAGCGGCGGCGTGATGAATTCGATTACCCGCTCCGGGACGCCGGAACTGCATGGCACCTTCTTTGAGTTTTTGCGCAACAGCAAGCTCGACGCAAAAAACTTTTTTGATCCGGACGGTGAGCCCATTCCCCCCTTCAAGCGGAATCAGTTCGGTTTCATGCTGACGGGTCCGGTCTGGAAAGACAGGACCTTCTTTATGGCTAGCTTCGAGGGGTTGCGTGACCGGCTGACGGAAACCGATACCAGCTTTTTCCCCGATGAGCTGGCGCGGAACGGCATCATCACGGATAAAAACGGGGCGGTGCTCGAAGAAATAGAAGTGAATCCAAGCGTGATTCCCTACCTGGCGCTCTATCCCATACCCAATGCGGGCTCTGTCGGCGGGGGAAAGGGGATTCACAAAGCTCCCCGGTTTTTACCAACCAATGAAATTTTTTTCACCGTTCGAATCGATCACAAAATCTCGGACCAGGACAGCCTCTTCGGCCGCTATACATTTGACGACGCCACCAGCGTGACTTCGGGAGGACCTACGTTCCTCTTCCTGAGGAGGAACGACA
>JADFGZ010000412.1 GCA_022567475.1 Acidobacteriota bacterium | reverse complement strand
GTTACAAGGATAGTGGTTCGAGAGCGGACGCTAAAATACTGAAATGCAGCCTGAGTCTGGAGACAGCCTGCGCCAACATCAACGAAAAAAAGACGGCTAGAATCCTGATATTTCCGCTCAAGACTATCAAGCCGGAAACGACATCGACTCCACCGCCCTTCCCAACCGCCCGGATTGCAACCCCTCGCTTGGAGTTTTTTGACCGCTGAGTTCTCCTCATTATCAAGATCAATGAGTGTGGCATCGCTGGAAGCGAGGCAATAAGCTTCTAAGAATAGTAGTTTTGCCAGCTCTGGAAGGTCCCACAAAAAAGAGGATCATAAGAAGCCGGGTTAACCGTCAGGATTCGTCCGTGTCTTCCGATTCAGGTAATCCATCAGCATTTACTGACCTCGCTACTCCTAAAAAAAGGCGATGTCTTTCATGGGGTAGTGGCGGTGGTTGCGCGTCCAGAGTTTCAGCTTGTGGATGGAAGCGGTAGCGGCGATCAATGCGTCGGCCAGTTCCAAGTGGTGGCTTTTCGCAAACTGTCGCATGTAGTCTCCCGCCTTCCGCCCAACCTCGGCGTCAATCGGGATGCAAGTCATCGTTGCAAGAAGTTCGTTCAGATTCTGGTGCTCGTGGGGGCGGACGCCGCGCCACAGTTCCGCAACGGTTACTGGAGAACAGAGTATCAGAACGTCACCCTGACTGATGTCCTCCCATCGGGCCAAGATCGTACTGTCACGACCGCGGGAGATCTCAATCAGGACATCGGAGTCAATCAAAACAACCTTCAAATCCCCAATCTTCGCCGTCGCCGCCCCCCTTTACGCAGTTGGCGCACGTAGGCCTCTGTGCTAGGCAAATCTTTGCGGTCCTTCCAAATTCCAACCCAAGCCTGCATCGCCTTTCTGCGATTCGCAGACGAACCCAGGTACTTGTCGCGCACCGCCCTGCGAACCAGCTCAGAAATGGAAGTGCGTGTTTGGTGAGCCTGAATTTGAAGCGCCTTCCAGATGTCCTCGTCCAAATATAGCTGTGTGCGTTTCATGATGTATATGATACATCAAAGCAACAAGTAGCGACAGGCGTCCACGCCTGTCGTTGTTGTACAGGCCTGGAGGCCTGTAGCTACTTAGTGAATGGTCCGGGTCTTTTTCTGCATGTAGTCCATCAGCAGATACTGCCCCAGGTTGTAGGGAGTGGTGAAGTAGGCCTTCCCGCGGCAGAGCTCCGTCATCTTTTGAACGAAATGCACCAGGCCGTAGTCGCTGGCCAGCATGAAGGTGTTAATCAGAATGCCGGCCCGCTTGCACTTCGACACTTCCTCGAGCGTTTTGCTGACCACGAGCGGGTCGAGCCCGAAGGCGTTCTTGTAGATGCGGCCGTCTTCCAGGGTCAGCGCCGTGGGCTTTCCGTCGGTGATCATGATGATCTGCCGCATGTCCTTCTGCTGCCGTGACAAGATGCGCTGCGCCAGGCGCAATCCCTCGCGCGTGTTGGTGTAATAGGGGCCCACCTGCACGCGGGCCAGATGGCTCAACGGCACTTCTTCTGCTGAATCGTGGAACAGAATCAGGTGCAGCGTGTCGCCGGGATACTGGGCGCGAATCAAGTGCGACAGGGCCAGCGCCACACGCTTGGCCGGGGTGAAGCGGTCCTCGCCGTAAAGAATCATGCTGTGGCTGCAATCCAGCATCAGCACGGTCGCACAGGAGCTTTGGTATTCGGACTGGTGCACGAGCAGGTCGCGATAGTCGATCTCCAAAGGCAGCTTCAGCCCTTGCCGCTTGATCGCCGCAGAAAGCGTTCCGCTGATGTCCAGATTCAGGTTGTCCCCGAATTCATACTTTTTGGATGCGCCGGAGGATTCGATCCCCGTGGCCAAATCCCGTGTGTCGTGCCGCCCAAAGCTGCTCTTGCCGAGCGAGCCCAGCAGGTCCTTGAGAGTTTTGAAGCCCAGGAAATCCAGGCTCTTGTCGGTCAATTCGAATTGCGCGCGGCTCTCCGGCCCCCAGCCGCCCTCCCCGCGACGGGGCTGGCCGTGCTGCATGGAAGGGTCCGGCGGCTCGGTAATGCTGACATAGCCCTCTTGCTCCATGCGCTCAATCAACTGGTTGACCAATTGTTCCTGCTGCTCCGGGGACATGTTCTGCAACTGTTCCATCATCTGTTGCATTTGGTCCTCCGGAAACAGGTCGCCTTCCATCAATGCGTTCTGGATGGCCTGACGCAACTGCTCCAAGGTGCGGTCTCCATCCATCTCGTAAAAATCGTAGAATTGCGATTGATATCCGCTTTGGAGGAGAAAATCGGCCAGTCGGTTGAGCAGATCTTCTATGTCGATGGAATCCCAGTCACCGCCATCGAATTTTTTGTAGGTAATGAACTTCATCAGAGATTCAACCCGCCGCAACGCCCGCAGAACTTCTAGTTATAGGGCCGCCTGTGGGGCCGCAATTCCTCCTGGAGCGCAGGGGTTTGCTTTCTTTCTCCGACGACGAAACCCCTTTCCTCGGAACGGCTGATGCGCCGTTGCGCGTAGAGTCCCTCCAGGATGAACTCGGCCGCTGAGACTGCCAATGCCGGATTATTCTTATCTTTCGGCCGGATACCGAGAGCCGCTGTCTTTTCCACCAAGCCTTGAATCTTCCGCAGGGCGGCCAGCACTTCCACCGCAGGCATCGACTCGGAGAGCTTCAGAGAACCTCCCAGCTCGAACCATTGCACAACTTGCTGCAAGTCCACGCTGTCATAATGCTTCTTAAACACCTTTCCAATGGCGCCACGAATCAGCTCCCTCGCGACCGTGTCGGCCCCTTTCAGTTCCCCTTCGTACTCCAGCTCAAATTTGCCGGTCATGGCCGGCAATGCC
>JADFGZ010000411.1 GCA_022567475.1 Acidobacteriota bacterium | reverse complement strand
GCCGTCTCGCGCAAGGCCAGCAGCCAAAAGCCGGTCAGGCTTGTCAAAAACAGCAGCGCCAGGAAGGCGACATCCATAACGGTCTGCCGCCGGTCGCTCAAGCTTGGATTCCGGACACTCTTGAGCCAGAGCAATCCCACAGGCCCAATCAGCAACCCCACACCGCCAGCCGATCCCAGAACAACGGGCGCGCTCAGCAACGGGTAGGGAGCTTCCCAGCCGAAAAGGTTATGGTAGACGGCGGCGACGGTGGTCGCCGCGAAGCACAGCAGGAACCCGTAGAACGTCAGATGGTGAAACCTCCGCCGGGCATGCGAGGGAACTTCGTCCGGATAGGCGCAGCCCTCGCCGCCCCCGCCGAGATAGCGGAGCCGCAACGCGTCCGCAACCGCCTGTCCCAGGGCGCGAGGGCTTAGGAACGCGCTCCACCGCTCGCCCGTCTCGCGCCAAAAACCGACGAATCCCATCATCAGAGCAATCAAGACGTACAGGCCGACGGCGCCGAAGCTCAGCGACATGACGTTGTGCGACATCACCCGGTAGAAAGAACCCTCGGCGACGGTATGGGGCGCGAACAATACGGATGGCTCGATAGACAAAAGCATCACGATAATAAACAGGAGAGGACCTGCCACCGCGCAAAGGCTGACCGCCACGCCACCCCGGCGGAACAGGCCGGCGAGGAAACCGGGCCATGCATACTTCTGGTAGGTTTCCACCCTGATTTCGGCCAGCGTGCGCGGAAGGTTCAGCGCAAACTCGTGGGGCGGCGCATACTGGCAGGAGGAGTAGCACTCGCCGCAATCGTGGCAGAGGTTGGCCAAATAGTTCAGGTCTTGCTCGGCAAACGCGAGCCGCCGCTCCATGGCGGGGAAGACCGCGCAAAACCCCTCGCAGTAGCGGCAGGCGTTGCAGAGCCGCATGGCCCGCTCGCCCTCTTGCAGCAGCTTCAATGGAATGGATGGCGGCATCGCTTTAGCGGACGGCATGACGCGCAGCCTCCTCGCCGGCGATTCGCCCGAAGATCGTTCCTATGGTCATCCCGATCCCGGCCAGGTAGCCTTTGCCCAGGATATTGCCCGCCATGATTTCGCCCGCCGCGTAGATGTTCTCCGCCGGTTTGTCGTCCTGCAGGATGACCTGCGCCCGCTCGTTCACGGCAACGCCAAGGTAGGTGAACGTGATTCCGGGACGCAGCGGGTAGGCGTAAAAAGGCGGAGAATCCAGGCGGCGCGCCCAGTGCGTCTTGGGAAGCTTCAGATTCTCGGTTGCGCAATCGTCGAGCACCGCATGGTTGAACGCGCCCGGCCGCACGGCGGAGTTGAACTCCGCCACGGTGTTTTCGAGAGCAGAGGGATCCAGCTGCAGCGCGACGGCAAGCTCCCGGACCGAGTTCGCCTGAATCGGCGGGAAAAACGGAGGCACAAACCCGCCGATCGATTGAGCGTCAAAAATGGAGAAGGCCATCTGGTCCGGCTGCTGCGCGACGAGCCCGCCCCAGATCGCATAGCGCTTCGGCCAGAAGTCCTCCCCCTCGTCGTAGAAGCGCGCCGCGTGCTTGTTGACCACGATGCCGAGGGAAAGGCTGTCCACGCGGGTGACGATGCCGCCGTCGAAGCGGGGCGACCGCGCATCGATCGCCACGGCATGGCACTGGGAGGGGCTGCTCACGGTTTTTGCCCCCTGGACCATGAGTTGGCGCAGAATCGTGCCCGTGTCGTAGGGAGTGCCGCGAATCAGGAAGTTGCCGGCAGCCTCGCCCCAAGCCTCCTTCAGCCATGCAATATTCGCCTGGAAGCCGCCCGCAGCAGCGACCAGCGTCTTGGCATGAACCTCTGCAAGAACCTCATGGGAAGCGCCCTTTCGCGCGACCACCGCGGAGGCGAACCTGCCGTTCTGGATGTTCAGCTCGCGCACCTCCGCGTCGTATTCGATCTCCACGCCCAGCCTCTCGGCCGCGCGGCAGTAGGCGTTGATCAGCGCCTTGCCGCCGCCGAGAAAGAAGGCGTTTGTGCGGGACAGATGCAGCGTGCCGCCGAGCGACGGCTGGAAGCGGACGCCGTGCTGCGCCATCCACTCCCGGCAGGTGGCGGACCGGCGGATCGTCATGCGGGCCAGCGGCTCGTTCGTCTGGCCTTCGGTCACCTGGAGGAGGTCGTCCCAGTACTCGGATTCCGGATAGGATTCGGTCAGCACGCCGGCGGGGCCTTCATGCATGCAGCGCAGATTTCGCGTGTGCCTGCTGTTGCCGCCTCGAAAGTGTTTCGGGGCGGCTTCCAGCACCAGCACGCTCGCCCCGCCGCGACGGGCGCTGATGGCTGCACAGAGCGCGGCATTCCCGCCGCCTGCGACCAGCACATCGTAGCTCCGTCCTGAACTCATCCGGCCTGCTCCCATTCTGCTCCCGGCCTTCTCCCGTTCGCCTGCGTTCTCCTTGCGTTCGGCTCAGTTTTTCTTTGGGAGCGCACACGAACCGGCAGCCGGCCCGGGATTCGCACCCATGCGAATAAAGAGTCTACATCACAGCCGGGGGCCGCGAAATTGGATTTGGTTTCAGGAAGCCCTGCAGAGGAAGGCGAGTGCATTTTCGGCGTTGCTGTATAGCCCGTAGGTAGGGCAGGCATCTCCCTCGGCTTCACTCGGGACAAGCCTGCCTGCCCTTGAGAGGACAGGCCTGGAGGCCTGTCCCTACTTTGGCGGCTGCGCTACACCAACCCTGAAAATGGCTTAGTGCAATCGATTCGGGGTGTAAGGTATTTCTTCGCTGCAAAATTTTACTGCACGGTGACCGTGACGGTGTTGCTGGGAACGCCATTCTGGGTCAGTGCTAGAGGAACCTCCGGCCCGGGTTCCACCC
>JADFGZ010000128.1 GCA_022567475.1 Acidobacteriota bacterium | reverse complement strand
GGATATTCAGCAGCAAATTGCTGCGGATACGATGCTCGAAACAGGTTACTCCGGCACCCGCGCCACCCATCTGATGCGAGGAAACTTGCAGCTCAACCATAAGCCTGTGGTAGACCGGGGCGGCCGGCTTTTTGTCCAAATCGCGGGAGATCAGCCCAATCAAAACTATAACCGGTTCCGGTGGCGCATCAACGACGGCGAGTCCAGTTATCATGCGTTCCGGATGGTCCTGACCAAACGCTTCAGCCGGGGCTTCCAACTTCAGAGTTCCTACACTTTTTCCAAATCCACCGATGACGGCTCCGCCTTTCTGGGAAGCGGCGATTTTAGCGCCGATCGACAGCCCCTCGGGACTGGGAAAGAAAATGCGCTCGCCGCCTTCCATGTCCAGAACAGTTTCTACACAAACTTCGTGGTAGATATTCCGAGTGGAGACTTGACCGGGGCAGCCAGCAAGATTCTTGGCGGATGGACCCTGAGCAGTATCCTGCGTTTCAACAGCGGATACCCCTTCTTCCTCAATCAAGACTTTCCGAGGGATGGGCGCAACCGAACGCGCTATGTGTCGGGGCCTTCCTTGAACCTGGTTTCAGGAGCCGATCAAGGGGAAATCTTCCCCCAGAATCCGGACCGATACTATAATTCGGACAATTATCTTCCTCTGGTGACCGACTTCAACGGAACGTCATCGTCGGGGTTTTTCGTGGGCAACATAGGGAAAGCCCACATCATCAGCCCTGGAATTGCCAACATGGACATTACCCTGATCAAGGAGACGCCGCTGTGGGGGGAGGATGTCAACCTCCAGTTCCGGGCGGAGTTTTTCAATCTCTTCAACCGTCCGAATTTTGATACCCCTGGCTCCAGGGTTTTTAATCGAAGAGGGAGTCCGCAGAGCGGCCGCGGTGAAATTACCTCGACGATAACCTCTGCGCGGGAGATTCAGTTCGCGCTGAAGTTGGTCTTCTAGGAGAGAAACACCCTTCCTAAAGAAATGGGAGCAGGCACGCCTTGCTCCCATTTTCTATTTAGGATATAGAATGCTCTCTTACGTGGGATGGTAAGGGGTCGGGTGCTAGCTTAGCTGGAGCAACCAGCCGCGCCGCCCTGCTTTCCATAATATTGGTCTATATAATCGGCAACCAAACAAGATCAAGGGGGGAATCAGGTCATGCGAATTACCCGGATGTTATCCATAGCAGTTTTGTTGGTTTTCAGTCTGCCGCATCAGCTCCTCGCGCAGAACGCGTTGCCTCCGGAGGTGGCTGAGCACGGCTATGCCGACATGATCGTCCTCAACGGCAAGGTCGTCAGCATGGATGATGCCGGGTTGAATGAGAGCCCCGGGAACGTCTATGAAGCGATCGCCACCAAAAAGGACAGGATTATTGCTTTGGGGACCAGCGAGCGGCTCCGGACGCTGGCAGGTCCGAATACCCGGATCATCGACCTGGAAGGACAGACCCTCATTCCCGGCATTGTCGAGACCCACGTTCACCTGTTTGGCGGAGGCGATTTGGCCGCCCAAGTGGGGTTGCAGACTCCTGATAGGGGGATCAACATCCGTGTGCAGGCGGGCCGGGATATTGAGACCACTCGCCTGCGGATTGAGAACGCCATCAAGGATGCGGTTACGAAGGTGGAGCCGGACGATTGGATTGTGGTGGGGCTCCGAGCGAACCCACAAGAGGGGGTGGACTTTAACCGGCTGACGGACTGGATTGTGTCGGGCGGTCTGGAGTCGCGTGAGCGTCTGGATGCGGTTTCCCCGGAGAATCCCGTCCTGGTTCGGGGAGGCATACGGGGTTATGTTGACTCCCTGGCTTTAGAAAAGGCGAACGAGTTTATGCCGGCCTACTCGGATTTCATCCGGCAGTCGATGTACTCGGATTCCCCCGAGACCGGCCTGGTAGGCACCCAGGAGATGGGGGTGCTCACGTGGGAAATTTGGTACCGCGACAAACCGATCAGCCTGATTGCCGAGATGTTCCGGCGGGACTTGGAGAGGGCGGCGGCTCACGGCGTCACCACTTTCAGCTCCCGTGTCGGCCACCCCACCATCCTGGACGGGTTCATGTTTTTGAACCGCGAAAAGAAGCTGCCCATCCGTTTTGCAACGCTCTATGAGGTGCATCGGAATCCCAATGATCCCGACGATACGCGAAAGTTCTACGGTTTGACCGGCAACCTGACGGGGCTGGGCAACGATTACATGTGGATTCACGGGGTCGCCACCGAGCGGTGGGACACCTCCTTCCCCATGGCCTGCCTCGGACCGGATGTTGCGGCTCCCCCCCAGATCAAGGCGCGGGAGGTCTGCCCGCAGCCCGGCGAAATGTGGTGGGATACTCTGCAAACCGCGCTGGAATCGGGATGGCGGCTGGCGGGCATTCACGGTTTGGGCAGCCACGGCGTCCGGCTCTTCATCCAGTTGCTTGAAACGGGCATGAAAAATAGCGGGATGACGGCCGAGGACATCCGAAACCTGCGCCCGACGGTGGAACACGCCACCGTGATCGGCAAGCTGCCCGATGTGATCGCGGGGTTGAAAAAGTACGGCATTATTGTCAGCGCCGGTCCACCCCGCCTGCTGCGGTATCCGGCTTACCGGGAGGACTACGGTCCTGCGATTGATGAATTCATGCTGCCGATCAAGACCCTGCTCGACCAGGGCGTGCAGGTCGTGGGACAGAATCACACCTACCGCCAAATTGGTTACCTGTGGACGGTCTTCATGAACCGGAAGGTGGGCGACAAGGTGGTCGGACCGGATGAAAGGCTGGGCCGGGTGACCGTGCTCAAGATGTGGACCAAGTGGGCCTCCAATTATGTGATGAAGGAAGATGACCTGGGTTCGTTGGAGATAGGGAAGCTGGCCGATTTCCTCGTCCTGGACAAGGACTTCTTCACGATTCCAGAAAGTGAGATTCCCAACATCGTGCCGCAGATGACCGTGGTCGGAGGAGAGACCAGGTATCTGGGCACGGAGTTTGCCGGGAAGCTGGGCATGGAGCCGGTCGGGTATCAATTTCCGGAAGGGTACAGCCCCTGGGCAAAATCCCCCGGGCGGTAGGCGGCTTCCGGCAGGCTTAGCCGCTGAGCGCCGTCTCCATCGGGAGCGCCAGCGGCGGCTCGCGAAGGAAGTCGAGGCCTTTCATCTTCTCCAGGGCGGCGGTGATAGCCGCCTCGGTGGTGGGCTCGACGGTGATTACGAAGGGCAGGTTCTGCTTTTCCGTGAGAGGCTCCTGCAGTACGGCGTCGATGCTGATCTTTTCTTCCGCCAGTATGGAGGCCAGCCGGGCAATGATCCCGACTTGGTCGGAGATCAGAAAACGCAGGAAATAAGGCCGCTGCTGCGACTCGATTCCGGCGCGGCTCACCTCTTCGAGCTTCTGGAAACCAAACGTCGGCGCTCGCAGCGGGTTTCCCAATCTGAGGTCGCGCGCAGCCCGCATGATGTCGGAAACAACCGCCACGCCGGTGGGAGGCCCCGCCCCGCGGCCGTAATATAGCGTATCCTCCCCGTAAACTCCCTTAATCCAAACCGCGTTGTAGGAGCCGCTGACTTTGCTGAGAATGGCGGACTCCGGGATCAAGGCCGGCCGCACGGAGAGCCCCAACCCATCGGGGCCCTGCGTAGCAGCGCCGATCAGCCGGATGGTGTAGCCGAGGCGGTGCGCATACAGGAAATCGACCGGGAGCAGCCGCAGGATTCCCTGGCGGAAGATCGCATCGGTCGGAACCCGGACGCCAAAACACAAGGCCGCCAGGATCGCCAGTTTAGAGCGCGCGTCATAGCCCTCGACGTCGGCGGTCGGGTCGGCCTCGGCATAGCCCAGCTTCTGAGCCTCGGCCAGAATCGAAGGCAGCGAAGCGCCGGAGCGCTCCATCTCGGTGAGGATGAAGTTCGAGGTCCCGTTGAGGATGCCGTAGAGCGACTCGATCCGGTCACCGGAAATGCCTTCGCGCAGGGCGTTCAGAATAGGGATGCCCCCGCCCACGCTTGCTTCCAGATGCAGCGATGCCTTGTGTTGGGAGGCCAACTGGGCCAGTTCCGCTCCGTGGAGTCCGAGCAGTTCTTTGTTCGCGGTGACGACCGGCTTGCCGCGTTCCAGCGCGGCCCGGATCGCCTGCTGGGCTACCGTCTTCCCGCCGATCAACTCGACGACGATCTCCACTTCGGGGTGCTCGACGACCTCCTGCCAGCTTCGGGTCAGCAACCGCCCGTTTTGTTCCGAGCGGGCCTCAATCTCCAAACTGGCTGCCGCGCGCACTTTCAGGCTGAAGCCAAGCCTCCGCTTAATCTCGGAGGCGTTTTCATCCAGCACGCGCAGCGTGCTGCCGCCCACCGTGCCCAGACCCACCATTCCTACATTTACATCGCGCATAGTTCTTTTCCCACTAGGATACTACCACCGCCAAGGCTTGATGGTGATGAATTGCCGAGGAGTCATTATAGGAATTCCCTGAAAGGCCTTCAGCTTGAGAAGGTGATCATCACCGGTGACAATCGCTTCAGCCTCGGCCTCCAGCGCGCACGCGAGAATCTCGTTATCCGCTCGATCCTTTGCGAGATTTACCTGTTGGCTGGGGATAACGCTCCGGAGCGATACCAAGAACGGGTCAAGCAAATCCGCCAACGCACTTTTGGACCAGCCGAACTTCTTTGTCAATACACTCCTGATCTCTTGCGCAATTGCCGGAGAGATGCAAATAGTAAAGGCTCCTTCTTCGGCAAAAAGGAACACCCGCTCAGGAAGGCCACCGAAGAGAAAGGCAGAAACATAGACATTCGTATCGACAACAACGCAGATCATTTATTTCCGGGGCTTGCCTCTTGGTTTCCCCCCGCGTTGCTGCCTGCGAAATTCCCGAATGAGGGGTACGACATTCCTCTTCTTGATACCGAGTTCCAGGGCCTTATCGCGCCCATAAGAACGTAGTTTTCCCCAGTGCTGCTGTCTCTGGTAGCGACGCAACGCTTCCCTGACCAATTCACTTACCGTCCGCTCTTCCTCTTTGGCCAGTTGCTCAACTTCCTTCAGCAGGGTTGGTGTCATAGTGACGGTAATGGTCTTTGTGACGCTCATGAGGTTCTTACCTTGTGAACAGTACTCAAATCGAGGATCTACTTCGATATTGTCCAGCGGCCCCATTGGAGAGAAAGCTCAACCTGAAGATTTTGCCCCCACCGTTTCAAGCGCCTTCCCGGTGGCCTCTTCCACGCTGGCGTGAAGGCTGTTGCCGTGAGCATCCATGGTGACCAAGGCCATCAGGTCCTTCACCCGCAGGTGCCACATCGCTTCGGGAACTCCCAGCTCGAACAGCGAGACTCCCTCGACGGCGGTAATCGCCCGCGCATAGTACTGCGCGGCGCCGCCAATGGCGTTCAGATACACAGCGCCGTGTTTTTGGAGGGCCTCCAGGGTCTTTTTCCCCATGCCGCCCTTTCCCATGACGGCGCGTATGCCGAAGCGCCGGATGATCTCTCCCTGATAAGGCTCTTCGCGCATGCTGGTGGTGGGGCCGGCGGCGGTTATTTTCCAGCCGTCCCCCTGCTTCATGGCGACCGGGCCGCAATGGTAGAGCACGGACCCTTGCAGGTCAACCGGCGCGGGGTTTTTCATCAAGTAGGCGTGGGCCTCGTCCCTGCCGGTGTAGATGAGGCCGTTGATCAGCACCACGTCGCCGACCTTCAGGCCGCGGACCTTCTCTTCCGTCAGCGGGGTTTCCAGCACCACCTCCCGTCCCGTCAACGGGAATCCGGATTCTTTAGCCAGTTTTTCCACCGGCCGGGCCGGGTCGCGGTAGAGCCATTGCCGGATAGCGCCGCTGGCGGCGTCCAGGCGCACTCCCAGGCGGCGGAAGGCCCAGCAGTCATAAGCTACGGAGACGAAAAAGCTGGCGGGCAGCCGGTTGATCGCGCCGATCTTGCAGCCGATCAGGGAAACTTTTCCCCCGAAGCCCATCGTTCCCACCCCTAGCCGGTTGGCTTCCTCCATGATCTGCTGTTCCATGCGGGCCAACTGCGGGTCGGGGTTGGTGTCATCGAGCGTGCGCAAGAGTTGATGCTTGGCGTAATCGTAGCCTGCGGTCCGGTCTCCGCCGATACAGACCCCGACGGCTCCAGGGCTGCAACCCTGCCCTTGCGCCTGCCAGACGGCGTGCAAGATGCACTTGTGCACCCCTTCCAGGGTGCGGTCGGCGCGTCCCAGATGGTCCAACTGGCAAGGGACGGAGTACTGGATGTTCTTGTTCTCGCAGCCGCCTCCTTTCAAAAGCAGCCGAACCTCTACGTCCTCTTCTTCCCACTGTTCAAAGTGGATGACGGGGGTGCCCGGACCCAGATTGTCGCCGCTATTCTTGCCGGTGATCGAATCTACGGAGTTGGGACGCAGCTTGCCCCGCCGGGTAGCTTCTTGAATGGCTTTCCGGACCTCCTTTTGAAAAACGATCTGGTTAAACCCGACCGGGGTTTTGATGAAGAAGGTGGGCATGCCGGTATCCTGGCAGATGGGGCTCTCGCCCTCCTCGGCCATGTCGATGTTGGAGGCGATGATGTTGAGCGCCAGCGATGACTGGGTTTTCGGAGTTTCCTGCCCGAGCGACCAGGACATGGCCTGTCGCACATCAGGCGGCAAGTTGGTAGATGTTTCCGTGATTAGCTTGATGAGGCTTTCTTGAATAAATTGCATGTTGGCGCTCCATATTGAGTGCTTGCGAAGAGAAGATGGCTTCCCTCCGTTACCCGTTCAGGAATTGATTGGTCCGCAACCCTGAAAAGGGTGGTAACTATTCCGTGCTTTCCAGATATATTTTACATCTTATTGAGACCTTGAGCAGGGTATAACTGCCCCTTCGCGAGGAGATTAGGCCGCAGACAATGCACAGTTTCAGACTTTTATTGAAAGTCTTCTCGATGGTATTGCAGAAACATTAGTGGGTGGATCAGGGAATCCGCCGACCGGGCAGCAACGACGCCAGCGACTTGCACAGGGCTTCGCACGCCTTGGTTTCTAAGCAATTCGAAGCAGTCTCATCAAATTTCCGCCGAGGATCGCTTCCTTCTCGGCGTTGCTGAGAAACGTTGCATCGAGGATCAGGTCCAGCGTGTCCGGCCACATAAAGGGTAAGTCCGAGCCATAAACGACCTGGCTAGCGCCCATTTCAGCGACCAGATGCCGCAGGCCTTCCGCTGAAAAAACCATCGAGTCGGCAAGCAGCTGCGTCTTTAAATATTCGCTCGGGCGTTTCTTGTTGATACATTCCGCGCCACCCCGGCGGCAGGTCACCTCGGTGCGCCCCAGGTAGGAGGGCAGAAACCCGCCTCCGTGCGCCCCGCAGATTCTCAGTCCCGGAAAGCGGTCCAGCGTCCCGTCGAAGATCAAATGGGAGAAGAAGACAGTAGTTTCCAACGGATTGCCGATGATATTGCCCAGATTGACCCTGGCGTCCAATCCGCCCTCTCGAATGACGTTTTTCGCGCCGTCGGGGTGCATGAAAATCGGGACCCCAAGCTCCTCCGCCTTAGCCCAGAAGGGGTCAAAGCGGGGCGACGAGGGCACCTCACCTGCGACGTGACCGCCGATGGAAGCGCCACGCAGCCCCAAATTCTTGACGGCGTGCTCCAACTGCTCGGCGGCCAGATCGGGATGCTGTAGCGCGACCGACGTCAGGCCCACAAAGCGATCCGGGTGGGCATCACACCACGCCGCGAGCCCTTCATCTTGAACCCGGATGAGCCGGCGCGCGAGGTCTTCATCGGCCGCGTACCACCAATACTGATTGACGCTCAGCGCCTGAACGTCAATGCCTCGTTCGTCCATCCACTGCAAGCGCTCCGGCCCCAGAATCCGGTTCGCGGATACATTGTGGCCAGCCAAGTTCGTACCCCGGATGAGGTCGTCCACCTCCCGAAAGCCGCAGTGAGCATGAATGTCGACTACCTTGACACGCCGGCCTCCTACAGAGATCTCTCGGCGCGCAGCTTGGGCCGCAGCATCTACGGACCGGCCCATAACAAACGTTCCGGCTGTTGCATACGCCACAGTCTTCAAGAAATTCCTGCGATTCGTCATGGTCTGGTCTCCTCGGCTTTCAGTGTGGTGGGTTACTGCTAGTCTGTTGAGCAGATTAACCGGGATTCCTCATATTAACTTGGTATAGGAGTTCCTCAAGTCTATTCTTGATGAATGATCAATGCCTATCACTGCTCCAGCCTCGAATCCACGCTTCTTTGGTTCTTTTCCGCTTCTTTTTCCTTTGGCTGAAACGAGCCTCTGACCTTTGGGCTATCCGGGTGTTTTTGCCAAAATCTGATCAGTTGGGCGCATGAAAATCCAAGTTTACACCAAAAGCTTACACCTGTTGACCACCGGTTGACCAGGGATTGGAAATAAGCTCTGCCAGAGTTTGTTCCGGTTGGGAGAATTGAACATTCCGAAAATGATCCCATTCCAGAGTGCCCTCCGGTTTGACGGATGGGTTACAATAGATAGGTCTGCACAATTGTGATCGGAAGGTTGGAAACTGCTGAGGCGAGTCGCCGTCTGCTCCTGGCGAATGGTGGAGAGCTTCAGGGTGTTGTTTTTGCGCCATTTAGGAACAATCCTGCCGCGTAAACTTTTCATTTCGATCTGAGGAACGGGAAAATGTCCGAGTTGGTGCGCCTGCTGCAATACGTCAAACCTTACCGGCTTCGATTTTTCGGGGCCGTGGTACTGATGGTGGGCGTGGGTTTTTTTGAAGCCGTGGCGGCTTTTCTGATCGGCCCGATTTTCGACCGGGTCCTCAACCCGCAGTCTCCGGATTCCTCCGTAGCGTTGTTTACCCTTCCTTACTTTGAGAAGACCGTCTATTTGGATCGTCTGGTTCCGGAGGGGATTCATAATGTCTGGACCATTGTCGCCATTTTCGTGATAGGCGTCGTGCTCGGCAAGGCCGTCTGCGAATACCTGGCCAACTATCTGATCAACTTCGTAGGCTTATCCGTCATCATGGATCTGCGCAACCGGCTGTATGAGCGGATCATGCAGCAGTCCATGAGCTTCTTCCGCCGCTACTCCACCGGCAACCTGATGTCGAGGATCGTGAATGACATTGAGAAGATTCAGCTCGCGGTCTCGCACGTCTTGGCGGACTTTTTGCGCCAGAGCTTCACGTTAGTCGGCTTGCTGTTCGTCGTATTCGTTTTGGATTGGCGCCTGGCGTTGATCTCCGTCGGCCTGCTGCCGCTGGTGATGATTCCCTCGGTCCATATCGGCAGGAGGATCCGGAGTTCCACCCGCAAGAGCCAGGACAACCTGGCGGAGATCAGCCAACTGTTGCAGGAGACCATCAGCGGCAACCGCATCGTCAAGGCGTTTCGGATGGAGCAATGGGAGATCGGACGGTTCCGCGCCGCCGCCCGGAGACTGTTCCGCATCAATTTGAAGTTTGTGCGCGCGCAGGCGATCACCTCTCCCTTGATGGAGGTTCTGGGAGCGGTGACGGTTATGTTCCTGCTGCTCTACGCGCGCGACCGAATCGTGAACAACCTGATGAGCACGGGGATGTTCGTCAGCTTCCTCTACGCTCTGATTAAGCTGTATGAGCCGGTGAAGAGGCTCTCGGGTACGAACAACTCCTTCCAGCAGGCTTTGGGCGCCAGCGCCAAGGTCTTTGAATTATTGGATCTGCGTGAGGAGGTCCAGGAAAAATCGGGCGCGGAAGTGTTGCCTCCCTTCTCGCGATCCATTGTTTTTGAGGATGTCTCCTTCGCCTACGAGAGCGGCGAGCCCGTGCTCCGGAACATTCAGTTGGAGGTGCGGGCAGGAGAAGTGGTGGCCATTGTGGGGCCGAGCGGCGCGGGCAAAAGCACGCTCGTGAACTTGATCCCGCGGTTTTTCGATGCCAGCAACGGCCGCGTGCTGTTGGACGGCGTGAATGTCCGTGATCTGACCCTGGACTCGTTGCGTTCCCAGATCAGCATCGTTACCCAGGAAACCGTTCTGTTCAACGATACGATCCGAAATAACATCGGCTATGGCCGCCCGGACCTCTCCGAGGACGCGATCCACCGCGCGGCGCAAGCAGCCCTGGCCCACGATTTTATCTCGCGGATGCCGATGGCTTACGAAACGGTGATAGCCGACCGCGGGGAAAGGCTCAGCGGCGGGCAGCGGCAGCGGCTGGCAATCGCCCGGGCGCTGCTGAAAAATTCGCCGGTGCTGATTCTCGATGAAGCCACCTCGGAGCTGGACACCGAATCGGAGCATTTGGTCCAAAAGGCTCTCTCCAATCTGATGGTAGGGCGGACCGTCATTGTGATCGCCCATCGGCTCTCCACAATTCGGAGAGCGGATAAAATAGTGGTGCTCAACGATGGCAGGATCCAGGAGATTGGAACACACAAAGACTTGGTGAACCGGGGCGGCATTTATCAGCGACTGCATGAGATGCAGTTTCTGGATATCTACGAGACGGAGACCGTCAAACGCGAGGCGCCCACGGGCCGGTAAAAAGGAGCTCAGGAGCTATGGGCGGAAAGTTGACCAATCCCCCTGCGGAAGCGCCGGCAGAAACCCGCCTGCGGTCCATGACCGGCTTTGCGCGAACCGTGGCCGAGGAGGATGGCTTTACCCTGAGACTGAGCCTGCGCAGCGTGAATCATCGCCACCTCGATCTGCATGTGCATCTTCCCGAACCCTTGTCGCCGCTGGAAGTAAAAGTTCGCAGGACGATCAAAGAAAGAAGTCCCCGGGGGCATCTGGAATTGCGGGTTACTCTGGACCGCGAAAATGGGATGAACGTGGCCGTGGACGAGGCGCTGGCCGAAAAGTACCTGGAGGCGTTCCGTCGCCTGGGAACCCGCCTGGGATTGTCTGCCGAAACGGATCTGGCAACCCTGTCGCGGTTGCCGGGTGTGATGGCCGTGGCGGCTTCCTCTTCGTCGTCTTCTTCCCCCTCCGGGGATGTCTCGCCGCAGATCGAGGCCGCCTTTTGGAAGACTCTGGAGGAAACCTTGCAGAGTTGGGATCAGATGAGAGCGGAGGAAGCCAGGCTCCTGCAAG
>JADFGZ010000410.1 GCA_022567475.1 Acidobacteriota bacterium | reverse complement strand
ACGGTTCCCGCAACACTGGTGGGATACCCTGATCTGATTATTCATAACGCAAAGATTGCCACGATGGATGATGCTTCCCTCAATCCCACGATGGGCAGCACGGCCGAGGCCATGGCGGTCCGGGACAAGAAGGTTTTGGCTCTGGGGAGCAACGCGGAGATGCTGGCACTGGTCGGCCCGCAAACCCGGAAGCTCGACCTCCGAGGCCGAACCGTCATTCCGGGCATTATTAACACCCACTCCCACATGCATGACCACTCGATCCAACGATGGGTCAGAGCCAATGAGGACAAGATTGAAACCGTGGTACGGCGGTTTTCCGTGACCGGACAAACCTATGAAGAGTTGGCGCACGGTATTGAGCTGGTCCTCAAGGAGCAGATGGCGCATGCCGAGCCGGACCAGTGGGCAATCATTTCTCTCCCCCGCGGGGGCAGCTCGGGAACCGGGATTGGCGTCCAGTACCTGAATGACCCCGAGAGCGGGGCGAACCGGGAAGAGTTGGATGAGCTGTCTCCCAACTCGCCTGTCATGCTGAACGCGCACCCCAACTGGATGCTGAACAAGAATGCCGAGGACTCGATTTTAGGCCTCTACGGCCTGGAGAACACCCCGGAGAACCGCGAGGTTTTCGTTCCGGTCTTCAACACCACGATCAACCGCTCTTTGGTGGTGGACCGCTACTTCGCCAGCCGGATTCCTGAACTGGCCGCTATCATCCAGGACGGGTTGGAGCATCAAGCCGCCGTGGGATTCACCACCTTCAGTTCACACATTGTGGGACTTCGCAATTTTGACGCCTACCGAATGCTGGAACGGGAAGGCCGCTTGCCCATCCGGTTCGCGTTCGCGCACCGCTACGGCCAGCAGGTGGAACCCGACCCCGCCGGATTTTTCATGCGCCTGGGCGACCTGGCGGGCCTGGGCACCGATTACTTTTGGAATGTGGGCCCCACGCTGGGTGGTCTCGATTCCGGTCCGCCCAGCATCTGCACTTCGATGGAAGCTCCTGCAAAGTTCAAGTCGAAGGAAAAGTGCGTGCTGGAGCCGGGCAGCAACACTGAGAAGGCGATCATCTCAGCGCTGAACTCTTATCAACGCTATGTGGTGAACCACGTCTATGGGGACAAGGCCTTTGGTAATTTCATGGACGTTGTGGAGCGGGTCATTGAATCCAACCCCGGCATTACGCTGGAGTATATTCAGTCCCGCAGGCTGACGTCAGATCACTGCGGTTTTTATCCCACTCAAGAACAGTTGCCGCGGATCAAAAAGCTGGGGATTGTCCTCAGTTGCGATCCCAATTTCATGAACCGCAGCTATCCCTGGCTCAGCGTATACGGAATGGACAAGGCGAACCGCATCGGCCCGATCAAGAGCATACTGAATGCGGGGATCATGCCCACCGCCGAAGCGGAAATGTCCGTCGAAAGCGGGACCGGCCCCACCTACTTCGCCATACAAAGCAAATTCCTCACCCGGAAAAACAGCAGAGGCGACTCGGTGGCCCCGGAAGAGGCGATAGACCGCATCACCCTGATGAAGATGATGACGACTTGGGCTTCCCACTACGTAATCCGGGAAGATGCCATCGGGTCCCTCGAGCCGGGCAAGCTGGCCGACTTTGTGATCCTGAACAAAGACTATTTCACGATCCCGGAGGCCGATATCCCGACCGTCTTTCCGCTGATGGTGGTGCTGGGAGGCAAGACCATCGTTCTGCGCAAGGAACTGGCCGACGAGTGGAACGCCCAGTCGATTGGCCCCCAAATGAATTGGGAATTCAGCACACCGTGGAGGGAGCAAGAGGTCCCCATGTAATCAACCGTTCCCTTCTTTCGCTCAACCATTGCCGGAATTTAAGGGGCAGTTCCAGGGCTCTGCAACACAGACACCCTGGGACTGTCCGCATTGGCTTCCGGCAATCACTTCCCCGGCATGGCTACAGTGGGCATTTGAAAACTCAGAGGAATTGCAACATGAATTCGCACAGAAAATCCTGGACGGCACTGCTGCTTCCGGCAATGTTTCTATGGATGGCGATTCCGTCCGCGGTGCAAGCCCAGTTCCCCGAGGGGAAAGGGAAAGAGATTGTCGAGATGGTCTGCGGCCAGTGTCACGGCCTGAATAACATCTCGGACGCAAGACGAACCCTGGAAGAATGGGAAAGCGTGGTCAGCGACATGGTGGCACGCGGAGCGCCCTTGCTGATCGATGAAATTGATACCGTATCGGAATATCTGGTCAAGAATTTCGGGCCGCAGAGCCCTCCCCCAGCCTCTTCTCGGCAAGAAGCTAGTGCAAGCACGGCAACCACGCTCTCGGAAGGCCAGGGGAAAGAGATTGTCGAGACGGTCTGCACGCAGTGCCACGGCCTGAATATCATTTCCAGTGCCGGGTACAGCTCCAAGGAAGAATGGGCAAATGTGGTCAACGACATGATCGCCATGGGCGCGCCCTTGCTGGACGATGAAATAGATATCGTAGCCCAATATCTGACCGCAAGTTTTTCTCCGGAGGCATCCTCCAACAGTTCCGCGAGCACTTCGGGCCAAGCTGCCGCCAATACAAGCGCGGCAACCACCTTTCCCGAGGGCCAGGGCAAAGAGATCATCGCGATGGTCTGCAGCCAGTGTCACGGCCTGAATAACATCTCGGACGCAAGACGAACCCTGGAAGAATGGGAAAGCGTGGTCAGCGACATGGTCGCCCGGGGGGCTCCCTTGCTGCTCGATGAAATTGAAACTGTCTCGAATTATCTGGCCGAGCATTTTGGGCCTTAAGCAGCAAGCCCAGCCGCGCTGTTGCAGAATGCAGTCGCGGCCTGGAGCCGAGACATCCAGCAAATATCTTCTGCAAATCATGGTTCATTCGGTAGATTTGGTTTAA
>JADFGZ010000127.1 GCA_022567475.1 Acidobacteriota bacterium | reverse complement strand
GCAAGCTGCTGCCTGGCGGTAATCACGTCCAGCTCCTGCAAGAGCGCCAATGAATGCAGCTTGGCCTTTCCCAACGGGCAGCGGACGTAGCTCTCCAGCAGCGATAAAAGCTTGTCGAACTCCAACAGCTTGAAAGTGTCTGCGCTCATATCAAAGGAAAACTGTTCAGGAAAAGCGGAACCTTCAAAACGGGGCCTGCGCTGGAACGGCAAAAACAGCCCGGAACAAAACTTCCCTCAGCCCCTTTTGGGGAGCTCCGATGCGACCTCCACCGAGGGAAGATAACAATTCTGGTTGATGTCACAGACAGCGTGCTCAAACTGGATGGTGGTGTGGCTGATGTGAAACTCCCGCTCCAGCACAGAGTTGATCTGTTTCAGGATTTCTTCGCTCTCGGAGGGAGGAATGTCCGCAATGCCGACATGGCAGCTCATGGCATGGGTGTTCGATCCCAAACTCCAAATGTGAACGTCGTGAATTCCCTCCACCCCCTCAATCCGTAGCATCGCCTTCACTACCGTGCCCAGCCGCAGACCGCGCGGAAGCCCCTCCAGCAGAATGTTCAGCGTTTCTCGGATGATGTCCACGCTGGTCCACAGAATCAACCCTCCGATCAGTAAGCTGAGAATTGGATCGATCTGCTGCCAGCCGGTTCGCTGGATGAGCCAGCCGCCGATCACGATGCCGCCAGTGGAAACCGCATCGCCCGCCGTGTGGAGGAAAGCGCTTCGCACGTTGATGTCCCGGCGGCTCCCCCGGTACAGCGCGTACGACACACCGGCGTCCACCAGGAAGCCCACAGCGGCCACCACCATCATCCACTCTGCATTGACCGGACTAGGATTCCGCAGCCGGTGGTAGGCTTCGTAAAAGATGTACAACGCGATCCCGATCAGCGTGAGCGCGTTGACAAAAGCCGCCAGAACACCGGCGCGATGGTAGCCATAGGTCTTGGTTTCATCGGCGGGTTTTGTCTGCAAATAGACGGCGAACCAGGCGAGAAGGAGAGCCAGCGAATCGGTAAAGTTGTGGCCCGCGTCGCTGAGCAGGGCCAGAGAGTTCGTCAGGTAGCCGGCCACGGCTTCGGCCAGCGCCAGAGCCAGCATGACAAAAATGGAATATTTTAATACCGAGCGGGTGTTGAACTCGTGAACATGCATGGCGCTGTTTTTCTTGCCCTCAGTTTACTGGACTAACAATTGGCGGGTCAAGGACGGCAGCAACCGGACACAGCAAACAAAGAACCGGAAGGCAGACAGAAAGCGCTCGATGCCAAAGGCTGGGAGACAAGTTTGCAGCGGGAGTGCAGGGCCGCGCGCGAAGAATCAACGAATCAGCCGGGAGGCTTTGCCGCAAAGTATCCGCGACGCGCTCTGACACGCATGTCTTTCTTTTGCGGAATGATCTCAATCTCGTGGTAGGTGCCGTCGCGGGGCATCGTGGACCGGTAAGAGATACTGTACTGGCTCCGAAGCTCCATGTTGATCTCCTCGAATGCCCGGCTTAAATCCTCCATGTTGTGCGGCTGAAAGAAGCGCCCTCCGGTCTCCTCGGCAAACAGCTTCAGAACCTTGTCGCCCGGAAACGGAATGCCACGGATGTTGGTGCTGATGGTATATAGAATCACGCCGGCCCGCTGCGCCATTTCCAGAGCCTGGAAGCGGGAGGAGCGGCTCTGGTTGTCCTCCCCGTCGCTCAAGACCACCATGGTGCGGCGGACTTGGCTGGCGGGATACGCTTCGTCCATCATTTTGTTCTTGCTGCCGAAATAGATCGCATCGTAGAGCGCCGTTCCCCCGCCGGGCCGGAGCGACTCAATCGCACCGACCAGCTTGTCTATGTCATCGGTGAAGTCCTGCACCAGTTCGGCCATGCTGTCAAAGCTTCCCAGAAACGCCTGATCCTTTCCGAACCGGAGCAAGGAGCGCAAGAACTCCGCCGCGGCCCTCTGCTCAAACCCAAACCGGTCCCGGATGCTGTTGCTGGTGTCAACCAGAAGGCCGATGCGAAGGGGAACATCGCTCTCGCGGGAGAAGGCGATAATCTCCTGAGGCTGCTTCTCCTCCAAGACCCGAAAGTCCTCCTCGTTCAGGTCCGTAATCAAGCGGCCTTTCTTGTCGGTGACGATGAACTGGACGTTCACCTCCTCCACCAGCACGCGGATGGGCGGAGCTTCTCCCTCCGGGAATACGGGCTCTTGGGAAGCGGAGGGTTGCTGGGCAAAGGCCTGCCCCAGGAAAACCCATAGGAACGCGATGGCCAAAAATACAGTGGGCATACGGCTGGAAATTATTATAGGCCCTTTGTTTGTACAGGGTCAAACCGAATTGCGGCCCCTTCGTTGCCGGTAGCAACGGCAAATTGGGGGTTCAAATTTGCCGTGGGTTGGTGCTAGGGCAATTTCCGAGAAGGGTATTATAGGGACGAGGGCAAGGCGCTGATACGAGGGGGTAATTGTGCGTGGAGCGGTGAGTCGGTGGTCACTGGAGTATTCATCATCAGTTACCTCCTCCCAGGGGCTCAGAAAGTCGAAATGCCTAACAACGCTGGCACTCAGGCGCGGCCCAGTTTTGCCGTCGCCTGCAACTCCTCGTTAGGCAGCACACCTCAACTCAAAAACGAACGCTGACGTCCTTAAGCTCCGCGCATAGCAGCTTGAGCGCCATGACAGCATGTTCAACTCGGGCGTCATTAACCACGATTCTGTTTCGCGGTCCGGCTCTCGTATGAATCAGATCGCGGTAGTCGTTGAGGGTCTCAAGCTGACGAAGCGTATCCCGCCCAAACAGTCTCTGATTTCGCGCTTGGCTCACGAGATGAGCCAGACCAGGCCCCTTATCCGAATCATCGCTATGCCGCAAGAGGAGCAACGCCTCTGCGATGGAGCCTGCAAGGAGAAGAGCTGTCTTTCTTAAATTGAGTCCCACTGCCTCGCAAAACTCCTGCAGGTCCTCAGAAAGATCGTCAGGCGCATCCGACGGCAATTGAATCTCGGCAACGTTTTCACTTAATGATCCTGGCGGCCGAAGTTCGAGCGCGACTTTCAAACGGCGAACGACATCCCTGAACGCCTCCGCATCCACGAGAGTGGCAAGCTCATAACCCTCCAGCGCAAGGATATCGGGCCGACTGGGGTAAAGCGATTGTGCTGTCTCGAGCAGCGAGTTGAACTGGCGGACGGCTTGCGGCAACGCGGACCCTAAGAACCTTACCCCGACCAACTTGTCCAACTGCCTCACGGCATCTGCGAGAAGAGCTTTGTCCATTAGTTCGTAACCACGATGTGCTGTCTAACTCTTGTTTAGGCTGACCTGCGTATCCCAATTTTCTTGGTGGCCTAACGATTTTGGCTATAACCAGCGCCGAGCCGCGCATCTTTTGCGCAGCCAGGGAACCATGCGCGGCTTCGTATCGAGGCCCGTCGGCTTCAACGCCGTTTTAGGCGGCTTTACAGGTTAGGCCCTTGTCCGCGGCTCGAATGCCACAGCGCCAAAATCTCAATTCGCGTGGCGCGAACACGGTAGTACAAGAAATACCGAACCCGGCTGAGATGAATCCGACGAACACCTGCCAACTTCACGTTCGCAGCGCGCGCACCGACCTCAGGCTGATGCGAGATGAGGTCGAACGCATGATTCAATTCTTCCTTGAGAGCGCCGCGCGCGGCGGGCCTCTTTGTAAACCACCAACTCGCCGCTTCCCCTATCTGCGCGCTAGCACGGCGAGTGATCTGGACTGGCAGCATTGGCAGGCGCAGCTACGGGAGCTGATTGAGAACGTCTTCGGCGTCGGTCAAATCACCCCGATCCGCTTCGGCAATAGCTTCGAGCAGCGCGGCTTCGTCTTCGCCGCTCAGGGTGAAGGCACGCTCATCAGGAACTAAGATTGTGACCGTGGATCCCTCTCTTAGAGACTCGCCTTCCACGACGACATGACCATCGACAACTTTGCCTTTTGTGATGCGCATGGTTAGATTTTAACCCTGGATCGCGGAGCTTGTCGAGCATGGCTTGGCGCTGTCCGCCTAACTCCTGTTTATGCTGACCCACTACCAAAGCCGTGGGTTGGTAAATTCGGGAAAAGCCCACGGCCCGCTATTGGGAACTCTCCGTGCGGGGGGCCAGTTTGCCAAGGAACTCTTTCAGGTCCGGAGGCAAAGGCGAGCGTATCTCCAGCGCGTCGCCGGTTCCGGGATGGCGGAAGCGGACCACCGCTGCATGCAAAAACGTCCGCTCCAAGGTGGGCACGGTCGCCTGAGAACGCTTGCCTTTTTGTTTCCGGCCCGGAGAAAGTTTCCCTTCCGAATCTCCATCCTGAACTCGTCCGTGTGATTCTTGAAGCGGCAATCGCAACAATTCCTCCGGCAACTTTGCGGGAGCGCCGTAGAGCGTGTCGCCCGCCACGGGATGGCCGATGCTGGAGAGGTGCGCCCGGACCTGATGGGTGCGTCCGGTAAAGATTTGGACCTCGAGCAGGGTAAATCCACGGAAGCGTTTGAGGACGCGATACCGGCTCATGGCAGGGCGTCCCTGTTCTCTGCGGGTGGTCATGCGGATGCGCCGGGCCGGGTCGCGGCTGATGGGAGTGGAGATGACCGCCTCCGCCTTGCGGACCGAGCCGTGCACCAAAGCGACATAGTATTTCTCAATCGTGCGTCCGGCGAACTGCGCCGCCAGTTGGCGATGGGCAACGTCATTTTTGGCAACCAACAGGATTCCTGAGGTGTTCCGGTCCAGGCGATGGACAATGCCGGGGCGCAACGCCCCGCCGACCTGCGAGAGGCTTTGCAAGTGATGCAGCAATGCATTGACCAGCGTTCCGCTGCGGACACCCGCTCCGGCATGCACGACCATGCCTGCTGGTTTATCCACCACAACCAATTCTTTGTCTTCGTAGAGTATTTTCAGAGGAAGCGCTTCCGGGTAGGCGTGCAAGGGCGGCGGAGGGGCCCACTCCACCCACAGGCGTTCTCCTCCCCGGAGGCGGTAGCTGGCTTTGAGCGGCCCGGACGGCTTCCCAGCATTTTCATCAGCAGCTTTAGCTTTATCATTCGCTTCAGCCGCATCAGCCGCTTCAGCGGGAGACGCAACGCTCTCCAGGCCCACGTTGCCGTTGCGAAGAAGTTGCTGGATGCGGGAGCGGCTCAGCGCGGGCAGCCGCTCGGCCAGAAATTGGTCCAGGCGCCGGCCTCGGTCCGACTCAGTCGCCGGAAAACTTTGCCGCGCGCCGGGACTGGGAGACAGTGTGTCCATGGGAAGCGGAGACCGGTTCCAGCCGTTGGCGGCTGGAGGAACTGAACCAGAGCAGCCAGACCGCGAAGCCAACCAGCAGCAGACCCGCCCACTGTGCGAGTGAAAACAGTTGCCCTCCGAAATAGGCCGCCTCGGAATGGCTGCGAACAAATTCAATGATAAACCGGGCTGCAGGATAAAGCAGCAGATACCACCCTAGTATCTGCCCGTGGAAGCGTTTTTGCCGGTACAGGCGATACAAAAAAGCAAAGATGGCAAGCTCAGCCGCCGCCTCATAGAGCTGCGTGGGATGCAGAGCGATATCGAGCGGCACGCCCACCGTCTGGTGGCTGTAGGGATTGGAAAAGGTGACGCCCCAGGGCAGCGAGGTCGGCTCTCCCCAGCAGCACCCCGCCGAGAAGCATCCCAAACGCCCGAAAAAATGCCCCAGCGCAATCCCCGGAGCGAAGGCATCGGCGGTTCTCAGAAAGGGAAGCTGCACCCTGCGGCCGTACCACAAGGCCATCCCGATGCCGCCGAGCAAACCGCCATAGAAGATGCCCCCGGATTGAATAGTGGAAAACGAGAAAATTGTGCCCGGGTTCTGCCGGTAGTAATCCAGGTCCTGAAAAATCAGGAGCAGCTTGGCTCCCAGCAGGGCCGCGAGCGCCACATAGACGCCCAGATTATAGATCGCCGCTCTGTCCAGGCCCTCCTGCCGCGCCAGACGCAAAGCCATGACCAAGCCTACGGCAAAGCCGGACGCAACCAGCAGCCCGTAGGTAGGCAATACAAACGACCCATAGCTGAACAATTGAGGAAACATCTTATGTCTTAGGTGATTCGATGCACCGGCATCCAATTCGGCGCCAGAAAGTTTCTATGCGCCCGCTTTTTACCGCGTATCCGTAGAAGCAGAAGAGGTGGCAGACGAGGCAGTGGAGGAACTGCCGAAGTCCCAGTTTGGCAGCCGTCCCGCGAACAGCTCCAGCAGGAGCAATCCGCTGCCTATAACGATGGCGCTGTCGGCGGCGTTGAAGGCAGGCCAATGATAGCTCCCGATGTAAACATCCAGGAAGTCGATGACACTGCCGCGAAGCAGGCGGTCTATCAAATTGCTTGCCGCTCCTCCCAGAATGCACGACAAACCGATTCCGGCGCGGACGGCAGAGCGGGGATTCTTCCACAACAGGACGACCACAATTGCCAGCGCCACAAAAGAGAAGAGAATCAGCAGGGCGAAGCCCAGCGCCGAGGAAGAATCGGAAAACAGGCCGAAGGCGATGCCCCGGTTCTCGACCCGAACCAGACGAAACAAGCCGGGGATGACCGGCACCACGCTGTAGGCGGAAAGGCTCGATACAACCGCAAATTTGGTGACTTGGTCGAGCCCTGCCACGCAGGCCGCGATGAGGAGATAAACAGGACGCATCAGTTACCGCCGGGAGGCATCGTCACGCCAGCCGGCCCGTCTCCATTCCCTTGAGCGCGGCGGCGCTATGCGAGGTCTTCAACACGACATCTTCAACACACCCACGCAGCGCTCGCAGAGGTTGGGGAACTCCGGGTCTTGGCCCACCTTTACGGAATAGTTCCAACAGCGCTCGCATTTCTCCCCGTCGGCGCGGCGGACCGCGACGCGAAGGCCGCGAATCAGGCCTTCTTCGGCGCCGGGCAAACCGTCTGTCGAAAGATGCACCTGGGAAACGATAAACAGCATGGGCAGCAGCCCCTGATACTCTTCCAGCAGCCGCACCCATTCGCCCTCCGCCGAAAGCTCCACCTTTGCCTGGAGCGAATTGCCGATGAATTTTTCTTTCCGCGCGGCCTCCAGGACCTTCAGCACTTCATTCCGCACGGCGATCAACCGGTCCCAATTGCTCAAGCGCTCGACCTGCGCGACACTCAACTCCCCGGAGAGGCTCGCCGCATCCGGGAACCGCGCCAAGTGGACGCTGGGAATCTCGGCAGGCCTGCCGGGCAGGTGGCTCCAGATTTCCTCCGAGGTAAACGACAGCATCGGCGCCACCAGCCGCACTAAAGCGTCAGCAATGCGAAACAGAGCGGTCTGGGCGCTGCGGCGGGCCAAGCCCCGCGGCGCTGCCGTATAGAGCCGGTCCTTGGCGATATCCAGATAGAAGGCGCTTAGCTCGACCGTGCAGAAGTTGTAGACGGCGTGGTAAACCTTGTGAAAGGCGAACTCTTCATACCAGCTCCGGCACATCTCCACCAGGCGGGACGTGCGGTACAGAGCCCACTGGTCCACTTCCATCATGCGTCCCACGGGCACTTGGTCCTGGGCGGGATCAAAGTCAAACAGGTTGGCCAGGCAGTACCGGAAGGTGTTGCGAATCTTTCGATAGGAATCCGTCAGCCGGGAGAGTATCTCGCGGGAAATGCGCACGTCGTCCCGGAAATCCATGGACGCCACCCACAACCGCAGGATTTCAGCGCCCTGCGAATTGATGATCGTCTGCGGCTCAATGATGTTGCCGAGCGACTTGGACATGGCTCTTCCCTTCTCGTCCAGAACCCACCCATGGCTCGCCACCTGCCGGTAGGGAGACGCATTGCGCAACGCAACGCCCACCAACAGCGAGCTGTTGAACCATCCACGGTATTGGTCGCCTCCCTCGATGTACAGGTCGGCAGGCCAGGACAGGCCCGCTTGCTTCCCCAGAACCGCCAGGTGGCTGGAGCCGGAATCAAACCACACATCCAGGATGTCCCGCTCCGGGCGGAACTGCGTCCCGCCGCACTTGCGGCAGGTGGTTCCCGGAGGCAGCAACTCAGAGGGCTTTTTCGTATACCATGCGTCGGAGGTCTCTTTGCTGAATATCTCCACAACTCGGGAAAGCGCCGTGCGTTCGGCCAGCAATTCATTGCAGGATTCGCAGTAGAAAACAATAATCGGCACTCCCCAGATCCGCTGGCGCGAAATGCACCAATCCGGACGGGTGGCGATCATATTGGAAATCCGCTCCATGCCCCATTCCGGAAGCCAGCGCACCTTGCGCACCTCCGACAGGGCGTGCTTCCGCAGGTCCCGATGGTCTAGCTTGATGAACCACTGCTCGGTGGCCCGGAAGATCACCGGACGATGGCATCGCCAGCAGTGCGGATGGGAATGCTCCAGTGTCTCGGAATGGAGCAGTTGCCCGCGGCTGCTCAGGATTTCGACGACTACGGGATTGGCCTCGAACACCGTCTTGCCGGAGATGTCCGGGTATGCGGCGCTGAAGCGGCCTTTGTCGTCGACCGGGCAAAGGGTTTCCAGGCCGTATTTCTCCCCCATGGCGAAGTCTTCCTGGCCGTGGCCCGGAGCGGTGTGAACGACGCCGCTGCCCTGCTCCACCGTCACGTGGTTGCCCAGAACGCCCACCGACTCCCTCTCCAAAAACGGATGCTGAAACCGCACACCCTCAAACTGGCTGCCCGGCAGGGTCGCCAGGGTTCTCCCCGGCTGGAAGCCGCATTTCTCGGCTACCGTCTGCAACAGCGGACGGGCCACCAGAAAAACTTCTGAATCCGGGGATGAGCCGCTCTCAACGGCCACGTATTCCACCGTAGGATGGAAGGCCAGGGCCATGTTGGCGGGCAATGTCCAGGGGGTGGTGGTCCATATGATGGCGCTGAGGCGGCGTCCTGCCAGGGCTGGTGAAACCTGCCCAGGGTCGGAAAGCATGGAAAACTTCACCCAGATCGACGGGCTCGTGTGATTCTGGTATTCCACCTCCGCTTCGGCCAGGGCCGTGCGGCAACGGATGCACCAGTAAACGGGTTTCAACCCTTTGTACACATATCCTTTGTCCAGAAACTCCAGGAAGGCTCCGGCAATCACAGCCTCGTAGGAAGCCGCCATGGTCAGATAAGGCTCGTCCCAGCGGCCAAAGATGCCCAGCCGCTTGAAGTCGCGGCGATGCAGGTCAACGTATTTCTTGGCGTACTTGCGGCACTCGCGGCGAATCTCCACAGGATGCATCTTAGCCTTCTTCGCGCCCAGTTCCTGGTCCACTTTGATTTCAATGGGCAAGCCGTGGCAATCCCAGCCGGGAGTGAAGGATGCATTGAACCCCGTCATGCTCTTGGACTTGATGATGAAGTCTTTTAGGATCTTATTGAGGGCCGTCCCCAGGTGGATTTTTCCGTTGGCATAGGGGGGGCCATCGTGAAGCGTATAAACCGGGGCGTCCCCGCGCATTTCCCGAAGCCGGTCATAAATTTTATCCTTTTCCCAGCGCTCCAGCATTTTCGGCTCGCTCTGGGTGAGGTTGGCCTTCATGGGAAAGGCGGTTTTGGGTAAATTGACCGTGCTTTTCACGTCCACAGGGGCGCGCATTTTATCTCCGCTTTTCATCGTCGATTGATTATAATCGTCCTAGCTGAATACTGTCCAGGTTATAAAGGGGCAGCAATTCGCAGCCTGCTATAGTAATATAAAATAATTGGGAACGGCAGAAGATGGAAAAATTGGGATGCAACTTTTCGCATTCGATAATCATCTTTACTTGTAAGAGGTATTGAAACAAAACGGTGCCTGTGGCAATTTTGTTCAGTTCACGGGCTTATTGATATGCAGGAGTAGAACTTAACCTCTCGCGGAAAAATGGCAAACGATCCTCGTGTAAAGCAATCTGAGAAGCATCCAACGGCTCCAGGTCCTTCGCGCGTCCAAGACCCGCTCGATCACCTGTTGATCGTGCCTGAGCCGTTGTTGGCATCGCTCGTTCGGCAGATAAAGGAAACCTTCCGTCCGCCTAAGCTTCCTCCATTGCAACTCACCTCCAAACCGGCAGAGGTTCAGGACATCTGGAGCAAACGCGAATATAGCCGGGTCTCCGGACGTATCTCGCTATACACTCACCTTACGGTTCTGGCGTTGCTCATGATCCCCTTCGGCCACGAGGTGGTGGAGGTGGTGCGAAGAGAAGTGGCCATGCTGTACCTCTCCCCTTACGAGATAGACCTGCCGCCCGCGCCCGAAGAGTCTGGCGGCGGCGGCGGCGGCGGCGATCGTTCGCCGGAGCCGGCCTCGGCGGGCGACTTGCCGGAGCCTGCCTTGATACAGTTGACTGCTCCTGCCGTGGTCCTACGGAATCCCGAACCGGAACTGCCCGTGCAACCAACGGTTATCGCGCCACCTTTGCTCATGCTTCCGTCGGTAAACCTGGCACAGTTGGGAGACCCGTTAAGTTATATCCCCGTTCCTTCCAGCGGTACCGGCAGCGGCGGCGGC
This sequence comes from Acidobacteriota bacterium, assembly GCA_022567475.1. Lineage (GTDB taxonomy): Bacteria > Acidobacteriota > Terriglobia > 2-12-FULL-54-10 > 2-12-FULL-54-10 > JADFGZ01. The sequence goes on along the minus strand of JADFGZ010000127.1, from coordinate 622 downwards.
ATTGGGACGGGTTCCGGCGGCGGAGTGGGCTCGGGTTCGGGACCAGGCGTCGGCCCTGGCGAGGGCGGAGGATTTGGCGGGGGAGTGTTCCGGGTTGGCGGAGGCGTTTCAGCCCCGCAGGTGCTCTACCAGGAAGACCCGGAGTATTCCGAGCAGGCCCGCAAAGCCAAATTCCAGGGCACGGTGGTCTTGACCTTGGTGGTGCAACGCGACGGATCAGTGCGCGACATACGCGTGGCGCAATCCTTGGGCCTCGGACTGGACGAAAAAGCCATTGAGGCAGTGGCAAAATGGCGTTTCCGTCCCGGCACGAAAAGCGGCAAGCCTGTGGACGTCGCCGCCACCATTGAAGTCACCTTCCGGCTGCTGTAGAACCGGTATCCCTAAAAAGCTGTTCTTTTTTGCTGTTGCTGCATCGCAACGGGGGTGGGCCGTCTATGTTCCCGTGGAACGGCAGCTCTACAATGAACTATGAAACGAGAATATGACTTTTCAAGAGCCGAGCGAGGGAAGTTCTATAGGAAGGGTGCGAAATTACGCCTCCCGATCTACCTCGACGCCAAGGTGCAAAGCCGGTTGGAACGCATAGCCCGCAAGCGGGGCAAAGATATTGGAGACATAG
>JADFGZ010000126.1 GCA_022567475.1 Acidobacteriota bacterium | reverse complement strand
ACCAGTTCCCCCTTGAAGTCAAACTGGCCATCGGGCGGTTGCAGGATTCACTGTATGGCATTGAGCAAGCTGTCCGAGCTGTGCCAATAGTGTCGAAGGTAGTAACGCCCTATCTCCTAGACGACATGGAAATCACTGTCTCGCTCAGGCCGGGAATGCCGGAGCAACTGGGAGAGCTTGAAAAACTGTCCAGGGCATATGCTTGCCAAGTGTCGCTGGTCGCACTTTACACAAGGGAAATCCTTAACCGGCTTTGGAAGGTGGACATGTTGGCGGACGAGAAAACCTAACCTACACGGGGCCGGGGAGACTCGGCCCCGCTAACCGAAAGGGAGACAAAAAGAAATGAAGAATAATTTCATTTGCGCCATGTGTGAGGATCCGATCAGTGGCCGGGTGTGGCGTTGGGAGAGTGGAGGGGAGAATGCGTTTCTGTGTGAAGAATGTAAAAATGATCTTGCCAGGGTTCCCCGCCCAGATTCGCTAGTTGAACCAGGTGGGTGGATAAATTAACTCCCTTCCGGTGTTTCCACCGGAAGGGAGTTCTGTCAATTAAACCAACGAGTTAAAAGGCGACACCAGGGATATAGCAGCCACTTTGCGCGGTTGCGAACGGTGGCAGAGTTATAGGACCAAGGTCTCACAGGAAAAAATGACCTTTGAGCCATTTACCTAAATGTACAGCAGGCTTACATTGGAATTGTTTGATTAGCTGAGGTGTTTAGCGAATCGGCGCGCGGTTTGCGGAGACCCAATGGAAGAGCCCCACAACTGCGTTGGGGGTTGAATTATGAGCAGACAGCACGGCTTCTCCCTGATCGAGCTATTGATCGTTGTGGCCATCATCCTGGTCATAGCTGCGATTGCCATACCCAACCTGTTGCGAGCCAAGGCTGCTGCCAACGAAGCTGCCGCAGCTAATTCGATAGCGCAGGTGGCCCAATCAAACATAGTTTACGTCTCTACTTACTCCCTAGGCTACGCCGGAACCATAGCGCAATTGGGCCCCCCCAGCGGCGCCTGTGCAGTGCCGAGTTCCGGGTGCGCCGATCTGCTGGACTCTGTCTTATCCGGGATCAACCCCGTCAACCTAACTCCACTGAAAAACGGTTATCAGTTTACCTATTATGCAGTCAGTGCCGCCCCCACCAGTGCCACTCCGAATGGCGCCTTCGCGGTGGTCGGCACGCCAGTCGTGGCGGGCGTCAACGGGACGAGCACCTTCTGTAATGACCAAAGACTCGTCACACTCAGAGATACTTTAGGCACCCAGACCACCGCTGACGACACCGGCTGCGCCGCCACCTGGCCCATCGGCGGGAGCATTGGTCCCCTTTAGCGGCACTCGGTCAAGGCAGTGCCTCCAAACCGACTCCTCTTCAGGAGCCTTTCCCTTTGCAAGCGCCAATTGTCTTCCGGCAGGCCACACCCATATCATGAGGAAACTGAGTGTTTCCTTCCCGCAGGGAGGGAACGGTTTTGAAGCGCACAGCCCACGCTTGCCAAGCCTTTGTGGTTACGCTAAAGTGAACGCTTCGTAACCGGTTCCCCGTTGATGCTGTTTAGAAACTTGCCGTGCTGGCGTGCTTGCAACCAATGGAAGCAGGCCCAAGGGAATAATTTCCAAAAGGGAGGGCATAAAAATTGGGAAAGAACATCACAAGACAGGCCGGCTTTTCCCTGATAGAGTTGCTGATCGTTGTTGCGATCATCCTCATCATAGCGGCGATTGCGGTTCCCGGACTGCTCCGCTCCAAGGCCGTCGCCAATGAAGCCTCCGCAGCCAATTCAATCGCGCAGATGGGCAAAGGGAACGCGACTTATTACATTTCTTTTGACCTGGGCTATGCCGGAAGCTTGGCGCAATTGGGCCCCCCGGGCGGCGCCTGTGCCAGCGTCAGTTCCGGGTGCGCCGACATGCTGGACTCGCTGATATCCGGGGTCAATCCCGCCACTCCAACCCCTGTGAAAAACGGCTACCGGTTCACTTATTACGCAGCCAACGCCGTTCCCACCACTGCCGCTCCCAACACCACCTTTGCGGTAGTCGCCACGCCAGTGCTGCCCGGCAGCAGCGGCGCAAGCACCTTCTGCCTCGACCATACCAACAACATGCTGAAAGACAGCGCGGGAACTCAGACCGTCGCTGACGCCACCGGGTGCGCCACCACTTGGCCTATCGGCGGGACGATTGCTCCTCCCTAGCCGCTCCCCCATAAGCCTTCCTCCTCTGGCGGAACCCAGCCTGGGCCTTATTGTTTTCCGGCTTCTGCTTCCGCCGGAATCGCCTGTTGCGACAAAGGAACGTGAACCTGAGACAGCAGATACAGCGCGGCTCCGCTCAGGTTGATCAAGATGTGGGAAGCCATGAAGAGTGTGAAGAGATTTGCGCCTTGCGAGGTCCCCAGTGTGTGGAACAGAGCCAGGAAAGCGACCTGGCCAACCCCCAACCCGGCTGGGGCCACCGGAAGGGCGGTCACCATCAATCCCAGCGGCACGAAGATCAGATAACCCATCAGCGGCACGTCGATTCCCAGCGCCAGCCCGAACAGAACGAAGCCGGCAATCGCCAGCCCGTGATTCAGGAACGAGATTCCCAGGATGTTCCGAATCAACTTGAGATTGCGGACGTAGTGATGGGTGCCCCGAAAGAGGGAACTGACTAAATGGTGGACATTGAATCGCTTGCTTATTTTGAGCAGAAAGTCCGGCGGCTGCGGCAGCCGGTATGCCATGAGAAACAGGAAAAGAAGCAGCAACACTCCGCTGCCGGCCACCGCTCCGACCGACGCCACCACACGAGGCGGCAAGGCGTACCACAGCGAGCCGAGCAATCCCAACAGACAAAACAGCAGCAGGGGTAACAGTCCCGCCAGGCGGTCAAGCAAGATGCTGGTGACTACGGTGGACGATCCGGCCTTGTCGTCGCCCTCGACCGAGCCGGTGACGCCTGTGTTGCGCTTTGCGGCCCGTCGCAATACATAAAATCCCCGGATGATGTCGCCGCTCAAGTAGCTGGGAAACGCCATATTGAAAAACTTCGAGATCATCAGATAAGAAAAAACTTCGCGGTGGGGCAGAACCACGCTGCTGGCGCGCAGAAGACTCTGCCACCGCCAGAGGTGGCCGACCGGCGTCAGAGCCAGAAGCAGGAAGGCGGGGATACTGTATTGCCATTTGCTGAGCGACGCTTGCAATGCCTCCCAGCCGATATCTCCGCGAAACACCAAAACCAGGACCACGCTGGTAGCCATCGCTAGCTTCAGCGCCTGGATCGCCCCGTTTTTTATAGAAAAGGGACGAGGGGAGCCTGCTTCCGGTATGGTTCTCTCAATGGGCAAAGACTCCATGATGGAAGTCAAGTCTAAAGCAAACTCACGGGAAAGAAAAGCAGTTTGGAAGGAAGAAAATGGCCTTGGCCCGGGAGCAAGGATTTCCACAAGCAAGCGCTCCTGCTGTTGGGCTCGCTGATGAAATTCCTGCCAGGGGGCAGTTATAACCAGTTGATTATAAAAGGCTCTATGCGCGAAGTCATCCTGCCGCAGAGCCAGGTTGTGGAAATCCTCTGACCGGCCTCCGGGCGTATCACCAGGCGTATCAAAAGAGTGGCGGCCTGTGAAACTTGCCGGGCCGGGTGGAGCGGCATTACCATAGAGTGAAAATAGAAGAATGGAAAAACCGATCAGGTAGGGAATCGAGATGGCTTACTCATGCACCGTTTGCGGTGCGACAGAGGAAAAATGCCAGTGTGACCGCTTCTGCATGCTCTGCCGGGCCGATTACCAGGTTCGTCTCTGTGAGGACGGCTGCTACTATTGCGTCGACTGCCGTGAAATCTGCGAATACACGGCCGAGGACCCCATTTGAGCGGCCCGGTCTGAGCGGCGTAGTCTGAGCACGCAGTCTGAGCACGCAGTCTGAGCAGAAGATACTAGCGCGAGACGCCTTCGAGCGGACTCGAGGCCGTGGCGTAGAGCTTTTTCGGGATGCGGCCGGCTAGATAGGCAAGCCTTCCTGCTTGCACGGCATGGTTCATGGCCCCGGCCATCGCCTCCGGATCGTGGGCCATGGCGATGCCGGTATTCATCAGCACGCCATCGGCTCCCAATTCCATAGCGATGGCGGCGTCGGAGGCCGTTCCCACGCCGGCGTCCACGATCAGCGGCACCTGGGTGATCCTTTCCCGCAGGATGCGCATGTTGGGAATATTCTGAATTCCCATGCCGGAGCCGATCGGCGCGCCCAAGGGCATCACGGCGGCGGCCCCCGCGTCGATCAGCCTGAGGGCAGCCACCAGGTCATCGTTGGTGTAGGGAAGGACCACAAAACCGTCCTGGACCAGCGTCTTGGTCGCCTCCAGCAGCCCGGCGTTATCCGGGAAAAGCGTGGCCTCATCGCCGATCACTTCCAGCTTGATCCAGTTGGAAAGCCCCACCTCGCGCGCCATCCGCGCCGCGCGGACCGCCTCGTCGGCGCTGTAACATCCGGCGGTGTTCGGCAGGATGAAGTATTTCTTGGTGTCGATGTAGTCGAGCAAGGACTCCTTGCTGCGGTCGGTCAGGTTGACCCGCCGCACCGCGACGGTGACCATGTCGGAGCCGGAGGCCTCCAGACACCGTGCCATCTCGGGAAACGTCTTGTACTTGCCGGTGCCGATAATCAGCCGCGAAGAGAATTCGCGGTCAGCGATTTTTAGCTTGGCATCCATGCGGAGAATTTTATTCCTGGGCGGGTTGAAAAGCAATGGCTCGGCGCTGCATCGGTTCCTCTAAACCACCCTTATAGACCACCCCTCTAAACCACCACAGCCTCGCGGTATTCCCCGAACACACCTCGCAGCGTGTCGGAGATTTCTCCCACCGTAGCGTAGGCTTCCACAGCCGCAAGCATCGGCGGCATCAAGTTTTCTGTGCCGCGGGCGGCCTCTTCCACCTGCCGCAGCGTCTTGCGGACTTGCTCCGTATTGCGCTTTGCGCGCAGTTGGCGCAGACGCTCCACCTGCTTCGCCTCCAGAGCCGCATCGACACGCAGAGCCGGAGACGAATTCTTTCCCGTCTGCTGGAACCGGTTCACGCCTACGACCACCCGCCTGCCGCTTTCGACCTCCTTCTGGTGGAGGAAGGCGGCCTGCTGAATTTCTTTCTGCACAAATCCTGTCTCAATCGCCCGCAACATCCCGCCGCGTTCGGCGATCTGGTCGATGTAGTGCCGCGCCCGCGTCTCGATTTCCCGCGTGAGACTCTCGACGAAGTAGGAGCCGCCCAGCGGATCGGCGGTGTGCGGAACCCCGCTCTCATGCGCGATGACCTGCTGCGTGCGCAAGGCCAGCAAGGCGGCCTCTTCGGTGGGCAGGCCGAGCGCCTCATCCTTGGAGTTGGTGTGCAGCGACTGGGTGCCCCCGAGAACGGCGGCCAGGGCCTGGAGCGTCGTGCGCACCACGTTCACGTCGGGCTGCTGCGCCGTCAGCGTGGAGCCGGCCGTTTGGGTATGGAACCGCAGCATCTGCGAGCGGGGATCGCGCGCCCCGAAGTTCTCCTTCATGATGCGGGCCCACAGGCGCCGCGCCGCCCGGAACTTGGCCACCTCCTCGAAAAAATTGTTGTGGGCATTAAAAAAGAATGACAGGCGCGGGGCGAAGGAGTCGATCTCCAGACCCGCCGCCCGCGCCGCCTCCACGTAGGTGACGGCGTTGGCCAGCGTGAAGGCCAGCTCCTGCACGGCGGTCGATCCGGCCTCGCGGATGTGGTAGCCGCTGACGGAGATGGTGTTCCACTCGGGCAGCTCCCGCTGGCACCACGCGAACAAGTCGGTCACCAGGCGCAAGGACGGCCGTGGCGGATAGATGTAGGTGCCCCGCGCAATGTACTCCTTCAGAATGTCGTTCTGCACGGTGCCGGAAAGTTTCGCGAGCGGAGCCCCCTGCTTTTTAGCCACCGCCACGTAGAGCGCCAGCAGAATGGCGGCCGTCGAGTTGATCGTCATCGACGTGGAGATTTCCTGCAAGGGGATGCCCTCGAGCAGCGTCTCCATGTCCTCCAGGCTGTCGATCGCCACCCCCACCTTGCCGACCTCGCCTGCCGCCAGCGAGTGATCCGAATCCATGCCAATCTGCGTGGGCAAGTCGAAGGCCACCGAAAGCGCGTTCTGTCCTTGCCCGAGCAGATACTTGTACCGCTGGTTGGATTCCGCTGCGGCGCCGAAGCCGGCATATTGCCGCATCGTCCACAGCCGTCCCCGGTACATGGTCGGGCGCACGCCGCGCGTATAGGGATACTCGCCCGGACGGCCCAGGTCGCGCGCTTCGGAAAAGCCTTCCAGGTCCTGGGGCGTTGTGACGGGCCGGATCGCAATGCCGGAGGAAGTGTGCAACTTTTCCCCGGTCTTCTCCGAAGAGGCTTTTTCGGGAATGTCTGCTCGTTCCGCTGCCATGACCGCTCTGCGCTTTTTAGGGAAGGAACAAAAACTAAGATTGCAAAGATTACCGGTAACGCCGCGATTTCCAGAAAGAATAGACGCCAAAACTGGCCATCATGGCCGTGAAGAAAATGACGGCCAGGAGGTAGAGCACCGAAGCGCCCTCCTGATAGGCACTCCACTGGCGCAGGATCGAGGGGGCAGCCATAATTGCCAGACCCAGGAATATCGCTCCCGTGACCTCCAGCCATAACCGGCGCAGGATTTTTCCGCTATGAAACAGCGTTCGGGCTGCGTGGCGAATGAACAACGACCGTATGCGTGGAGGAAGAATGGCCATCAACACCTATGTTACGTAAGATCATCTCTCGCGTGGGAGACTCTGAAATTGAATTATCCCACATATGGCTGCTTTCCACCGTCAAGCCAGCGATCGGGCCAACGATCAGGCCGGTCAAGAATCGCCTGCGGGAAAAGCAATCGGATTTTGTTTTTTTGAAGTGACGTTTAGGAGACGTCCCCGGCCAAAATGGAGATTTCGAGGGTCTTGAAATAAATGTATAATAGCCGTGCAACGGGGCTGCAGCGGCAATTGTGCGGTTCGCGGATTATAAAAGCTAGCGGAGAAGCCGAGAAGCATAAAATTCTCAGCGAGAGTCCTCGGCGAGCGCTCTAGTGCCCAGTGCACGCCGTCCCCAGAAGTCAAGTGTAGCGTAGTCGTCGCATTCCTCAAACTGCGGATAGGCCGGCATGTTTAACTTTTTCAAACGGAAACCCAAAGAGGAACGCACGGTTCCCGGTGAGAAGCCAGCGCAGACGCCTGCTCAGAAATCCCCTCAGAAACCTAACGACCCAATGGCTACGGTCGCGCCTGCGGCGGAGTCTTCTGCAACCGCTACACCGAAGAAATCGCCCGGCAAGTCCGGGCCGGCCGTCTCGGGAGAGGAAGGGCTCAAAGCCGGCCAGACGTTGTCGGCGCCCGGGTTAGGCGACTTCTTGATTCACGACATCAAGGGCGGAGTTGGCAAAAGCGGCATGGGCGTTGTCTACATCGTCTTGGACGAAAGCTCCATGACGCCCTTCGCCGTGAAGACCTTCCAGCAGTGGTGCATAGGAACCCCCGCTTTGGTGCAGCGGTTTCTGCGCGAAGTGGAAACCTGGATCAAGCTGGAACAGCATCAGAACATTGTGCGGGCCTTCTATGTGAGCACCATCAACAACCAGCCCCATCTCTTCCTGGAATATGTAGCCGGCTCGGACCTGCGGAAAAAAATGGCTGCCGGCGCGCTTCCTGTGCGCGACGCGCTGCGATACTCCATCCAGTTCTGCCGGGGAATGGACTATGCGCAGAAGAAAGTTCCCGGGCTGGTCCACCGCGACGTCAAACCGGAGAATTGCATGTTCACCCCGGACGACGTTTTGAAGGTGACCGACTTCGGCTTGGTGAAGGTGCTGTCCGGCTCCGATAAACTCCCGCAGCAGCAGCAGGCCCCTGGCAAGCGGCTGTCGGAGAACCATACACGGGTTTTTAAGACGCAAGTGGGCGAGATGGGCGTCGGCACGCTGCCCTATATGGCTCCGGAGCAATTCACCGATTTCACTCATGTGACCGCGTGCGCGGATATTTATTCCTTCGGCATCATGCTCTTTGAGATGCTGGCTGGCGAGCGTCCCTTTTCGGCCAAGGGCCCGGAGCAGTGGTTCTATAAGCATCTCAAGATTGCTCCGCCGGAAATCGCCAATCTGAATCCGGAGGTCAGCCCGCTGCTGGCCAAATTGGTATCGCGATGCCTCGCCAAGAAGCCGGAAGACCGCTACCCCAACTTTTCCACCCTGGGGATGGACCTGTCCCGGATTCTGCAGCAGGAGTTTCACGAGGAAGTGGTCACCGCAGAACCGAAAGCGCTGGAGGCGTGGGAAATCCTCAACAAGGGGGCGGCCCTGGGCAATTTGGGGCGGATCAGAGAGGCCCTGGCCTGCGTAGAAAAAGCGCTGAAAATCTATCCCAACTTTGACGGCGCCTGGCTCAACAAGGGAGTCCTCCTCGCCAAGCAGGGCAAGGAACAGACGGCGATGGAGTGCTACGAAAAAGCGCTTGAGCTCAATCCACGGTCGGCTCACGCCTGGTACAACCGGGGCATCCTCTTTGGAACTCTCGGGCCCGAAGCCGAGGCGATGCTGCAACGCTCGGAAAGGGGCGGGCGCTCCAGCATGATCTACGGTAACCGGACCCCGCTCGATGAGGCCCTGCACTCCTACGAACAGGCGATTGAACTCAATCCGCGCTATGACTCGGCCTGGCTCAACAAGGGCGTCATCCTGCGGAAGCTGGGACGGACCGAGGAGGCGCTGGCCTGCTACGACAAGGTCCTGGCGCTGAATCCGCAGTCCTCGGTGGCCTGGCACAACAAGGGAGTCGCCCTCAGAAAACTGGGCCGCCCGCACGATGAGCTGCAATGCTACGACCGCGCCGTGGCCCTCAACCCGCAATACGCCGAGGCATGGATGAACAAGGGTGTGGCAATGCGAAAGCAGAACCGCCTGATCGAGGCGCTGGCCGCTTATGACCGGGCCCTGGGGATACAGCCCCGCTACGCCGATGCGTGGTACAACAAGGGTGTCGTGCTCCGGAAGTTGGCCCAGCCGGGCGAGGCGCGCGTCGCCTTCCACAAAGCAGGCGTGCTGGACCCGAGGATCAGAGCCGACCTCAAGCGGCAGGGCTTGGCCTAGGGCTGGTTGAAAAATTGGCGTTCCTACCCATCTTTATCTTGACCATCCTGCGGTCTTGACAGTCCTCCGGTCTGGACCATCCTCCGGACTATTTTCTTGACTGGGGCCGGGAAACTCTGAAATTGTGGTCTCGCGCCACAGGAAAGCCGGAAAGCTTCCACCGGCGGCGCCGGTAAGGATTTCCCCATCGAGCGAATCACTGAAGCATCGGATTATGGACCTGAAAGCTGCTGTGGAAAGATACAGGGAGGTGATGAAGGGATTTGGCCAGCCGATGCCGCTCTCCCGCTTTGGCCTCCCCAAGAAGGAGATTGAGGCAATGGTCGCGGGGTGGGATGAAGACTATCACCTGCACCGGCACTTTGTTCTGCTCCCCGCTCCGCAAGCCGGTTCGGGCGACACGGGAGCGGAAACCTCCTATTCCATCAATGGGTTTTCCTGCACCGCCATTGTGTTTCGCGAATCCATCCGCCATGTCCTCGAATGAAGTTCCCAACGACCTCAATGACCTGCCCAAGGTTCAAAAGACCGAGGTTCAAAAGCCCAAGCTTCAAAAGCCAAAAGTTCAAAGGAAGGTCCGGCTCGAAGTTCGGATCGAGGTCCGGCTGCGGGACTTCCACCAACGAGATTTTTCCCGCCTTTGCGAGATTGACCGCCTTTGTTATTCCGAAGCCATCGCCTACACGCCGGAGGAGATGGCCCTGGGGCTGGTCCAGCCAGGCGCTTTTGCCCTGGTCGCTGAAGCCGGAGAGCAGGTCATCGCCTTTGTGCTCGCCTACCGGAAAAAGCGGTCCCTGGGAAATTCTGTAGGACATATTGTCACGATTGATGTCGTGGAGGAGTTCCGCGCGCGGGGCATCGGCCACCGGCTGATGGAGTCGGCCGAGCAGCGCCTGAGGCAAAACGGAGCGCGCCGCATCATACTGGAAGTGGAAACAGAAAACGGGCCCGCCCTGCGCTTTTATAAACGGCGCGGCTACGCCATCCAACGCCTGCTGAGCAGCTACTACGCCGACGGGTCGGACGCCTACCTGATGGAGAAGGCGCTGACTTGAAGGAAGCGCCCGCCACCTTACCTGCTTGACACAAACCCTCCTCCGGGCCACTCTTCCATGCCGTGCATAACCCAGACGCATTGCGGCGGAAGGCGCTCCGCCTCGAGTACACGCTGATCTCCTACAACACGCTGGAAGCGATCATCGCCATCGCAGCCGGATGGCGGGCCGGCAGCGTGGCGCTGGTGAGTTTTGGCCTGGACAGCGTGATTGAAGTGCTGGCGGCGGGGATTCTGGTATGGAGGCTCCGCGACTCCGGTTCGCTGGAAGAAGAATCGGAGAAGGAGAAAAAAGCCCTCTTGCTGGTGGGACTCACTTTCTTCCTGCTGGCCGGTTACGTTGTGTTTGAGGCGGGAAGCGCTTTGCTCCGGCAACAGGCTGCGGAAACAAGCCGGATCGGGATTGCGCTGGCGGTTGCTTCCCTGGTGGTGATGCCGGTGCTGGGATTGTCCAAAAGAAAGGTAGCGCTGCAGATGGGAAGCCGGGCGCTGGAAGCCGACGCCTGGGAGACGCTGATCTGCGCCTACCTCTCCTTCACCCTACTGATTGGTCTCAGCCTGAACGCACTGTTCGGATGGTGGTGGATGGACCCGCTGGCGGCCCTGGTGATGGTCTGGTTCATCGTCAAAGAAGGGTGGGAGGCGGTCGAGGAAGCCAGGGAAGGGGATTGACGGAGCGTCTTGCTAAAATAAAAAGGGCTGGCGACGCCGCCAGCCCCGGTAAGCCTAAACTGAAGTTCGTCCCCCCGGCGTTCCTCAGTTCCGTCTTACCCCGTGAACACTTCACACAATAAGGCATGCGCGCTTTCGCGCCAATAGCGCGAAGGTAACTTTCTCGATGGGACTTCTGATCTATAGGGAGTCAGATGGATTGCCCGGCTGGTGAGTGTCGCTGTGGGATTTTAGCAAAGCCATTTGTGGGATGGATTGTGGGCTATTGAATAGCAAGCTCGGCGGTTTCTTGGATGTTTGT
>JADFGZ010000125.1 GCA_022567475.1 Acidobacteriota bacterium | reverse complement strand
CAGGTTTGGCGATCCAGACACTTGATGCTTGACCGCCAGGCTGCCATCAAGCTGATCCGCCCTGAGTCCTTTGGGCCTGGGGTAGGTGAGCAAGCTAATACCCTACTGCGTCGCTTCGAGCGCGAAGCAAAGGCGACCTCTGCCTTGCGGTCACCCCACACCATCCAGGTATATGACTTTGGCACCACCGAGGACGGCACTTTTTACTACGCCATGGAACTGCTCGAGGGGCGCGATCTCAACACCCTCGTGGAGCAGCATGGACCCCTTTCAGCTGAGCGGGTGATTTATATCCTGCGTCAGGTCTGCGAATCTCTTGCCGAGGCCCACCGCAACGAGTTCATTCATCGAGATATCAAACCAGCCAACATCTTTCTCACCGAGGTTGGCTTGAAGTACGACTTCGTCAAGGTGCTCGACTTCGGGCTCGTCCAGCACACACCGGGATCGGATTGGAAGGGCTCGCGTTTGACCGTCGAAGGTGTCGTCGCCGGTTCACCCGCCTTCATGGCTCCGGAAATAATCAGAGGCAGCTCCACGATTGACGAGAGAGTTGACATCTACTCGTTAGGGTGCGTCGCCTACTGGGTTCTCACCGGGCAACTCGTTTTTGAAGGGGAGACACCGATGCAGATCATGGCGGCCCATCTCGAGCAGTCGCCTGCACCGCCTTCAACCCGATCCGAATTGGAAATCCCAACCGAGCTCGACCAGATCGTCCTGGCCTGCCTGGAAAAGGACCCCGCCAAGCGGCCGCAGAGCGTGGAGGCGCTGTCTCGCCAACTTGTCGAGTGCTCAGTTAAGGAACCCTGGACCGAAAAGCACGCTGAGGAATGGTGGCGGGTCCATCATCCACCGAAGGAGCCGAGTAAACGGGCCAGTGGCGAGAGAACGCCACTGGGAAGGTACATGCCCCCCAAACCGAGTTCTGCAGTGGGGGAGGGAGCAAAACCGCGTGCATTTTCTCGCCGGTGGGTGTTGGCGGCGGCGGGAGGAGTGGTAACACTGCTGGCACTGCTTGTCGGGATGGATGTGGGGGGCTGGCGGGAGCGGCTGCTCGGAGACGCTAATCGGGTCCGGATTGAATCGCTGGCGGTGCTGCCGTTAAAGAATCTCTCTGACGATCCAGAACAGGAGTATTTCGCAGACGGGATGACCGAGGCTTTGATCGCTGACTTGGCCAGCATCAGAGCCTTGAAGGTGATCTCGCGGACGTCGGTAATGCGCTACAAAGAGACGGAAAAGTCTCTGCCCGAGATCGCGAAGGAATTGGGGGTGGATGGAGTGATTGAGGGCTCGGTAATGCGAGCGGGCGACCGGGTGCGGATCACCGTGCAACTCATCGACGCGGCAACCGATGAGAACCTCTGGGCAGAAAGCTACGAGCGGAACATGCGGGATGTGCTGGCGTTGCAGCGAGAGGTGGCGCGGACCATTGCTCGCGAAATTCAAATTCTTGTGACGTCAGTGGAAGGAGCGCGCCTCGCCAGGGCCCGTCTCGTCAACCCGGAGGCCTATGAGCTTTACCTGAGAGGCCGATTCCACGTAAACAAGTACACGGAGGAGGGCTACAGACAGGCTTTGGAATATTTTCAACAGTCGATCGAAAAAGATCCTGACTACGGGGCTGCCCACGCCGGATTGGCCCAGTCGCACGGTCTGTTGGCTGCGTTCTATGGCCTCCAGCGTGAGGCGTGGCCAAAAGCAGAATCAGCGGTCCTGAAAGCACTGGAGATTGATGAATCTCTTGCCGAATCTCATGTCTCGCTGGCACTGATTCGGCAGTACCGCGATTGGGACTGGGCCGCCGCCGAGAGAGAATACAGGCGCGCCATTGAGCTGAACCCCGGCTATGTGACCGCACACCACGAGTACGCAGCCTATCTGACGGCAATGGGCAGGTCAGAGGAGGCTATCGCAGAGATCCAACGAGCTCTGGAACTCGATCCACTCTCCCTCGTCGTGAATCAGGATCTGGCATGGATCTACTATCGAGCGCGGGATTATAACCGAGCGATCGACCAGCTTCGCAAGACGCTGGAGTTGGACCGAAATTTCGCGGATGCCCACCGCAAGCTGGGATGGGTATTTGCGGCAACGGGACAGTTTGAAAAAGCCGTCGCTGAGATGCAGCAGGCAGTCACCCTTTCCTCAGACCCTATCATGTTGGCATCCCTGGGGCGTGTCTATGCGGTGTCCGGTAAACACAAGGAGGCGCTGACGATCCTTGAAGAACTGGAAGCGCGACCGGAGCGCAGCTATCTCTCGCCCTACGTTGCACTAATCTATGTGGGTTTGGAGGAAACAGATCAGGCAATTGAATGGCTGGACCAGGCCTACGAAGAGCACCACGGCCAACTAATCTACCTCAAAGACCCACGTTGGGATCCCTTGCGCTCCGACCCTCGCTTCCAGGACTTGCTCCGCCGCATGAATCTCCCCGGATAGGCTACTCCTACTACATGAGGAAAACATCACTTCAATCACCGCATGAGAAGAGCTCCACTCTAAAGGCGGAGGAACCACGTCGCATGAGGCCGGTTTGCCGTCGAAGAGACTGTCGTTCAACGATGGCGCAGGGCTCGGGTCATCTTAGAAATAGAATTTTAGTCCCAGTTGAATCACCCGCGCTGGCCTTTCGGGATCAAGCACCTGGGTAGTCTCTCCGAACTGCCCGCTGTTGACGTCATTGTTGGGGTCGTCAAACTGCGGGGTATTCCATGCGTTGAGGAACTCGAACCGCAGCTCAAACCGCCGCTGCTCGTCAATGTGGAACTCTTTGAACAGGGAAAGGTCCGAGTTGTGATGCCACCAGGAGCTAAGACTGCTGCTACCACAGTTGCCAAAGGTGAACACGGCAGGTTGAGCGAAGATAGGGCTGCCGGGAAACAATTGCCCAAACCGCTCGACTGTCTTCGGGCCCGACGGATCGCTGAAACAGTCTGCTCTGGAAACGTGGCCTCCACCGGTCTGACTCGCATCGCTGGCGAAGATGGCGATGGGGACTCCGCTCGTGGAACTGACAATCCAGTTGAACTGCCAGTTGCCCAACAGCCTGTCCGCAAACCCTTTGTTCAACAATGGCTGCCCATGCCCAAAGGGTAACTCCCACACGCCGTTTGCCACGACGCGGTGCCGTTGGTCGAAGACCAGCCGGCCGTAGTCGGCGGCAAGATCGTGAGCGTTCTGGGGCCGGTCCAGGACGGTGCCGGGGCCGCCCGACAGGTTGTCGCCCACATTCCCTAATGCCTTTCCCCAGGTATAAGCGACGTTGAACGTGTATCCCCGCGAGAACCGCTTGCGCACGTTCACCTGAAGGGAATGGTAATTACTGTTGCCGTCGCTCGCCGTAAAATTGCTGATGTCGGCAAAGTCCGGGAAGGGACGCACCGCCGGGCCGACTCCAGGGGTCTGGATGATTCCCTGGTTGATGTTCCGCTGCTTGCGCAATTTGTGGTTTGCCTGTCCCACGTAGGAGACATCCACGGCCAGGTTTGGGAACACCTGGATCTCGGGCCCAAAGCTCCACTGCTGAGAATAGGGAGTGCGCGCGTTCATGTCGATGCCGCGGAGTTCCGCTTCGGCTGGGATAAACTCGGTCGGGACGGCGGGAAACCTATCTCGAAGCAAGAAATCCCTGTTCGGAACCGTGGGGCCGATTCCCTGCGGGAAACTGGAATCAATCACCTGGGGCGGGTTGAGCGGCAAAGTATCCCGGCTCCCCGCACGATCTTGCGCCTGGAAGTAGACGCCGAATCCGCCGCGCAAGACGAACCGCTCCCCGGGGCTCCATGCGTAACCAACGCGAGGGGCAATGTTATTGCGGTCCGGGTGAACCAGCGATCGGGCAAACACACTTCTCCCCGACGGACCCAGGGTCAGACACGGGAAGGCCGCCAGGCAGGCCGGGGGTGTAAATTCTCCTTCAAAGGCGGTGACCACCCCTCCACGGCCTCCGTTGGCGGCAGGGTCAAAGTTCGAGATAAGCCGGTCGCGCTCGATCTTCGGCGTGAAGTACTCGTACCGGAGCCCGTAGCTGAGGGTGATGGCGGGAGTCACTCGCCAGATGTCTTGGCCGTAGAACATCCATCCGTCGGTATAGGTGTGCGCCACCAGCGGTGTAGTCACCTCGATCCTTTCCACCAAGCCCAGCAACAAGTTGGCGACTCCGTCACCGGTCCAGAAATCGGGGATGATGTAGCGACCGTTAGGTGCCTTAATATCAAAAAAGGTGTTCAGGGCGCGCTTGAATTCAAAACCAAACTTCATTTGGTGGGTGCCGCGGAAAATAGAAAGGTTGTCGAGGGCCTGCCACACCTGGGATCGTGCGAATTGGGGGCGATATTCGGCGGTTCCCAGCAGGCTGTATCCGGACACGCGAATCGGAGGCAACCCGAAGGCTAAGGTGCCTGGCAAGCCCGTCAGGCCGAACTGCGGACCGGCGTCTCCCTCCTCGGCCAGCGGTTCCGAGGTGGAACGGATGAGGTTGAAACCGAAACGAGCTTCGTTCAGGATCGACGGGCTGAAAGTGTGAAGCCAGGAGAGCGACGCCAGTTGCCCCCGGACTTCGCTCTCGGCGCTGAAGCCTCCGGTGGCAATCGGGTCGGGAAAGGGTCCGCGCTCAACGATGGTGCCGACGTCGAGGAGCGAATAGCTGCCGTAGAGGTTGTCTCTGTCGGCAAGTCGATGATCGATGCGAACGTCAAAGTGGTCCGCGTCGAGAGGAATTTCGGGAGCCGAAGTAAAGCCGAACGTGCCCTGGTTTGGATCCGGGTATAGTTGTACCAATGCCATGCCGGCAGGGTCGCCGCAGGGCCGTCCGTCTGTCCGCAAGGCGGCCAGGTTGATTACGTCATTCACCTCGTCCACACAACCCGCAAGCTCCGGAATCACATCGGAGGGATCCCGCAGGTCCCGGACGCCTGCAAAGATCCCATTTTTCATTGCAGGCGTCGGCACCGTGCCGCTGGCCGTCCTGCCTTCTTTCGCATCGGTCAACTGATAGTCCGCGAAAAAGAAGGTACGATCGCGCAGGATCGGCCCACCCAAGGCGAAGCCCGCCTGGTTGCGTTGTTGCTCGGGGGATTCCAGTGCGGCGCGGTTGACAAAGAAATCCGTTGCGTTCCAGTCGTCGTTGCGATGAAACCACCAACCGGAACCGTGAAATGTGTTGGTGCCGGATTTGATTTCCGCGTTGATCACACCTCCCACGGCCCAGCCAAAGTCGGCGGTATAAGTGCGCGTCTGGATACGGAATTCGCGTAGCGCATCCGGCGGCGGAGAAACTACCTGGGGGCTTCGCTCCTGCGCGTTTTGTGTGTAGGTATTATTATCCACTCCGTTCAATACAAAGTAGTTCTGAAGAGAGAAGTTGCCATTCACATTGATGCGGCCTTCGCGCGGATTGTCTCGAACTCCTGGAGCCGGTAGAACACCGGGGCTGAGCAGCATCAAGTCAACATAGCGCCGACCGTCGAGCGGCAAGTCGAGAATTCTGTTGTTCTCAACCAAGTAAGCCAACTCCGCAGATTCGGGTTGGATTAATGGTTGTGCTGCCGTTACCTCAAGGACTTCGTGCACGGGACCTGGTTGCATCACGAAATCGACTGTTAGGCGGTCGTTCACATGCAAAACAAGGCTAGTGCGAATGGAGGTCTGAAATCCGGTTACTTCAGCACGAATCTGGTATGGGCCGGCTCGCAAATTGGGTGCAACATACACCCCAACCTCGTTCGTCATTACCTCAGTCGCAACCTGCAACTCCCTATGAGTTATCGTTATCTTAGCTCCTGAAATAACGGCTTCGGTTGAGTCCGACACAATGCCCGCAATCACCCCGGTGTTGGTCTGGGCATTCGATACGGGTGCCACAATCAAGCCCAAACATACTGCTATTGCCCACCAATACAACATTGATTTCCCGCAAGAGGCCGCAACCGGCATTTTCCAGATACGATTTGCCAGGATGGACTGACGCAACCTGATCAAATCGCTCACACATCGTGGGTGAGGATTTCCGATTTGGGTTTCCTCACACTGCCAGTGTATCTGTGAAGCCAGTCTGGCGCAACGTTGCTTGGACGCGACAACTATGGGCGGACATGAGGAGCTCTATGCTCTGCCATGTGCAAGAGAGAAGATCCATAAAAAATTATGAGCGCGAAAGAAAACACGCTGGAAACCTCGCAGTGATCAGATTGCTGTCGTGATATCAATAGGCTGTATCGGCAGTGCTCTGGCGGTGAGCGGGTGGAAACAAAGGGAAAGGGGTGCTTCCGCAATCGACTGTTGGTAGGATCAGCATAACCCGGTGATGTTCAATAGGTTGCTGGCAGAAATGGCCTTAGCAGTTTTGGAGTGTGGTAAATATAGAATAAACCGCTTTGTTTGTTGGAGTTAGGAAAGCTTTAACAACACTAAATTGCGGAAGCACCGCCTCGCAACCCGTGTCCAACTTACAACGGATGGCCTCAAGGCTTATTTGACTGCCGTGGAAGGCGCATTCGGTTCAGAAGTGGATTACAGCCAACTGGTCAAACTGTATGGAGCGGCACCCGAAAGCGAAACGCGGTACAGCCCCGGTGAATGCATTGGGTGCCAACGCAAGCGAGTCACCGGCAACCCCGATCCAAAGCATATTTCCACGAGCTTTGTTGAAAGGCAGAACCTCACCATGAGGATGTCCATGCGCCGGTTTACAAGGCTCACGAACGCCTTCTCAAAGAAAATCGAGAATCATGCGGCTGCTGTGGCACTTTTCTATATGTATTACAATTTTGCCCGAATTCACCAGACGCTACGGATTACCCCGGCTATGGCGGCTGGCGTTTCAGATCACGTCTGGGAGATTGAGGAAATCGTCGGACTTCTACCGGAGCCAAAAAGCGGAGCGCGGGGACCGTACAAGAAAAGAAATTCAAACTGACCCACTACCGAAATTCCCCTTAACTTGACAATACCCTCCGATCACCGGTTTGGCTTATACCAGGGGTTGACCGGAGGATTGTCCTCGTCCCAGCAACACTGCCCCTCCCGGAAATATCTCAGCAAATCCGCCATGTCGATGTCATTTAAAACATACCGGTATGCCGGCATCCTCGGCCCGCCGTTGCGGATCTTTTCGGCCACCGTCTCATCATTCACCGGCTTTCCGGATATCAGCCTGGGACGCTTGTACAGGTCTCGGAGCGTAGGCGCTGAGTTGGGAGCGTTTGCATCGATGGTGTACTGGTTGTGGCACATCCAACATTTGAAAAAATAAATTTCCTCGCCACGTGGTGTTCCACTGCCGGCAAAAAAATTGTAACTATAAATTCTCGCTGAGCGCTGGTAAGGGTCCTGCGGGGCCGCTTTGCTGGCCTGGGCCTGCGGGGGAGCGGCCTGCGCTGTTGCCCATCCGCGGGCCAGATAACCTCCGCACAGGGCTGCTCCGATGCTCAACCCCGCCATCACGGCCTTCCTGCCCGCAATTTTTCTAATATTCATAAGATGCCTCGTCCTCATCCTCAGCTTCATCCTCCGCGGCACACGCTGCCGCAGAAAAAATCCCTTATTCCAGCGGCTGAATACGAACAATATATCCATAGTGGTCGCCATACCAAACCGTGACCGGATCGGTGGAATTGTCAATCCACGTCCTCCAATTGAAAGCATAGGGTTCCGGCATCACGTATTCGATCCACTGATGAGTCCGGGGATTAAATCTGGCAATCCGCCCCGCGCGCATTTCCCCTGCCCAAATCTCCCCGTTCTTGTCCGCCATTGCTTCGTAAAAAGTGGTATAGGGAGTTGGCGGAGCATACTCCGAGGTCAAGCCCGTCTTTCTGTCCAGCTTGACCAGCACGCCTCCTCTTCCCCCGACCCAGATGTTCCCCTCGGGATCAAATGATCCTCTGGAGGCGGCGGACACACCGCTGGGAGACTCCACTTCCTTCACTTCCCCTGTCCGGATATCGAAAAATACGATTCCGTCGAAACTGGGGTCCCGGCTTCCTCCCCCAAAGAAATTTCCGTCCTGGCTGATGAAATTGCCGTAGGTGCTGCGAGCTTTCTGCATCGGAAATTCCTGGACCGATTTGCCCGTTTCCGGATCAAACTTGTGAATCTTGCCGCGCGAGGTTCTCCAGAGGTAGCCATCCGGGGCGAGAGCCATGTTTCCCTGCACACCGGTATGCATCACATGGAACTCTTCGGTGCGCGGATCGAACCGGACCAGATTTTGCGTCCAGGTTTCCGAGTACCACACCATCCCGTCGTCAGCCACCATGATCCAGTGTTGTCCCGTTTGTGTGCCCGGTGTTTTCGGGACCCTGTATTCTTTCACGAGTCCCGTCCGCGGGTCTAACATTCCCAGGATCGGGTTTCGATTGCTGGTGTACCAAATGTTGCCCTGCGAATCGCCGGTCACATCATGCACGCGGGCATCCAGGTGCGGCAGCTCGTATTCTGTAATGATAGCGCGTGTGGCGGGTCCCTGCGGCCGGGGAAAGACCTTAAACGGCGCATCTTTTGCGTCGGGTCCGCGAACCCGCGCCAGCCATTTCACGATGGGATCCAGTTTTTCTTGAGGGATAAGCGCGGAGGGGTCTCTTCGCCTGACGAGTATCCTCCCCCTATAATTGCGCATCCGGTCCACGATCACACGCCAACTATGCTCGTCGTATCGGGCGCGAAACACCCATTGGTAGGTATGGCATCCCGTGCCGCAGCTGTTGCTGAAGATCCTTTTCTCTTGGCCCGTGCCCGGAATATTGTAGAGCCACTCGGCGTCGGTCAATTGGGGCAAAATCTCCGGTGTCGGCGGCAGAAACTCCGAATCGGTCACCCGCTCCAGGACGATCTCCTGCAACTGCGTGGCCCCGTCAATCTGCACCGACTCCTTCACGTAGTGATGGAATTCCAGCGGCTTTGCGATTCGCAACGTGTACAGCCCGGAGTCCAATTTGGGGAACTCGTAACGCCCTTCCAAGTTGCTATAGACCGTGGTTCGGATGGATGTCTTCTGGGATATGAGCTGCACCATGATTCCTTCGAGTGGCGCTTTGGCGGACCGCACCACTCCTCGGGCTCCTCCCAGAAGCCTGTGGCCGCTTTGGGCCTGTGCCGTCATTCCCGGTGCCAGCAAGAAAAATCCAAGCCAGATTGCCATGGCCAGAGCGAGTGGAGACAACGCCAGCCGCAAAGCTTGCAACCGCTTCATAAATCCTCCCCAGGTCCCTTTCAAAAATAGAAACAAACACTAGTTAGTACAGTGATTTTCAGACTGGCAAGGGGGCAATTGCTTGCCCCCCTTGGACTGAGACTACCACTGAGAACGAACTCTTGGAACTCAAATCAAAAGGTGAATTTGAGCCCAAATTGGATTTGCCGGGATGTCGTTGCCGTACTCCTTATTTGGCCGGCTGTAGAGAGAGGCGTTTCCGTGTCCTCATCGAACATCGCAGCGTCGGGTAAATCGAAGTTGGCCCGATTGAAGAGGTTAAAGAATTCAGCCCGGAAATCGATTCGTGTGTTTTCCGTTATCGAGAAAATTTTTGTCACACTGAAATCGACATTTGCAAATCCGGGGCCGATGATGGTCGAGCGACCGACATTCCCATAGAAGCCTGCTGGAGGAAGCTCAAAGGCGCAGGGATCATAGTACAGGTTCGGAGTTCCGAGCTTTTGACCGGCGGCTACCCCCTCACAGCCGGCAGTAACGCCCTCGATCGGGTTATTGCTGAAGCCCGCTCTCAGATTGGGCCGATCCGAGGTGGAGCGCGACTGATCCAGCGATCGGTTAAAACTTGTCTGGGCAGTAATGGGTATGCCAGAGGACATGGAGACAATTCCACCCAGTTGCCATCCGCCCAGCCACGCCGTCGCTCCGGTTAAGTTGGTCCCGGGCAATGTATATGAGAAGTTTGCTGCCAGGTTGTTCCGCACGTCATAGGCGGACAGCGCGCGGTCCGCAGCGCGGTCCTCCGGGTTTTGCGTCATATCGGGATGGCCCTCTACCAGCGCGGAATTGGGGTTGGAAGCGTCGTCAATGTTCCTTGAAAAAGTGTACGAGATTTTATACTGCAAGTTCTTGCTGAACCGCTGCGAAAGATCCCACTGGAGGGAATGATAGGCAGAAACGGAATCGGTGGTGACGTACCGGTTCCCGCCCAAATCCGGATTTCTGCGGTCCGCATCCTCGTCAGGATAAAACAGGGTTCCGTCGGACCGCCCCAAGCAGCTGGGGATCTCGCTGTTGCACCTCTCCGGGATCGAAGTATTCCCCGGCGAACGTCTGCTCAAGTGATACGATTGGGAGCCGACGTAGCGGATCGCGAAGCCGGTATTTTCTGTGATTTGCCGCTCGATGCCGAAGTTCCAAGTCACTCTGGTCGGCACCTTCAAATCGAAATCGATGGAATCCGGGCTCGAGCGGGACCTGCCTGACCCTCCCGCAAAGCCAAAAGGAAATGGGGTTGGTCGTCTGATCTCTATCGTATCGAAGAAAGGAACATTGTTAACGAAACCGCGGTACTCATCAACTCCTTGATCATAGAATATGCCAAATCCCCCCCGGACGGCCATACTCCCATCGGAGAAAGGATCCCAGGCAAAGCCGACTCGCGGCGCCAATGACAGGTAGGAGTTGTTCTCCCAGTAAGGGCTTCCAACGAAAGGCTCCGTTCGAAGCACAAATAAGCCATCTACGAACTGGTGGCGGAAGTTCGAGATCCGATCCCCGCTGGCTTCTGTGGGTGTGGTCATGAACTCATAGCGAAAACCAAGGTTAAGCGTGAGATTCCGGGTCGCTTTGAAGTCATCTTGGATGAAAGTGGCAAAATAGTTCCGCCGCATCGCCTTCGTGGGATCGCCAAAGCCGGCGCGAAAGCGCCGGGGATTTACCCTTATGAAGTTCCTCAGAGAAGTGAATTCGTGAGCTCCCCGCTTGCGGGACGGACGAGCAAAATTATGCTGCATCCTGTGGAACGTCACTCCGAACTGCAGCGCATGAGGCCCGCGGCTGTAAAACACCTCATCGGAAAACTCGAACTGATTCGGGGCATTGAACCGTTCTGCCGAATTTGCCGTCCCGCCGTCCGAAAATTGCCGGCTTTCCTGGCCTGAGGAGCCCCCAATCAGGATCTGCCCTATATCATTTGCTCCCTCAATCAGGCGCAGTGGGGTATCGATGGTGAGAAGAGAGTCTTGAAGCGT
>JADFGZ010000409.1 GCA_022567475.1 Acidobacteriota bacterium | reverse complement strand
CCTGGAAGGGGTGCTGCTTCCGCCGGGAATTTTCTGCGTCTATCTCTACGATGCCCACACGCAGCCGCTGGGTCACGCAGAACTCCACCAATCGAGCGGCACGGTGCAATGGGGAAACTCCGACGGCGCTCCCGAAACGCTTCTCGTGGTCGATGATGACGCGCACAGGCTGGAAGCGGCGCTCGGCCAGGAAGTGGAATTCCCCGTGACCCTGACCCTTTTGCTCCGTCTGCCGGGTTTGCCGCCGGATGCCAAACCGGAGCTTTTCACATTTCCGTTCAGCCATTACTCTGAACAAACTTCTGACGGCCACGGCCCGCCGCATTCCCATTAAAATGATGTAAGCTCAGCGTGTTCTTTGCCGTGGGTTCGGGTATTTCCTCAAACTTCGTAACGGTTTTAGGAGAGTAAACATGAAAATAAAATGGTTTCACGCTGCCGCAGTTGGGACATTCGTTTGGACCCTTTTGAGCGGAATTGTTTTTTTTCAGGGATCAGCCTGGGCGCATATCAGGCTGCGGTCCGATCAACCGTTGAGGCCGGGAAGCTCTTCGGTGACGCTGAGGCTGGTCGTGCCCAACGAACGGCACGTGGAGGTCACGCGGATCAGCTTGGAGGTGCCGGAAGCCTTTCGGATGGAGGGCGGCCGCCTGCGGAGCGTGGAACACCCGGCCGGATGGGAAGTCAGGATCGAAAAACAGGACAAGCCGGAGGAGATTTATCGCCGGGAATTAGAGCGGCGAGCCGGAAGGCGGGCAGGGAGGGAAGCGCAGACTGCGATGACCGAGGAGGAACGGCAGGAAGAGGAAATCCAGAACGAGCTGCTCAAACAGTGGATCACAAAGGTGAGCTTTGAAGGCGGGTCGATCCCGCCCGACGGCTCGAAACAATTCCTGCTTACGTTTCAGCTCCCAGATGAGCCGGGGAAATACTTTTTTCCTGCTCTCCAGGTCTTTGCAGATGGGACGGAAATTTCCTGGTCTGGAGTGGTGGAAGGGGCGGAACGTCCGGCTGCTGCCATTGTTATCGAGCGGCAATATGGTTTGCCACATCTGGCGTTTCTGGTTGCGGCTTTGGCGCTGCTGATTCTAGTGGTCAAACCGCACAAGCGATTTAAGAAACAGCGGAACGGCCAATCTAGTTCCGCTGCCACTTCTTCTGTGCCTGCGGAAAAAAATTGAGTTCGCTTTAACGCTCGCAGCGGAACTTGTGGAAGTTCCAGAGTGGTCAACAAGGCAGCAGAGTTTTGCAGCGGTCTCTGAGAGGGTGGATGTGAGGGGTAATCCTTTCATCGCATTCATTTCAAACAAGTAGTCGATCCTGCGGGCTGGTTCAGCCGGTCTTCCTGGCATCCCTGCAGCCTGAAAATGGCATCCTTTGGCTCCCAAAATACTCACCTTTCAGGATGGCATATTCATTCCCTGGATCGTTAAGCTTAAGAGGCTGAAATCAAGTTATGTGGGGCGCGAACCCGGCAGCCGCCGGAAGGCATGTTGATCGCCGGGGCGCTGTGAGCTTCAGGAACTTACCGCAGCAGGAAAAGCAGCACCAACAGCATCACGAACAAAGGAGACGGTCTTAAGAGGGCGACAATAGCAGGGCGACGATAATTTCATGATGTGGGGAGTCCATCTGCGCTGGCGGGTGGCCCATTTTTGTAGGCCGGGAAGGTTCCTCATGCAAGCTGGAGGTTTACTGCCGCGGCTCACAGCGGTAAAATTAAAGATGCTGGAGCGGCATTACCAAGATAATCCGAGCGGCAACATTTCAAGCCTTTGCCCAATTCTCGCAAAATCCATGACAAAAGGATGAACCGTATGGTTGCTGGGACATCGCCTTTGAGAGTTCAAAAATACGGCGGCTTGGATCGGAAGCGCCTGGTTTGGCTGTACCGCACGATGCTTCTCTCCCGCCGGCTGGATGAAAAAGAGATTCAACTGCACCGCCAGGGCCGCAGTTTTTTCCAGGTCAGTTCCGCCGGTCACGAGGCGCTGCAATTAGCTGCCGCCTCGCTCTTGCGTCCGGGCTCGGACTGGTTTTTCCCTTACTACCGCAGCCGCACACTGGTGCTGGGCTTGGGGCTCACTCCCCTGCAACTGCTGCTGGAAGCCGTAGGATCGGCGGAGGCTCCCTTCAGCGCCGGAAGGCAGATGCCTTCTCACTGGGGAAGCAAGGAACTCAACATCGTTTCGCAATCGAGCGCTACGGGAACTCAGTGGGTGGAGGCGGTCGGTTGTGCCGAGGCGGGAATTTATTACAAGGGAATGCCCGCTTCCCGGCAAGCGAGAGCCCGCTTTGAGCAGGATGAGGTGGTCTGTGTCACGGGCGGCGAAGGCAGCACCAGCGAGGGAGAGTTCTACGAGTCGCTGAATACGGCCTGCAACGCGCGGCTTCCCGTGCTCTACCTGATCGAGGACAACGGGTACGCCATCTCCGTGCCGGTGGAGGCGCAGACGCCGGGCGGCAATATTTCCCGGTTGCTTTCCGGATATCCCCATCTGTTCCGCGAAGAGGTGGATGGGACCGACCTTTTGGCTAGTCTCGATGCCCTCCGGCGGGCTGTGGCCCATTGCCGCGAGCGGCGGGGACCGGCTCTGGTGCATGGCCACGTGATTCGCCTGCACCCTCACTCTGTGTCGGATGACCAGAAGCTGTACAAGACCCCGCAGGAACAGGCCAGCGAGCAAGCCCGCCTCACAGATATCGCCACCTGCACTTATAATGAAATCCTGTCTCTCGACGAAAAACATCTCTTTTCATTAAAGGCATTGAGTCGAATTTATCACGAACGTAAGGAGTTGCGCCGAGCCCGGCAAATCTTGACTCAGGCCGTTCGTTTCTATCCACAAGACGCCGATATTACCAAGGCCGTAAAAAATCTGGATGCCCTGGGCACGATTGCACGTAAACGCCTGAAACGTGAACCCCG
>JADFGZ010000408.1 GCA_022567475.1 Acidobacteriota bacterium | reverse complement strand
TCTGGAACAGACGCAGCGGCCCGTTGGGCGGCAGCAGCAAAACGTCAGGATGGTTTTGGATCAGGAGGGGAACTTCCCGTGGCCGCCGTGTGAGCTTTTCTCTGTCCTGTTCGGCCTGCTCCACCGCTGCCCGCCGGTCGTCGGTCAGGCCAATCGCCCGGCAACTTTGGCACTCGCCGCAAAAGTCATTCTGCCGCTCCGTGCAGTGCAGCGCCTTGGCCAGCATCTGCGCCAGCGTGTACTTGCCCACTCCGGGAGGGCCGGAAAAGATCAGCGCATGGGGAATTCTGTCCCTGGCCAACATTCCCCGGATCACATCCAGCGCGCCCTGCTTGCCATCTGTATTGCCGCAGAAATCCTCAAACCCCACTTACGCCTCCGCTGCTGCCCGCCTTCAGAAATGCATCGGCGACCTTGCGGACCTGCTCGTGCACCTCCTGGTGAACTTTAAGGTGAACTTCGTCCACGCTGCCCTTCCCGTCGATGAGCCGGACCCTGCCCGGCTCCTGCCGGGCAATCTCTTCATAACCCTGCCGCACACGCCGGAAAAATTCCAACCCTTCCTCCTCGAAGCGGGTTTCTTTCTCCTGTGCTGCGCGATTGCGCTCCCGCGCGCGATTCATCCCTGTTGCGGGGTCAATATCCAGAATGATCGTCAAATCGGGACGGAGACCGCGGCAGAACAAATCCTCCAGAGTCCGGATCGCATCCGGAGCTATCCCGCGTCCATAACCCTGATAGGCAACCGATGAGTCCGTGAAGCGGTCGCAGAGGACGATCTTCCCCGCATGGAGCGCCGGCAAGATGACCTCTTCGATATGCTGGGAGCGCGCGGCAAACATCAATGCCAGCTCGGTTGAGGCAGAAAGCGGATGAGCGCTGGCATGGAGCACAATTTCGCGAATTTTCCGGCCCGTGGCCGTTCCGCCCGGCTCTTGAGTTGTCACTACCGGCAGACCCTGCTGGCGCAGGCGCGAGGCCTCACGATCCAGTTGGGTGCTCTTGCCGCAACCGTCCAACCCTTCGAAGGTGATAAATTTTCCGGAGTGCTTCATTAGATGCTTCCGGGAGACGCTTTCGGGAGACGCTTCCGAGGACGTTTCCAGGGGGCGGCTCTCGTTGTGAAGTGCAGAGTATCATAGCACTCCCGCATTTCTGCTTTTCCGCATTTCTACATTTCTCATTTCTTTGTGCTTCTCTAGTGGACTGTCTCGCGCGCAGCCGCGCCGTTTCTGACCGCCTCCCGGCCAGCATGCTAGAATCTTTATGGAAAGGCTCTTCTGTGACCGTTGCCGTTGACATTGCCGCGAACACCGCCCAAGTGCTGGAGCGGATTGCTCGCGCAGCTTCCCGCGCATCACGAGAATCCAAATCGGTACGCCTCGTGGCGGTCACGAAAACTTTCCCGGCGGAGAGCATTATCCAAGCGTACGAGGGCGGCTTGCGCGATTTCGGCGAAAACCGCGTGCAGGAGTTCCAGCAGAAGCTTCCTCGCCTGAAACTGCCGGAAGCCACTTTTCATTTGATCGGCCATCTGCAATCGAACAAGGTGCAACCGGCAATGGCCTTCGACTGGGTGCAGACGGTCGATAGCGAACGGCTGGCGCGCCGCTTGCATGACGCAGCAGCCGCGGCGAACAAGACGCTCTCCGTGCTGATCGAGGTGAAACTGGGCGAAGAGGAGGCCAAAACCGGCGTCACAGAGCAGGAAGCGGAGCGGCTGGCCGCCTTCATCCGTTCCCAGGACAGGCTGGAGTTGCGGGGGTTGATGACGATGCCGCCCTTCACCGAGGACCCGGAAGGGGCGCGGCCCTATTTCCGCCGCCTGCGCCAGTTGCGCGACCGCCTGCAAGAGGCCGGGTTCCAGCATGTGCGGGAACTCTCCATGGGGATGACCCATGATTTTGAGGTCGCCATCGAGGAGGGCTCCACCATCGTGCGCGTCGGCACGGCTATCTTCGGACCGAGAACAACCAAGCCACTCCCGCCGACCTGAACGGTTATGAAGATAAAAATCCGCGTGCAGCCTCGGGCAAAGCGGAACCGGCTAATAAAGATGAACAGGCAGGCCGGGCAGCTTGAGGACGAATGGAAGCTGCAACTGACCGCGCCTCCGGTCGATGGCAAGGCGAATCAGGCGTGCATCGAGTTCTTTGCGCGTGGCCTGGGAATCCCCCGCTCGCGTGTGCGGCTGCTGTCGGGAGAAAAATCCCGACACAAGCTGCTGGAACTGGATGGGGTCAGCGAAGCGGAGTTCCTGCGGTTTGCAGCGGGAGATTAGAGTGTATCTGAGCCACGACAGTAATGGAGCGGTCCCAACCGCACGGTATATTCTCAAACCTGTGGGACCGTTCCCTTGCGGCCCGCCGCCCGAAGGGCTCTGGACCGCAGGGCGGTCACGGCTCTGATTGTTATCCTCTGCCGCAGTGTGAATCTTCCACCTTCCGGGCTAGTGTATACTGTGGGATTACGAGCAAATAGCGCTACATAGTGGCGACTGCTTGCCCGGAAGCAGATCACCGAATACAGATCAATGGATTTGGAACTCCTTCAACAAGCTCTGCGGGAACGCGGCCTCGAGGCGTGGCTGTTTTACGATTTCGAGCACAGCGACCCGATTGCCTATCGCGTGCTGGGCCTCTCGGCAGAGGCGATCTCAACGCGGCGCTGGTATTACCTGCTGCCCGCGCAGGGTTCCCCGTTGAAGCTGGTCCACAGAATTGAGAGCGCTCGCCTGGATTCCCTGCCCGGCGAGAAGCGCATCTACACGGGATGGCAGGAGCAGCGCCAACGATTGCAGGAGATGCTCGCGCCGTTCGGCAGCCTGGCGATGCAATACTCGCCCGACAATCAAATCCCCTACGTCTCCAGGGTGGATGCTGGAACGATTGAACTCATAAGAAGTTTTGGCAAGAAGGTGGTCAGCTCAGCCGAC
>JADFGZ010000124.1 GCA_022567475.1 Acidobacteriota bacterium | reverse complement strand
GACCTGCTGCCAGATCACTTGAAACAGCGTCCAGTTCACAGGCTTGAAGATGTAGCTGTAGATTGCCGGTCCCCAGAACTCGATGGCCGAGTCCAAGTTCTCTTTCTCAGTCAGAACAATCTTCAACCCTTCCAGGTTGTTCTTCTGGATGGCGTCTGCCAGATGCACATTGCTCCTGATGCTGCGGTCCAGAACGACCACATCCCACCGGCGGGCTGCAAAGTCCGCGCCGTTCTCCGCCGGAGAAGAATAAAAATGAACTTTCTGGGTGGAACTGGATTCGGTGTGCTTCCGCAGCAAACCCTCAACATTCGGATCCAGTCCCAATAATAAGACGTTCATGGGTTACAACAGGCCCGCGTGGAGGCCGATCAGGGGGGGAGAAGAGGTCAAACTCAAAAAATACCCTGTTACCTTAATGGTCTAAAAGTGGAAGAACAATAGACTAAAAGTCCTAATTTTTAGTCAGGATGGGGCCCGGTACTAACTCGCCAGGAAACTCGCGGGCCAAACTTGGGGCGGAAAAACCAAAGTGTTTTCCATTTGTGCCACAAACTCGGCACACGCAGAAGCTTGGAATCCTTTTCAACTCATGAATTGGCGTTTGGCAACTGGAATGCAACGCTGGAATTGTGATCGTCGAGGAAGTTGACAGTGGTCGTCTATCCCACACAATTTTGCCCCTCCGCACGTTTGGGTGACAGTCCGTGATTATCGCAGAGAAGAAACCTCGCTTTGCTCGGCCATATGTTTGCAAGCAGTTTGACGACGGATCGCAATCCGAACCCGTGGCAGTTTTTCTGACCCTTTACCGGGCACGAAAATTTGTCCTCCAGCGGCTCTCCGAGAAACCAAAATCAAGGAGATTCCGCTGGGTAATCCGGACTCTCCCGCCCAGCTAGATTGCCATCGCGATCGGGTTTCGTGGCAAGCTTTTGGAACTCTTGAAATCCCCAAATTCCTCCCAAATATAGAAATCTTTTCTCTTCTGTGCCTTTGGCCGAATTGAGAAGATTTAGCTCAGGAAAATGGCAATGCTGACAACCCATGTATTAACAATGAGTTACTGCGAAATTACAGCACTTTGCAGAAAGCGTTCACTATGGCATGTCACTTGCAATAATAAATGATGACGAGGTGAGGAAAGGTGCAGTTTATGAAAACGAAACAAATGTTTGCGGTATTGATCATGCTGGTCGCCACCAGCTCGATGACGTGGGCAGGATCGACCTTGCATATCGGGTTTGGGGCGTCATCCCCGACCTGCCCTACTGGATGCGGGGGTGACCCCAATGCCAACTTATCAAGCAATTGGTCTATCTTCCAGAACGCCGGTGCCGATCAGGACGTTAAGGACATTGATGTAACTCTGCTGATACTCGGCGTGCCTCATTCGCTGGGATTCTTTGGTTTCACTGACGGCTCTATCACCAAAATTGACGTATACCCCGACTTCATCCCAGGAGATTTGCCAGGAGATCCGTCTACTACGAATTTAACCACACCAGGAACTGATTGGTTTTATTTGGACAACCATACCATTGCCGGTCTTGACGGACACGATGGGGATGCATATGGCCTGATAGCAGGTGGCTTTACGCAGGGCGAGAGATTCCTTGTTGGTTCCCCTCCACTGGACATATATGATTTTCTTGGGTTGACGAGTACGCCCGGCAACTCCAATCACCTGAGTAACTGGACTAACGACCTCAGCGGCTTTGATATTTTCCTTTTCGGTATTAACCATACCCTTGGCGGCAAGGATCTGTTTGACATTTTTTTTGATACGAACCTCCCTCCGATAGGCACCCACCTGGTGGCCTATGGAGAAGGCGAGTCAGCTTTTTATAGCACTCCTTACACCGAATCCGGCTTGCAAACGCCGGAACCTGCCTCCTTGCTTCTGCTGGGAACCGGGCTGCTGGGGCTCGGAAGAATGTGCCGGAAGAAGCAGAAGAAAGCTTAAAGCCGGCAAGAACCTCCTCCCTCTCAGATTCAATAGGCCAGCGACACGCATCGCTGGCTTTTTTTGTTCCACTCCAGAGATTGCGCCCGCCAGGCGAAACCCGGCCTCCCCCGCCCACGAGTTGGCCTGCACTCAATCACGCTTCACTAACTGGGAAAAACTTCAGATGAATTAGGAAGGTTTAAGGAATTATCCGTGCGAAAAGTCTGTCACTTTTCGGAGGTGGATATCTCTAATGAGGCGATAATTAGCAGCTATGAAGTGAACTCTCGCTGCCAGAGAAGCCAGAAGATTTGCGGGAATGCACCTACCGCACTTTACTGCTCTTGGCGCCCTTATCTTTTTCCAACTGAAGGAACTCAAAGTGTTCGATGGTGGCTCCCACCCCGACGGTGTCAGACGCTGGGCGGTCGACGCGGACGATCTTGCCGCGGCACCGAATCCCCACAGGCCGCCCTCCGAAGGCCTTGACCGGCAGGTGTAGCAAGCATTCAATCTCGGTTCCGAGCTCCCAATCCGCCGATGCCTCGAAGTAAATGCCCCCGGTGCTCACGTCCTTGGTCTCGGCCGGAATCGCTGCTTCCACCGGTTCCTTCGGGCCCCGCGAACGCCTGACCGAGCAGGGAAAGCCCACCAAATACCGGTGGGATTTTCTCTGCTCACTCTTGGTTTGCAAATTATTTCTCGGTCTGTGATGCTTGCTTAACGGTTCTGTTTCCTGATACTGTGTCCGCAAGTTGTTCAATCGCCCGCGCTTGGGGAC
Source organism: Acidobacteriota bacterium (assembly GCA_022567475.1). Lineage (GTDB taxonomy): Bacteria > Acidobacteriota > Terriglobia > 2-12-FULL-54-10 > 2-12-FULL-54-10 > JADFGZ01. The sequence continues at coordinate 8,507 of JADFGZ010000124.1, read as the reverse complement.
GTTCTATCCTCAGTTTCAACCCAAGCAGATTCTCCCGGCGGTTCTCCGCCTCAAAGCTCAACATAGTCTATGCAGTTTTGTGGCCAAGCCAGCGCCCCGCTGCGGATTTTTTCCATATCCTCAACTGCTTGGTTTTCCTACTAGTTTTCAACCTATTGCGGGGTTTTAGCGAGGAAAAAGCCGGTCGCGTGGCCGGCAATTGCTGGCGGCAAGGAGAAATCAGGTGCCACAGCGGGGTATAAAAAGGAAAACCTTTGCCGCTATTTTTGACACTGGAAAGGAAGCAAAATTGTCCTGTATGTTATAGGGCTGGCTGGACTTTCCCTGCAAAACGTCTCTTTTTCATCAATTCCAAAATGTCGCCGTCCGTGGCCCCTCTACCACGAACTGTAGCTGCTTCCGTCCAGGGCCGTTTGACTGGAACCGCTGTGAAGGTCCACTATGCCGGGCACTGTCTGCGCGGGATTCATGAGGATATCCTCTTCATATACTGTCACCCAAGTATCGTTGGCCCTTGTAAAGGGATCCACGGGGATTCCCCTTAGATATCCTCCTGTGACCAGGTCCTCCAGGGCTTGTGGCGCTTCCTCCGTGTCGAGCGTGTACTGATCGATGAGGGAGCGCATGGTAAACAGGTGGTCCCGCAACACAGCCTCCCGGGCGCTGACAATGGAATTCCTGTACATCGGCACCGCGATGGAGAGCAGGGTCAGCAGGATCGTGATGACGATCATCAACTCGATCAAGGTGAAGCCTGCCCACGAGGGGCAGCGCATCGGCCTCCCCGCGCCTCGCATTGGCGTGTCGATTCGCAATGTGCCCGGTAACAACATCGCCGGCGCAGGCTGGTTTCGCTCGCTGCTATTTCGTTTGCTCATCCTCGTTCACTCGTCGTTGTTCACTCGTCGTTTGCTCATCCGGAATCTCATGGCGGATTTTTTCTTTGTGCTGCGCCGCTCACCATTCCGAATACTGGGTCCCATCCAGCGCCGTCGCCTGGCTTCTTGTATAGATGTCAAAGACGTTCTCCCCGCCGAATGAGGTCGAGTCCGGATCGTCCTGATAGGACCGCAGACCCCAGTCTGTGGAATCCGTCATCGGGTCCCGGGGAATGCGCCGCAGGAACTTCAATTTCTTGTCGGGGGAGTTCGACACCTCCACGCCGTCCACGAGTATTTCCAAATCCGGCGGATAGCCTTCCGATTCCAGCTCCACTTGGAGGAGTCCCCGGTCCGAAGCTTCCTTGTAGCGGTCAATGGCCGTGCGGATCTCCCGCAGGCTGCGGCGAAGTTCCCTTTCTTGCGCACGATTCAGTTGCACGCGGGCCAGGGGCAAGGCAATTGTGGAAAGGATCAACAGGAGAGTAAACGATACGATCAACTCAACCAGGGTCAGGCCCCGTTGCGAAGAGTTCCTGTTTTCGAAGGCGTCATAATCAGCCATGATGACTAATGGATGGTTACCGTTGCCTGCGCTGCCGCAACCGGGAGAAACTCCTGGGTGGGGCTGCGGACTCCTACCGGAATAATCAGGAGGGAGGTCGTGCCTGGCCGGAGCGCCTCAAAGGTCAAGGAAACCAGCCTGCCGCTTCCCGATACTCCGCCGCTGTCGGGTGGCCGGGTCAGCGTGATGGTGGCTTTTCCGGATTGTTCCTCCACCCGATGGACCAGGGCAATCATCTGTCCGTCCCGGCCCAGAAAACTCCCGTTCCTAACCTTCGAGAGCTTCAGGTAGCCGGTATCGTAGGAGACCTCCATCGGAATGGAAAACAGATCCCGGGCGTTCTCTATCTCCAAATTCACCTGGAAGGTTTCCTCCACCCTCTCCTCCAGACTGACGGGCTGGAAACGTATACGGGCCGGAGCAACAGACGCGCTGCCGGATGGCTCCTCAGCCGCTTCTTCATCCACCTCCGGCGCGGTGCGGCGATTGCGCAGCCGGATGTTCCCTTCCCTCCCCACATCCAGGGCCCTCCGGTTGAGCGCTGTGATCTCCGGCAGGCGCACCAAACGCGGCCGCAGCACGATCAACACTTCATCTTCCGCCAGCGTCGTGCTCGTATTGGAAAACAGGTAGCGCAGGATAGGAATCCGCGAGAGGCCCGGGATACCGCTTACCGACTTGGTAACCTGTCTTTGCAGAATGCCGCCCAGAACGTTGGCCTCGCCCTCGCGCAGGCGGATATCGTGCTCGATGACGCGCTGCCCGATGATCGGCTGCTCAATTCCGCCGATGTTTATCCGCTGAGTCACCGCGGAGATTTCGATGCGCACCTTCAAGGTAATCTCCCGGTTGGCGTGCACCTTGGGAGTGATGTCCAGGTTCACCCCCACGTCGGTGTACTGAAACTGCGTGCTCACCAGCGGGTTGACTCCCACGCCCCCGATGCCGGCCTGGAAACTTCCGGTCGCGATGGGGATGCGGTCGCCAATGCGCAACGTGGCCTGCATGCCGTCGGTGGCTCTGATCTGCGGCCGCTGTAAAATCGTGGTGTTGGAATCGCTCAGCAAGGCGTTCAGGTTGGCTCCCGGCAAGATCAGGGAGAAATCCGAAGAGGCCAAGTTGCCCAGCCGGTTCAAAGCAATCGACCCGCCATCGCCCCCGGCGGCTTGGCCGGGATTAAAAATAAGCGGCACCTGGATGCCAGGGGAGCCTCCTGAAACAGGGAACAGGCCCAGGTCTCGTGTCTTATCGCGGCGCACCTCCAGCACCAGCACGTCCACCACTACTTCCGGCTTCGCTTTGTCCACGTCCTGGATGATTTTCTCGGCCAGGGCCACTTTGTCGGGCGTATCGCGAATGATGATGGCATTCATCGAGTTGATCTGCTGGATGCGGCGGGTCTCGAGCAGCGTCCGGATCGCAGTCACCACCTCGGTCAGCTCCTGAGGGGTAATGATGTTGGACAAATAAAAGGTCTTGATGACCTGCTGCTCCTGCTCGCGGCGTTTCACCGTGGTGTCGGGCACAACCAGGATGGTGTTGCGCGTCAAAACCTTCCAAAACGTCTTGGTCAGCAAAGCCGTCTGGTCGAGCGCCTCTTCCAGCACAATGTTCATCAACTCCACCGTGATGGGGTTGGGAGGGGAAACGTAGTCCGGGTCAAACAGCACATTGATTCCCGCAAGCCTCCCGATGGTTTCAAAAACGACTTTGCTGTCGTTTGTCATGCGCAGATTAATCAGGTCCTGCGAAAGGGGTTGTAGCTCGGGCGGGCCGAGAGCTTCTTCCAATCGCGGATCTACAGCAATGGCTCCCTCCCTATCCGCTGCCGGAGGAGCCTGCTGCGCTTCCAGCAGCGCGAGGGTGCTGGCAATTTGCTGCCGGGCGGCGGCGCTCGCAGGATCGATCGCGTAGGCCTGCTCGAATTCCGCCAGCGCTTCGCTGAGCCTTCCCTGCTCTTGCAGCCGGTTTCCCCGGTCCACGTGATTGGCCCCCGCCAGGAATTGGGCCCTCCGGAAGGCAATTATAAACTGCGGATTTTGGGGGTCGAGATCGAGCGCTTTTTTGTATTGGAGGAAGGCTTCGTCGTAGTCCTCGCGCACCTCGGCCTGCTTGCCCGCCTTGTATTCATCGTCTCCCTCGGCGGCGTTTGCCGGCGGCGTTAAAAATCCAACGCCGAGGAGAACTACAAGCAGAACTACACGCCTGGATGTAGTCCAAAATGACATCCATCTCTGCTGTGACATACTTGCCTCCCTTCACACTACTGCCAGGGGGTCAGCCTGAGGCCCACAAGGAATGCGCTTGCACTGATTTTTAGTTTAGCACAGGTTCCGCCGCAGGGATGCTTCGGAGTAGCTCTCCAAGCAGCCCACCCTATTACTGTTGAAGGCACACAACCAGATACCCGGCAGTGGCTAACCTAAACAGTGCCTAAAGAGACACGCCCCGTTGTACCCCGGAAACTATCCTGTAATTCAATGATTTGGTTGATGTTGCAGGCTTGTTGGCCGGCGTCCCGGCTCTTCCAGCAAATGGCAGGAAACCCATCTTCCCGGACTGTACTCTTTGAGGGGAGGCTTCTCCTGCTGACACCGCTTGAAAGCGTAGGGACAGCGGGGATGAAACGAACATCCGCCCGGTCGGTTCACCGGGCTGGGGACATCACCGCGCAGGACGATACGCGTCTTGGCGCGTTCCGCGCGGGGATCAGGCTCCGGAACAGAGGCGAGCAGAGCCTCTGTATAAGGATGCCATGGGCGGGGGAAAAGTTCTGCCGTAGGTCCCAACTCGACGATCTCACCCAGGTACATCACAGCCACGCGATGGCTGAGAAGAGAAACCACGCTCAGGTCGTGGGAAATAAACAAATAGCTGAGGCCGAGCCGGGCTTGCAACTCTTGCAACAGGTTCAGAATCTGCGCCTGGATGGAGACGTCCAGCGCCGAGGCCGGCTCATCGGCAACCACCAGGGCCGGGTTCAGCGCCAATGCCCGCGCGATGCCGATGCGCTGCCGCTGCCCTCCACTGAACTCATGGGGGTAACGAAACATGGCCGAAGAATCGAGACCCACCGTGGCCAATAGCTCCTCCAAACGTCCATTCAGGTTTTCCTTCTGTCCGTAATTGCGCAGCGGCTCGGAGATGATCTCCTTCACCATCATGCGAGGATTGAGCGAGGCGTAGGGGTCCTGGAAAATCATCTGGATTTCCCGGCGCGCCCGGCGCAGCTTTTCACCATCCAGCGCCGCCAAGTTCTCGCCCCGGAACAGGACCTCCCCCGCCGTGGGCCTCGAGAGTTGCAGGATGGCGCGGGCGAGAGTGGACTTCCCGCAGCCGCTCTCCCCCACCAAGCCCAGCGTTTCCCCTGCATCGACCCAGAAGCTGACATCATCGACGGCCTTGACGATGCGCTCGGCTCCCGCCGCCACCTTTCCGTGGAAGGGAAAATACTTTTTCAGGTTCTTTACATCCAGAAGGTGGTTATCGGCAGACATAGCATTCTGGCGCCGTTGGTTTCAAAACATATTGTCCTAAACGTCTGAAATGGTTCATCGCATGTCCAGGGCACGGCATTCCGAGCCGCGCGCGTTAGCAAGCGGACCAAAGACGATGACAATGTGGTTAGTGATGTGATGAGCAATCCATGCTCCTACCGTCAACCTTCTTGTCACTCGTCACCCATCACTGCTTTTCTGTCCCCTCCCTCACCCCTCGGCTTCGCTCGGGGCAGGCTCTCGTGGCTCGGATACATCCACCCAACAACTGGCCTAATGTTGCTCGCCCACGGCCGCCAGAGACGGCGCTTCCTCCTGGCACCGCTCCTGACGGAACGGGCAGCGGTCATAGAAGGAACATCCGGCGGGCAGCCGCGTGAGGTCCGGCGGCGTGCCTGCAATCGGCTCCAGCCGCTGCCGGGAACCATACTCCAGGCGCGGCACGGCGCGCAACAAGGCTATCGTGTATGGGTGACGAGGGTTTGTAAACAGCTCTTCGGTCTCGGCCATCTCCACCACGCGCCCGGCGTACATCACCGCCACGCGGTCGGCCATGCCGGCCACCACCCCCAGGTTGTGCGTGATGAGAAGAATGGCGGTGCCGAACTCTTCTTTCATCTTGCGGAACAGCTCCAGCACCTGCGCCTGTATGGTGACGTCCAGCGCCGTGGTCGGCTCATCGGCGATCAACACCTTGGGATTGCCGATCAACGCCATCGCGATCATCACCCGCTGGCGCATGCCGCCGCTGAAGCGGTGCGGATAATCGCTCAAGCGGCTGGCGGGCTCCGGGATGCCGACTTTCCCCAGCAACTCAGCGGCCCGTCTCCGCGCCTCCCGGCGGCTGAGCCGGTCGTGCACCAGCAGCGGCTCGGCCACCTGGTCGCCGATGGTGAGGAAAGGGTTGAGCGAGGTCATGGGGTCCTGAAAGACCATCCCGATCTGTTTGCCCCGGACCTGCTGCAACTCGCGCTCGGCGAGGCCGGCCAAATCCCGGCCCTCAAAAAGAATTCTGCCGCCGACAATTCGCCCCGGTGAGGGAACCAGCCGCAGGACCGACAGGCAGGTGACGGTCTTTCCGCTGCCGCTTTCGCCCACAATGCCGAGCGTTTCCCCCTCGCCGAGGTCCATGCTGACCCCGTCCACGGCCTTGGCCACGCCATGCCCCGTGAAGAAGTGCGTCTTCAAGTCCTGAAAGGAGAGAATAGGATTCTGAGCCAACCGGTCTCCTTAATCGAGGCGCAGCCGGGGATCAAGCGCGTCCCGCAATCCGTCGCCGAGAAAGTTCAAGGAAAACAGCACCGCCGCCAAAACCGCCGCCGGGAAAAACACCAGCCAGGGAAACAGGCTCATCACGGTCGCGCCGTCGCTGATCAGCGTGCCCCAACTGGAGCGAGGGGCCTGGATGCCCAGGCCCAGGAAGCTCAAAAAAGCCTCCTGCAAGATCACCGCCGGAACGGTCAGCGTGGCATAGACAACAATAGGCCCAAGCATGTTGGGCAGCAGGTGCCGGAACAAGATGCCCGCTCCGCCGGTGCCCGACAGCCGCGCCGCCTCGATGAATTCGGCGTGCTTGAGCGAGAGCACCTGGCCGCGCACGATCCGGGCCATGGTCAGCCACTGCACCAGCCCCAGGGCGACAAACAACATCAGGATGCTTTGCGAAAAAAACACAAGCAGGATGATGACCAGAAACAAATAGGGCAGCGCGTAGAGGAAATCCACAAAGCGCATCATCCACTCATCCGCCCGCCCGCCCCGGTATCCGGCTATTGAGCCGTACAATACCCCGATCACCAGGCTCACCAGCGTGCCGACAAAACCCACCGCAAGCGAAATCTGCCCGCCGTGCAGCACCCGGCTGAAGACGTCCCGCCCCAGCGTATCGGTCCCCATCCAGTGCCCGAGGCTCGGCGGCGTGGCCCCCAGCCTCAAGTTGGTTTCCTGATAGGGGTAGGGAGCCAGCCAGGGAGCCAGCACGGATGCCACAACCACCACCGCAAGAACTGCGCCGCAGACCATCACCATGCGGCTCCGCCACATCTGCCTCCAGGCCAGCGCCCACAGGCTGGTCCCGCGAACGGCTATCGGCGGCACGGGTTGAGAGATGGAGGCCATGTTTGCCTTTTAATTTTTCTTCGAGCCTCACCCGGTCAATTCGGGCGATTGGTATTCAACGCGCGGGTCCATAAACTTGTAAAGGATGTCCACGGCCAGGTTGGCCAGGATCAGCAGGACCGCGTAAAACAGCACGGTCCCCATCACCGTGGTGTAGTCGCGGCTGAAGGCCGACTCCACAAAGTAGCGCCCCAGCCCCGGAATGGCGAAAATCTTTTCCACCACAATCGAGCCCGTCACCAGGTGAGCCACCGCCGGACCCATAAAAGAAACCACCGGAAGCAGCGATCCGTTGAGGGCGTGCTTCCACAGGAGCCGAAAGCTGCCGACCCCCTTGGCGCGGGCCGTGCGAATGTAGTCCTCCCCCAGCACCTCCAGCATCCCGGCGCGCGTGAGCCGGGCAATATAGACGGCGTAGAGCATCCCCAGCGTGACCGACGGCAGCACCATCTGCCCGGGCGAACCCCACAGGCCGGGCGGGAACCAATACAAGGTCAGCGAAAAGACGAAGATCAGCAAAGGACCCAGCACGAAGTTCGGGATCGAGATGCCGATCAAGACGACCGACATCGTGAGATAGTCCACAAAGGTGCGATGCTTCACCGCTGAGAGGACGCCCGCCGGTATGCCCACCAGCAGCGCGAAGGCCAGCGCCGCAACCCCTAATTGAAGGCTCACCGGGAAACCCTCGGCGATGATCTGGTTCACGGTGCGCTCGGGATACTTGTAGGAGGGGCCCAGGTCGCCGCGCAGCAGGTTCCCCATGTACCGGCCGTACTGCACCCAAAGCGGCTGATCGAGGCCGAACTTGGCTTCCAGGTTCGCCCGAATCTCCGGCGGTATGGCTCTTTCGGAAAGGAACGGACCGCCCGGAGCCAGGCGCATGATGAAGAAGGTGGTGGTGGCGACTAGAAAGATTACGGGAATGGAGATGGCCAGGCGGCGGAGAATGAACCTAACCACCATTCCCCTCCTGACCACCGTTCCCCTCCTGGTTGTCCGTCTTCTGTTGCCAGTTGTGGTCGATCCAGACGTGGTTCAGGGGATGCATATCCAGGATGGTGGGGTAGAGACCGCGCACATAGGGTTTGATCAGCGAATTGCTGACGTAAGTATAGATAGGCAGGACCGGCAGGTCTTCCAGAAGAACCGCTTCGGCCTGCTGCAAGATATGCATCCTGCGGGCCGGGTCTATTTCCAGCCGGGCCAAACGAAGAAAGCTGTCGTACAGGGAGTTTTTCCATCCCGTGTTGTTGTTGCCGTTGTCGCCCTCCATCAGGTCTGTGAAGGTGCTGGGGTCGGGGTAATCAGCGATCCATCCCCGGCGGGCAATGTCGTAATCCATGTTATCCATCGATTTCAGATAAGAAGCCCACTCCTCGTTTCTTATAGTGACTTTAATATTCAGGTTCTTGGCCCACATCTGCTGGATGTCCTCGGCTTTTTTTT
>JADFGZ010000123.1 GCA_022567475.1 Acidobacteriota bacterium | reverse complement strand
GTTTTTAGGAGGGAGCGTGGTCAGTTGATTTTGCACTATGTTGAGTTCCTTCAGGTTGGTGAGCTGGCCGATTTCAGGAGGAAGCCCGGTAAGTTGATTTTGCACTAGGTTGAGTTACGTCAGGTTGGTGAGCTGGCCGATTTCAGGAGGAAGCTCGGTTAGTTGATTTTCCGATAGGTCGAGTTCCGTCAGGTTGGTGAGCTGGCCGATTTCAGGAGGAAGCTCGGTTAGTTGATTTTTCGATAGGTCGAGTTTTGTCAGTTTGGTGAGCTGGCCGATTTTAGGAGGAAGCGCGGTCAGTTGATTATTCCCCAGGTCGAGTTCCGTCAGGTTGGACAGCTGGGCGATTTCGGGAGGAAGCGCGGTCAGTTTACTGCCAGATAGATCGAGTTTCGTCAGTCTATCTTTCGCCGCATTCTTGATAATTCGGATTAGCTCTTTGCGATTCATACAAAAATCTTTTGCCGTCTCATCAATACGGGCGTTGAGGCTGAGTATAAACTCAAAAGACCAATTTCAAAACCATGAATCCGGACCATTTTTTTCTATTCCCAATTTCAGAATGGATTGCTTATTGTATAGTGTCGGCAGCGCTAAAATATTTTCATATGGAATGACATAGGATTTTCTCCGTGGAGATTTCCAGTGGCAACCAACGGCTCGGGGCAATCAAAATTTACCCACATTTTTGAAAAGGTGCAGGTCGGCGAGTTTACCCTTGCGAACCGGGTGAAATACGCCGCCTGATCGGAATCCGGATTTGAGGCGCGCCAGAGGTCCCCGCCGGGGAAAGGAAGGCGTGCGAAATCATCGTATGAGCGGGGGCATCCCGCCGGAAGGGTTTTGTGATACCCTTCTAAATCGGCTGGATTCTGGAGGGACTGGTGCCAGAGATTCACGAACTGATACGGAGGCCGGAAGTTCATTCCGTCCAAAAAGAACAGCTGGTTTTGGATGTAGTTCAGTTCATGACGCAGATGAACGTGGGGGCCGTGAGCGTGCTGGAGGGGGAAAATCTGGTGGGCATCTTTTCCGAGCGGGATTTGATGACGCGGGTCGTCAGCAAAGGGCTCTCGCCGGCGGATACGCCGGTTGAGCAGGTGATGACGCCGGACCCTGTCATCGTCGATGCCTAGACTTCCGTGGAAGACTGCATGCGCGTGATGAACCAGGCCAGGTGCCGGCATCTTCCGATCGTCAGCGCCGGGAAAATGATGGGGATGGTTTCCTTGCGCGATTTGCTGCTGTACGACATCAGCCAGAAGGACGACGAAATCCATCTGATGCGAGCCTTCATCCATTACGTTCCTCCCTCTACGCCCGCCAGCCACGAAAGCTAAGATGCTCGCAAGGTGCGGAACTGCTTAGCGAGAGTGGCCCGCCGCCGGTTCCGGCGGGCGTTCCGGCAAAGGGCGCCTTCGCGCGGCGCAGGGAAGCCCTCCGGCAGCTGTCAACCTGGATCGCAGGACCAACACTTTGATGAAAGGCGTTCGCACGGCGATTATTGTCTTCGCGCACGGCTCCTCTGTCCCGGAGGCCAATCAAGGGGTCGCCCGGCTGGCCGAAGAGGTCTCCCGGCGCGCCGGCTGCCCGGCCAGTTGCGCTTTTCTGGAGATGACGCAGCCGGACCTGGGAGCCGCCATTGCGAAATCGGTCGCTGCGGGAGCGGAGAGAATCGTGGTGATCCCGTATTTTTTGGTCATGGGCGTCCACGTCCGCAAGGACCTGCCGCGGTTGATCGAGCGGCAACGCGCTTTGTTTCCCCAGGTGGAGATTCTGGCGGGAGCGTCGCTCGAAAGCTCGCCCGCCATGGCGGAAGTGGTGCTGGACCGTGTGCGGGAAGCGTTGCCGGAAGGAAGCCCGTTGTAAGTCCGCCCCCCTTTCCCTGATGTAAAGAGCCCTGATGCAAAGAGCCTTGATGCCAAGAGCCATTTCCACGCAGCTTTTCCGGAGGAAGACTCTCGCCGGCCCGCTATAGCTGGAAGCCGGGAGCGCGGCCCGGAGCCAGGAAGCGATATCCGCCCGCCTGGACAAAACGGCTGAAGTCTGCGGGAGATTCGAGCGAATTCTGGAGGAGGTCAAACCATGACGGAGGGAAACGGCGCGGCCATCCCGGCGGTAGGGCCGGAAGAAGGGAAAGACCTGCCGCCGGTGGTCTCCATCGAGAACATCTCCCGCTTTGAGGGCCAGGAGGTGACGGTGCAAGGGTGGCTCTACAACCTGCGCCAGTCGGGCAAGCTTCTGTTCCCGATTTTCCGGGACGGGACCGGATTGTTGCAGGGCATTGTGGCGAAAAAGGCGGTCTCGCCGGAAGTGTTCGCGCTCACACGGGAGTTGACGCAGGAATCTTCGCTGATTGTCCGCGGCACGGTCCGCGCCGACAGCCGCGCCGTCGGCGGATACGAGATGGACGTGACACAACTGGAACTCGTGCAGGGGGTCCCGGTCGAGGAGCCGTTTCCGATCACGCCCAAGGAGCATGGCGTGGAGTTCCTGATGCACCACCGGCACCTCTGGCTGCGCTCCCAGCGGCAGAACGCCATCCTGCGCATCCGCCACGAGATCAGCAAGGCCTGCCGGGATTACCTGGACGGCGAAGGCTTCATTCTGGTCGACACGCCGATTCTGACCCCGGCGGCTTGCGAGGGCACCACGACGCTCTTTGAGACGCAATATTTCGACGACAAGGCTTTCCTCACCCAGTCCGGGCAGCTTTACAGCGAAGCTACGGCGGCCGCTTTCGGAAAGGTCTATTGTTTCGGCCCCACCTTCCGGGCGGAAAAGTCCAAGACCCGCCGCCACCTGACGGAGTTCTGGATGGTGGAGCCGGAGATGGCTTTCGCCACCCTGGAAGACGCCATGAAGCTGGCCGAGCGGTTCGTCACCTTTGTCGTCCAGCGCGTGCTCGCCAACCGCAAGCGGGAGCTGGAGACCCTCGGACGGGATGTCTCGCGCCTGGAGCAGGTCGAGGTTCCCTTTCCGCGTATCTCCTACGATGAGGCGGTGGAAATTTTACGGCGCAAGGGAAGCGACTTCGAGTGGGGCGGAGACTTCGGCGGAACCGACGAAACGCTGCTGAGCGAGGAGTTCCCGAAGCCCGTGATGGTGCATCGTTTCCCGGCTGCCATCAAAGCATTCTATATGGAGCCGGATGCCAGCCGGCCGGAGGTGGTCCTGGGCGTGGACGTGCTGGCCCCGGAAGGGTACGGCGAGATCATCGGGGGCGGCCAGCGCATCGCGGACCGCAATCTGCTCCACCGCCGGATTCAGGAGCAGAACCTTCCGGAGGCCTCCTTCGACTGGTATGAGGACCTCCGCAAGTACGGCTCGGTTCCCCATGCCGGTTTCGGGATGGGGATCGAGCGCGTGGTGGCCTGGATCTGCGGCCTGGAGCACGTTCGGGAGACCATCGCCTTTCCCCGCATGCTGCACCGGATGCGGCCATAAGAACAAGGAGTCAGGAGCCAGGAGACAGAAGTCAGAACGGAAAGCGGAGGGTTCCTTTTTATTCTGAATTCTGAATTCGTGTGAGAATGCGCAAAGTCCGAATTATCGGCGTTCCGCTCGACCTGGGCCAGCAGCGCCGGGGCGTGGACATGGGCCCCTCCGCGCTGCGCGTGGCGGGCCTGAATGCGCGCGTTGAGGAGTTGGGGTATCAGGTGGAGGACGCCGGAAATTTGGCGGTCCCCATTCGGGAGATGCACTCCTGCGGGGACGGGCGGGCCAAATATCTGGAGCAGATCGCCGACACCTGCCGCCGCCACGCCGACTGGGTGTTGGAGGTTCTGGAGGAAAGCTGCCTGCCGCTGGTTCTGGGCGGCGACCACTCGATCGCTGTGGGGACGGTGGCGGGCGTCTCGGAGCGCTACCGGCGGCAGGGAAAACAGACGGGCCTGATCTGGGTGGACGCGCACTCGGACATGAACACGCCGGAGACCTCGCCCAGCGGAAATGTTCACGGCATGCCGCTGGCCTGCTGCCTGGGCTTCGGGCCACGGGAATTAACTCACATCTTCGCCGCCCCGGCGGTCTTACCTCGCAACGCGGTGCTGGTGGGAGTGCGGAATATTGACCCCGCCGAAAAGCGCGCGGTGAGCGAATGCGGCCTGACCGTTTACACCATGCGCGACATTGACGAACGAGGCTTGCGCAGGGTGATGGAGGAGGCCATCGCCATTGCCGACCGCGATACCGTCGGCTTTGCGGTTTCGCTGGACATGGATTTTCTGGACCCTTCCGAGGCTCCTGGTGTGGGGACCCCCGTGCGGGGAGGCTCCACTTACCGGGAGGCGCACTTGGTGATGGAGATGGTAGCCGACGCGGGGCGGATGCTGTCGCTGGAGATCGTGGAGATCAATCCGGTAATCGACGTGGCGAACAAGACGGCGGCGCTGGGGGTGGAGCTGGCGCTATCGGCGCTGGGCAAGAAAATCCTGTAAGTGGATGACCGCCCGCTTTCCCTTCCGTTGTTGAGACTCACAATGGCTTTCCTGAAATCCAAACGCCGGAAAGTTCCGGTCAAACGAAAAATGCCGCAGGCTGTGACAAAGCTTGGATTGGACCGTGTCAATCGCTTCCGGGTGGCGCATCTGGCGACCGCCGACGCGGCGGGCCAACCGCTGGTGGTGCCCGTCTGCTTTGCGTGCGGCCAGGGGAGCATTTATTCGGTCGTCGATGAAAAGCCCAAGCGCGTTCCCGCGGCTCGTTTGCGGCGCTTGAGGAATATCGAGGCCAATCCGCAGGTCTCGTTGCTGGTGGATCACTACGAGGAGAACTGGAGCAGGCTTTCCTACATCTTGGTCGAGGGCAGCGCCGAATTGCTCCCGGCGGGCAAGGAGCACAGGGCCGCCATCGGCTTGTTGCGGCGCAAATATGCGCCATACCGCAAGATGCAGCTCGAAAACAAACCCGTCATCAAAATCTCACCTCGGCGGCTGATTTCGTGGAAGGCCGGTTGATTCTATGGAACAATCGAACAGGCAAATCCGAGCCGCGAGAGCTTGCCCCGAGCAGAGTCGAGGGGTGAGGGAGCGGTCAACCGCCGACGGCAGATCGTTCATATATGGCTCATAAACTCAGGGTCGGAATTCTTTTCGGAGGCCGCTCGGCCGAGCACGAAGTTTCGCTCCAGTCGGCGCAGAATATCATCAGCGCCGTCGATCCCCACAAATACGAGATTGTCCCGATTGGAATCACCAAGGAAGGGCAGTGGCGAATGGGCCTCCCGCCCGGCGCTTTCAGCAAGGGCGCTGCGCTCGAAGCGATCCGTGACAGGGGCCGGGAGGTTCTTCCGGCGGCGAGCCCGCAGCGGGGCGCGCAGCTCGTTCCGGTTCCCGGTTCCGGCGCGAAGGGAAGCCTTGGCCGGCTGGATGTGATCTTCCCGGTCCTGCACGGCACCTTCGGCGAGGACGGCACCATGCAGGGGTTGCTGGAGCTGGCCGGTATTCCCTACGTGGGCGCGGGCGTGCTCGGCTCCGCCGTGGGCATGGACAAGGAGGTCATGAAACGGCTGTTCCGCGAGCGCGGACTGCCCATCGTGCCTTATCTGGTGGTTCACCGCCCCGATTTCGAGGCGGCGCCCCGTCGGAGCTTCCAGACTATCGAGAAAAACTTTCGATACCCGGTATTTGTCAAGCCGGCCAATCTGGGTTCCTCGGTGGGCATCAGCAAGGCCCGCAACCGGAAGGAGTTGATCACGGCAGTTGAGACAGCCGCCGCATATGACCGCAAGGTCCTGGTGGAGCGGGCCATTCGGGGGCGGGAGATCGAATGCGCGGTGCTCGGCAACGACAACCCCAGTGCGTCGGTTCCCGGTGAGATTGTTCCTGCGGGCGAGTTCTACGATTACACAGCCAAGTATCTGGAAGATACCGCGCGGCTGATCGTCCCGGCGCCGCTGCGCTCGGCGCAGGTGAAGCAGGTGCAGCGTCTGGCGGTGGCAGCCTTTCAGGCTACCGAATGTTCCGGCATGGCCCGCGTGGATTTTTTCCTGGCCAAAGGCAGCGGAAAAATCTACCTGAACGAGCTCAACACCATTCCGGGCTTCACCTCCATCAGCATGTACCCCAAGATGTGGGAAGCCAGCGGCCTCTCCTATTCACGCCTCATCGACCGCCTGATCGAGCTAGCCCTGGAACGCCACCGCGAGAAGGCCAGGACGCGCTACTCCTTACAGAGGTAGAATTTCAAAGGGTTAAGAACCGGCATCACTCTATGGCGTAAACGGCGTAGAAATACAGCGGAAATTAGTTGGAAACGAAATAGAAATCAATCAAAGAGATTATTAGTTATCTATTTGTAATTAAAGTACTTATAAAATATATTATGAACTTAAATGGGAAATGATATGATAATGTAGATGATTCAATATGCTCTTCCCAGGAACTGGATTCAATACGATCTCGCCGCCCTTCTCAACCTTTTAGTCGAGGCCAAGGCCGCCGTTCTTTCTCTTCAGAAAATGCCGTATCAGCGGACCTGGGTTGATTCCTTGCAGCAAATGGAACTGAAACGGGAAGTGGCAGGCACCTCGCGGATTGAGGGGGCGGAATTCACCGAGCGTGAATTGGATGCAGCATTGCAGGAGACACCCGATGAACTCTTCACCCGCTCCCAGAGGCAGGCGCACGCCGCAGTACAAGCATACCGCTGGATCGCACAGTTGCCGGACGACCGGCCGGTTGACGACAGGCTAATACGAGAAATTCATCGCCACATCGTCACCGGAGCCGATGACGATCACTGCCCGCCGGGGGAACTTCGGGGACGGGAGCAAAACGTCAATTTCGGCTCGCCCCGGCATCGCGGCGCCGAGGGCGGGGAGGAGTGCGGGCGCGCTTTTGCCAGCCTGATCCAGGCACTCCAGCGGGAATATCGCGATCATGATCCTTTGATCCAGGCGCTGGCGGCGCATTACCATCTGGCGGCGATGCACCCGTTTCTCGACGGCAACGGACGGACCGCGCGTGCCTGGGAAGCATTGATGCTCCAGCGGGCGGGCCTGCGGGACACCTGCTTCATCGCCATGTCGAATTTCTACTACGACGAAAAAACCGCCTACCTGAAAGCGCTCGGCGAGGTGCGCGCAAGGGATCACGACCTGACGTCATTCCTGGAGCTGGGGCTAAAAGGGATCGCGCTGCAAAGCCGGAGATTGCTGGCCGAGATCCAGCGCCACGTTTCCAAAGAATTGTTCCGCAACATGATGTACAACCTGTTCACTCGCCTTCGCACAAAGCGGCAGCGGGTTATCGCAGAGCGTCAGATCGAGATTCTGAAAGTTTTGCTCGAAACCGATTGGATGAGTTTTGATGATCTCGTTAAGAAAGCACCTCCTAGCTACTCCTCATTGAAAGCGCCCGCGAAGGCTTTTTTGCGAGACATTGTCCATTTGAAAGAATTGAAAGCCGTGAAAGTTGAAAAGCTCTCGGAAAATAATTATCGATTTGCCGTCAGGCTGGAATGGCCCACGGAGATTACAGAGACCAGCTTCTTTGAACACTGGAAAAAGCTGCCGCGCGCCAAGACGCACTCTTTTCTCAGGTGAGATTTAACAGTCAGATTTCAGTGGTGGGTCAGTTTCAACGTCAGGGCACGGTTTTAACCGTGCCGAGAAAGAGGTGATGGAAAGCGGCTTTAGCCGCTGAGGTTGATTTCCCTCAGGGGCTAGAGCGGTTTTCCTGTTGTTGTATCCTGCACCGCGCCCCTGAGGATGTCATCCCGAGGGCCGACGCGGTTTGTCGAACCGAGGGATCTGCTTGTGCACGCGGGGATTGCTCCTTTCCCGGCGGAAAAGCAGATTCCTCGCTGCGCTCGGAATGACAGCGCGTTGTGGTATACACCAACTGTGAAAATGCTCTAAAGCCCTTCTGGAGACGGCCATCTAACGGCACGGTTAAAACTGTGCCCTGACAAATCGTGTGACGCTGTGCCTAACGGAAACTGAGCCACTACCCAACTTTCAGGTAGCCTTCAGCCAGGCGCGGGCTTCCTCCAGCGCTTGGCTGACGCTGGCGGGGGCGGTGCCGCCGGGGACGGTTCGTCGGGCGATTCCTGCTTCGGGGGCCAGCAGCGGCAGCGCCTCTTCGTCAAAGGCCGGTGAGTAGCGTTGCAGCTCTTCGAGCGAGCAACTCTCGGACTGCTTGCCGGCCCGGACGCTGTCGAGCACGAGCTTCCCCACAATTTCATGGGCCTGGTGGAAAGCTACGCCCTTGGTGGCCAGAAACTCCGCCAGGTCGGTGGCGCAGAGCCAGCCCTCCGCCGACGCCTTCCGCATCGCCTCCGGGCGGAGCGCGGTAGTCTCCACCACTTGTGCGGCCAGCCGCAAGGCCGGCTCCAACTGTTCGGCAGCATCGAAAACGGGCTCTTTATCTTCTTGCAGGTCCCGGTTGTAGGCCAGCGGCTGCGCCTTCAACGTAGTTGCCAGAGCCACCAAATGCCCCAGCACGCGGCCCGTTTTACCCCGGATCAACTCTAAGGAGTCGGGATTTTTCTTCTGGGGCATCAAGCTGCTGCCGGTCGAGACCTCATCGCCCATCTCCAGAAAGCCGAACTCCTCGGAGGAGTACAGAATCCAGTCCTCGGCCAGCCGGCTCAGGTGGAGGAAACAGAGGCTCGCGGCGAAAAGAAATTCCAGGGCGAAGTCGCGGTCGCTGACCGCATCGAGACTGTTGCGGGAAACCCGCGCGAAGCCCAGTTCGCTCGCCAGCTTTTTGCGGTCCATCGGCAGGCCGCCGCCGGCCAGCGCGCCGCTTCCGAGCGGCATCACGTCGGCGCTTTCAAAGCACCGTTCCAGGCGCTGATAGTCGCGGGAGAACATCTCGAAATAAGCCAGCAGGTAGTGAGGCCAGAGCAGCGGCTGGGCGCGGCGCAGGTGGGTGTAGCCGGGCAGGATCACCGAGGAGTGCTTCTCCGCCATCTCGAGCAGCGACCCCAGCAGGGTTTTCAGCGCAAATTGCGAAGCACCGATGGCGTCCTTGAGCCAGAGACGAAAATCGAGCGCCACCTGTTCGTTGCGGCTGCGGCCGGTGTGCACCTTGTCGGCCAGCTCGCCCGTCCGCTCCCGGAGTTTGCCGAGCAGAAACGTGTGAATGTCTTCTTCGGCGGCTCCCTCAAAATATTTCTTCCCGGCGGCTGCGGCCTCGGTGGCAATCGCGTCCAGGCTTTTCGATATCTTCTCCGCCTCGGGCCGCGAAAAAATCCCCAGGCGCTGGAGTTCTCCGGCATAGGCCTTGGTTCCCCGGATGTCCGCCTGGGCGAGGCGGTAATCGAACTGCAGCGAGCGGGAGAAGGTTTCCAGTTGCTCTCCGGCGCCTTTCTCAAATCGTCCGCCCCACAGCCGGTACGGTTGTTTAGGAGATTTTTTCATTGCTGCTATTTACGGAAGAACGGAAGAACGGATGAAGAGTTTTCGCAGGAACACGTTGGATAAGCTGCCGCCGGCAATTTAGCGCTCCTTGCGAGTTGGCTTGCGAGTTGAAATGTTCCGGGCGCTCCCGGGAGCCGCCGAAGCCTCCGGCGCCGCCGCAGAAAAGCGCGATGGAACCGAGGCGCGCACCCGGAAAGGAAGGCCCACCAAGTTGATGAAGCCTTCGGCATCCTTCTGGTTGTAGGAATCGCCCATGGCGAAGCTGGCGATCTCCTCCGCGTAGAGCGAGCAGGGAGAGCTGCGGCCCACCACCTCCACGTTTCCGCGGTAGAGTTTCAGGCGCACCTCCCCGGTGACGGTCGCTTGTGTCTGGCTGAAGAATGCGTCCAGCGCCTCCCGCAGCGGCGTGTACCAGAATCCGTTGTAGACAAGCTCCGCATAGTCGAGCGCCACGTGCTGTTTGTAGTGGGTCGTCTCGCGGTCCAGGCACAGCGACTCCAGCTCCCGGTGGGCCAGCACGATCAGCGTTCCGCCCGGCGTCTCGTACGCGCCCCGCGATTTCATGCCCACGAAGCGGTTTTCCACCAGGTCGATCCGTCCGATGCCATGCTCGCCGCCGATGCGGTTCAGCGTCTCGACGATCTCAACCGGAGGCAGGCGGGAACCGTTGACCACCACCGGCACGCCTTTTTCAAAGCCGATCTGGACCTCGCCTCCCGCTGCAGGGGCCTGCTGCGGGCTGCGGGTCAGTTGCCAGACATCTTCGGGAACAGGCGTGGCGGGGTCTTCCAATACGCTGCCCTCATGGCTCAGATGCCAGAGGTTGCGGTCACGGCTGTAGATCTTCTCCAAGCTGGCCTCGACTGGAATTTGATGCTCGCGGGCGTAGTCCAGGGCTTCCTCCCGTGTGCGGATGGTCCACTCCCGCCACGGGGCCAGCACCGTAAGATGAGGCGCAAACGCCTTGTAGGTCAGCTCAAAGCGAACCTGGTCGTTCCCTTTGCCGGTGCAGCCGTGGGCCAGCGCATCGGCGCCTTCTTGCAGGGCGATCTCCGCCTGACGGCGCGCCAGCAGCGGTCGGGCAATGGAGGTCCCCAGCAGATACTTATGCTCGTAGACCGCGCCGGAGCGCACCAGCTTCCACAGAAATTCCGTGACAAACTGCTCGCGCAAGTCCTCGATAAAAACCTTGGAGGCGCCGCTGGCTTTGGCCTTGCGAGCGACCGCGGCCATATCGTCGCCCTGGCCGATGTCGCCCACCATGGCGATCACCTCGCAGCCGTAGTTCTCCCGCAGCCAGGGAATAATGATGGAGGTATCCAGGCCCCCGGAATACGCCAGGACCGCCTTTTTGGGTTTCGGATTGCGGGACAAAACTTTTTCTTGCGACATGAGATGATTGAATCTCCGCGCATCAATGACGGCTGGAGAATACCAAACCTGCGCTTGTTCGGTTCAACCTCAACAGCTTTTTGACCTTAAGGATACGGACCTTCACCGCCGGGCGTTATTTTGCCCGTCCGCTGCAACGCACCCTCAAGCGGCGCCCTCCAATGCAAGAATCTTTTTCTTCACGGCTGGCGGAAAGTCCACAAATACAAAATGACTTTTGTGATAGAGGTAGTCGTCGCCGCTCTCGTCAACGATCCGCACCAGATCATCTTTGGCCGCTCTCGGATCGGGAAGAACCCGATAGACCTTGCCGGGAATGAGGGACGCCTCATAGTCCGTGTTGTCTATACAAAGAGCGAACGGTTTCGTCGTTGCTTTCATGATTCGTCCAAATAGCGTTTGATTTTCAGGTCCTTTTTGCCGATCCCATGCGCCTCATACCAGTGTAACTCCACCCTGCGCAGAGCGCCATTCGG
>JADFGZ010000122.1 GCA_022567475.1 Acidobacteriota bacterium | reverse complement strand
GATGAGACCCGGAGTAAATTCTACAACGGTATTTCCTTGCTTGTGCTCCCGGATTTTGGAGACGATTTTTAGGGCGTAGTGATGGGGGACATTGCTAGGTTGTCACCGCCCCATACCGGCTCCCTGTGGGATCCGATGACCGGCGAGGCGGTATCGGGTGCGCTGCAAGGGAAGCGTTTGAAAGCATTCGTCTCCACTTACTCGCTCTGGTACGCCTGGGAGAAGTATCGGCCGGACACGGAATTGATTGCCTTTCCCAACTAGGTCCTTCGGCAGAGACGGGCTGATGATAGTTTGTACTGCGGCTTGTGGTGCAGGGATTTGCCTGCACTTACCGAGCCCGCGCGTTAGCAAGCGGACCCATACACCAGTTTTCCAACAACCTCTTAAACGAAAATTCTTAGACACCGTCTTGGCCGGAAAATTACGATTCCGCAGATGGAGGCTTGCGCGGCTGGCGCGTTCTGGAGGCAGGGTTTCGGCTCCGCCTGCGGTAAGGCCTTTTCCGTTTTGGCGGGGCCGCTTCGGCTGGCTCGGCAGGGGAATCTGCGGACGCTTCCGAGGAAGCTTCCATCGTTTCGCCTGCGGTGTGGGCTGCTGAGAGGGCGGGTACTTCGATAGCCGCCGGGATCGAGTCCCCGGTGGGAGTGAACTGCGCGCCGGGAAAGACCCGCAAGACGGATTGGGCGTCCGGTTCGAGACGGATCATGCCCACGTCTTGAGCATAGTTCAGCAACTCGGCAAATTGGCCGAAGCCGTAACGGGATTCCTCAAAGTCCGGCTCCAGGCGCGCCACATAATGCCTGACATCCCCGAAACCGAGCTTTCCCCAAAGGCCGTTTTCATCAATCACCTTCAGCGCTTTGTAAAGTGTCGGGAGCGCGTCCTCGCGCTTGAGGAGCGCAGGCGAAGCCTCCTCGGCTGCCTGCTCTTGCTGCGGAAGCTCTACCAGGTACTGTCCGCCGACCCTCTTGGCCTCGACGATGCGCGCTTTGTTGAGCATCTCCACGAAGTGGCGAAACGAAGAGGTGCCGTAGTCCCTTTCCGTAAAGGAGGAGTCGAGCTGGAGCATGGTGCTTTTCAGCAGTCCGAGCTGCGGCTGCACCTCCCGCCGGGTGAGCACTTCCAGCGCCCTGGTAACCAGAGGGGCGACGTTTGAGAGAGGCAAGGCAGGCGACACTTTGGAAGCTCGCTGCGAACCGCGCCCGCGTCCGGAGGAGCCGGACGAGAGCAGGCTTTCGTAGCTGATAAACTCGCGGCAATTCTTTTGCAGGATGGTGCTGGTAAAGGCCCGTCCTCCCACGATGAAAATGGCCTTGTTGTATTGCTTCAGCTTTTCCACCAGGGAAATGAAGTCGCTGTCGCCCGAGACAATGGCGAAGGCGTCGATGTGCGGTTTGGTCAGCGCCATCTCCAGGGCATCAAGCGCCAGATTGATATCGGCGCCGTTCTTGTCGCCCCGGGGACCGGGGTGTCTTTGCACCATCTGAACCGCGTGCTGGGTCATGCTGCGGCTGAGCGTGCCCTGCCGGGTCCAGTCGGCGTAGGCGATTTTAGTCAGAACGTCGCCCCGTTCTTTCAAGGCCTCCAAAACGAGAGAGACCTCGAAGTCTCTTCCTAGAGTGTTTTTTACGCCGATCTCGATGTTGTCAAAATCGATAAAAACGGCGATTCGCAGCCGGTCTTCCATTACGTAATTACTTCCTAATTGCTAACAGTATTTTCTTGATTCAAGGATAGCACCTTGCCTTTCGGGGTCATAGGGGGAAAACAGCGCCTGCGCATACCTCAGTGTGTACAGGAGAGCCGGCAGGGCTGCAAATGGGGTTTGGAATGGAGGGAGTCCCTGCGGGTCATCGTTTGTGCTATGAGGGTTCGCGATGTTCGCGACGAGACCGCAGGGGGAGCCTCCTGCCGGATGAGTTTCCGGCAGCTTCAGTCGATCCAATCGGCTATAAAGATGTTCGTGTCGCCCTGCTGTTGGGCGTTGCGGTTGGAGGCGAAAACCAATTGCTTGCCGTCGGAGGTGAACATCGGGAAGCCGTCGAAGTTGTCGTCGTAAGTGATCCGCTCCAGCCCCGAACCGTCCGCGTTGATGAGGTAGAGGTCGAAGTTGCGCCCGCGGGGATCGGCCAGGTTGCTGCTGAAGATGATTCGTTTTCCGTCGGGATGGAAAAAAGGCCCGAAGTTGGCGGCGCCGTTGCGGGTGATTTGCCGTTTGTTGCCGCCGTCTGCGTCCATCACGAAAAGTTCCAGTTGGTTGGGACGGATCAACCCTTCCTGTAACAGGGCCCGGTAATCCTCTATTTCCTGCGGGTCGGTGGGGTGGTGGGCGCGATAGACAATCTGGGAGCCGTCCGCCGAATAGAATGCTCCTCCGTCATAACCGGTTTCGTGGGTCAGCCGTTTTACGTTTTCGCCGTCGGCGTCCATGCTGTAAAGCTCCAGATCACCGTCGCGCACGGAGGTGAACACGATCTTGTTGCCGTCGCGCGAGATGGTGGCTTCGGCATCGTAGCCCGGCGTCGCCGTCAGCCGTTGCAGGTCGCTGCCGTCCGGCTTTGCCGTGAACAGGTCATAGGTTTTCTCCAATGGCCAGACGTAACCGCGCGAGTAATCCGGCGGGGGAGGGCAGGCTGCGCTGCCCAGGTGGGTCGAGGCATAGAGAATCCGCTGCCCGTCAGGAAAAAAATATGCGCACGTGGTGCGCCCTGTGCCTGTGCTCACCATCTGCGGGCTGTCGCCCTCGCGATCCATAATGTATATCTGGTCGCAGTTTCCCTCGCCCCGGTGTGCCTGGAAGATCAGGCGGCGGTCATCGGCTGAAAAATAGGCCTCCGCGTTTTCGCCCCCGAAGGTAAGCTGCCGGAGGTTGCGAAGATGGGTTTCCTGCGGATGATCCAGTTCGGCTGGAGCGGACAACACCCTCTTCGCATTCATCTTCATCGCGGCCATCTGCATCGCGGCAAAATACAAGAGCCCCAAAATTGCGAATGCTGCTGCCAGCCGGTTGATCTTGCGCATGGAAAATGCCTCCGGTTTTCAAATCCGAGCGAATAAATATTATCTCCAATGACCTGCAGAAGGGAATTGATTTTCCCTTTTGTTCAGCTTTTGGGGATTCGGGGATTTGGGGCCGCTTCGAAGGTTCTTTAATATCTTACAAATACGGGTTTCCCAGGTTGGCTTTCTACCTGCTATAGGAAATGCAGTTTATTCTTCATTTCCGGTTTGGCCGGGGAGCAGAAGGGGCGAAATTCAAGATGGAGAGATTTGATTCCTTAGGACGACATCGAACTTGCGAGAACTGCGGTGCGCCCTTGTCGGAGGAGTCAGCACAGCGTTATCCTGCTTCCGATACCGGATATTGCCAGGTTTGCACAGCGCTTGCTTCCACCATCTTGCACTCGGCCTGGTTTACCCGCGCGCACCTGGAGTGGCTGCGTAAAAAACAACTCTCGAAATAACGAATCCGCTCACCGAGTTCGGAATCCCAGCTTGAGCTTTACCTTCCTTCCGTCGTTCCGTAATCGTGTGAAACATCACGATGACGGCTTTTTCTCGTGCGCCGGGTTTTGATTGTACTGTTTGGACATTCCTTTTGGAATACTGATCCACTGCCATTGGGCTTTGGAGCACATTCGTGCCAGCAGGACGATTTCTCCGGCGTGGTATGACAAGTGGGAAAGCGACCGGGCCAATGCCTGATGGACAGTGAGTGGACGGCCCCGAATGTGTACCGTCTTGCCAAGATCGCCATCGGTCAAAGAGGCCAGTTCCTTCTCCAGCACGGACCATCCCTTTTTCCATAAGTCATCAACCTCCTTGCGCCGGTACTCCCTGGTTTCAAATTCTGAGTCGCGATCGCGCCACGGCTTTTCTCCGTCAGTCGACAGGAAGTCGGTAAACCGGGAGGTGAGGTTTCCGCTGAGGTGGCGGACAATCATCCCGATGGAGTTGCCGTCGGGAGCGACGATGCGGTTCAATGCATCGTCAGGAACCTGATCCATCGCTTTCTCCACGGTAATCTTGTAGCGCAGGTATTCGTCGAGGAAATCTTGAATCTTTTCTCTCATACAAAATCCCAGAAATCGTTGGATGGAATATTTGCTTGGGGCAGCTCATTTTGCCCAGCATCATTTGTCCAGCAAGGATCCGCCTGCCCAGCCAAGATAGGCCCGACCAGCAAGCATACGCCAAGCGGCAATGGCGGCTCAAGTTCAAGGTGAGCTTGAACTTTTCGCAAGGCATAGCGGCCCGATTTCCCCGTCCCAGGCGACCCGCTTGCTCGGGTTGTTTCTTTCCACCAGGCTCGCTGCGAACATCTGTTTATCTGAGCAGCTTCTGTGCGCTGGGTGTGTTCTCTTGACTAGGTTGTTCAGCCTAGGAGCCCGGTCCCATCAAAATCGTGACCATCGTGCCATTGTCGCATCCGTAAGGGTCCGATACTCTAGGGTTGTTCCTGCAGTTCCGGGAACGGGAAGACGAGAGCCGCAGTTTTCTTCTCTGAGCACTCCCCCATGAATTCACAGAGGCCTTATGAAAGACGTCATGGCACCCAACGAATGGATTCAGATGAGAGAAAATGTCCGCCGAGTGGTCGGCTCGTTGGAAATCTGCTGGAGGTGCCAGCGGGTCTCGGAATGCCGGAAATACATTTTGGGAAACACGGTCGGGGTCTGGTTGTGCAGTGATTGCCTGGGAGAGATGGAGCGGCCTTATCAGAGCCGCATTCGAAATCGCAGCCGGATGCCGCGACAAATTTTGCCGAGTTTTCCAGAGACGTCTTAATTCTGCCGGATCACTTCCTTTCCGCCTGCTCTTCAGGATTGTCCCAGCGTTTGTTTTCTCTTGCTGCTGAATTTTCTGAAGCTGTACTGCACCCTGGATTGAACCCGTCTATAACCTTCGTTACAATGAAGCGCGTTACAATGAGGCGGCGTTTTCGTCTTGTTGTTTTCGGGGAAAATGCTCTTCCCGGATATATTCCCCGAATGGATCACAAGGGGACGTGAGCGCGCGCAGGGAGGAAAGCAGAGGAACATGATATTGCCCTTAACGCCGCTGCGGCTTTTGGACCGGGCCCAGAGAGTCTATGGAAATAAAGTAGGTGTCGTTTGCGCGGAACGGGGCTTCACGTATTCGGAATTTTTTGAGCGGTGCATGCGGCTGGCGGGCGCGCTGCGGTGCCAGGGTCTGCGGCCCGGCGAGCGGGTGGCTTTCCTCAGCTATAACTGCCATCGGTTGCTGGAGGCCTACTATGGAGTTTTGCAAGCCGGGGGAGTGTTGCTGCCGCTGAACATTCGGCTGGCGCCTCCCGAGATAGCTTTTATCCTGCAAGATTCCGGAGCCCGGTTTTTATTTTTGGACCGGGACTTCATTCCCCTGGCTGAGGGGATCAAGCAACAGCTGCCGGAAATAGAGCGGTTCTTCCTGTTGGAAGCGGACGGACCATCTCCCAACCAAGCTCCCGACTGGATTGAAACTAGGGACTATGACCAGTTATTGGCAGAAGCCTCTCCGGCTCCCTATGATTTCATGGGAGTGGATGAGAACTCGCTTGCCGAGCTGTTTTACACCAGCGGCACCAGCGGCGATCCGAAAGGAGTCATGCTGAGCCATCGCACCGTCTACCTGCACGCGCTGAATTTGCTGGCAACGCTGCGGACGCCCGATACCGGGGTGGAGTTGCACACGATCCCTCTTTTTCACGCCAACGGCTGGGGACACGCGCATACGGTGACGGCGGCGGGCGCTACGCATGTGTTGATGCGGCGGTTTGATCCCAAACAGGTTTGCGAGTTGGTCCAGAAGGAAAAGGTGACCACTTTTTCCATGGTTCCCACCATGGCCGCCGCTCTGGTTCATTATCCGGAACTGGCCCGTTACGACTTGAGCAGCCTGGAGTGGCTCATGGTGGGCGGCTCTGCGTCTTCGGAAGAGCTGATTCAATCGGTCGAGCAGAAACTCGGCTGCAAGTGCTATGCGGGCTATGGGCTGACGGAGACCTCGCCGGTCCTGACGATTGCATATGTCAAAGACACCCTGTTGGGAGCGAGCCCCCAGGAACGGCTGCGCCGCCAATCGATGACCGGACATTCCGCGGTCGGCGTGGAACTGCGGGTTGTGGATGAGGAAGGCAGAGAGGTTCCCCGGGACGGACAGACGGTGGGTGAAATCGTGGCTCGCAGCGACGGTGTCATGGAAGGATACTGGCGGCGTCCGGAGCAGACCCGCGCGACTTTTCGCGACGGCTGGTTGCTGACCGGCGATATGGCGGTTTGGGATGAAGAAGGCTACCTGTTGATTGTGGACCGCAAGAAGGAGATCATCATCACCGGAGGGGAGAACATTTCCTCGCTGGAAGTTGAGAAAGTGCTGCTGGCCCACCCCGGCGTCTATGAATGCGCGGTCATCGCCGTTCCCGATGAGAAATGGGGGGAGGTGCCGAAAGCATTGGTGGTGCTGAAAAAAAATGTTTCCGCCACCGAGCAGGAATTAACCGCTTTCCTCCGAGGGAGGTTGGCGGTATATAAAATTCCCCGGTCCTTTGAATTTCTTCCGGAATTGCCGAAAAGCGGCACTGGAAAGATTTTGAAGAAAGTGTTACGGGAGAAATATTGGACCGGGCAGGCCAAGCGCGTTCACTGAATCCCTCCTCTGTGCCGTTTGTCAAGCTGGAAAAATGGAAATCGCCGCCGGGTTTTTGGAGAAATTGACAGCCCAGCTTCAACTTTGTTACCATCCTCCTCTTCGCGATCAGACTCATGCCAAAAATTCTCTGCATTGACGATAACGCCGCCGGTCTCAGAGCGCGGCGCACGCTGCTGGAAAAGATGGGCCATCAAGTCACCACGGCCCACGGCGGGCAGGAAGGCCTGGAAAAATTCCGCAAAGCGAAAGCGGACCTGGTGATTGTGGATTACAGAATGCCGCGGATGAAAGGGGACCAGGTGTTGCGGAAGATCAAGCAGGCCGATCCGAAACTGCCGGTCGTTTTGTTGTCGGGCTACGCGGAGACTCTGGGCCTGGAGCAGGCGGTGCCGGAGGCCGATTGTGTCTTGAACAAAGGTCCCCGGGAGGTTCCCGAGTTGATCAGCGCCGTAACCCGGCTGCTGCGAAAAAGCATGAAAAAGCCCGCTGCTTCGGTCAAAATAAAATCAGCAGAAGGGAAAGAAAAAAAACCGGCTCACCGGCAGGCCCATCAGTAGCAACGCATTCCTTCTTCCTAACCACTTTCTTGTTGATGAGGGCGGCGTGTTCGGGAGCGAACATCATCGTCGTGAATGGCTGTTTGTGCTTCTTCTCGGGGTCGCTGCCTGTGCGGCCTGCGGCGGAGGACCGTCCGGCCCGGGCGCTCAACCGGAACAGCAGAAGTGGGTTGCTGCCACCTTGGCGCGGCTGTCGCGCGCAGAAAAAGTGGGGCAGATGATTGTGGTGCGCACCTACGGTGACTTTCTGAATTGGGACACCGGGCAATTCCGCCACTATGAACAGATGGTCACCGGCTGGAAAGTCGGCGGGTTTGTGCTGGGCAATCGTATGGATGGGACGGCAGTTCAGCCCGCTGGCGCTGCCAATACCGCCGCATTTCTGAATCAGATGCAATCGCTGGCAGATGTTCCGTTGCTGGTGGCGGCGGACATGGAGCGCGGAGCGGGCATGCGGCTTGCCGAAGCCACCCGGTTCCCCTCGCCGATGGCGCTGGCCGGCTCCGGGGACCCCGAGAGCGTTTTTCAGATGGCCCGAGCCACGGGAGAAGAGGCAAGGGCCGCAGGAGTGAACTGGGTTCTGGCGCCCGTGGCGGACGTCAACAGTAACCCGCGGAATCCGATCATCAACGTCCGCGCATTCGGAGAGAGGCCGGAGGTTGTATCCCGTTACGTCAGCCGGTTCGTCCAGGGCGCGCACGCAGCCAACGTCCTGGCCACAGCCAAACATTTCCCAGGCCACGGCAGCACCGACCGGGATTCCCACAGCAGCCTTCCCATAGTTCGTTCCGACCGTAACACCCTGGAGCAGGAAAATCTGCCGCCCTTCCGCGCTGCCATCGAGGCCGGCGTGGACGCCGTAATGACCGCCCATGTCGTTGTTCCGGCGCTCGAAGCTGATGCTGCAGCAGGCCCGGAGAGCTTGCCTCCTGCAACACTCTCCAAAGCGGTGCTGACGGATCTGTTGCGAGAGCAGTTGCACTTCGACGGCCTGATCGTAACCGATGCTTTAGAGATGCAGGCTCTGACGGCGGAGTTTTCTTCATCCGAGGTGGTTCTTCGTGCTGTGGAGGCGGGCGCGGATGTGCTCCTGTTGCCTCCGGACCCGGAAGCTGCCATTCGCGCCATAGTGGCCGCGATCGAGAGCGGCCGGATCGATGAGAGCCGGATTGACCGGTCCGTCGAGCGCATTCTGGAAGCGAAGGCGCGTTTGGGTTTGCATCTCCAAAAATTGGCGGACCTGGAGCAGTTGCCCGCCGCCTTGGCGAGCCCGGAGCATTTGTCGTTGGCGGAGGAATTATCAGTCCGCTCCCTGGTTTTGCTGGAGGAGACGGCAGACTTGGTCCCTTTGAAAACAAAAAACGTTTTTGTGCTGGTCCTGGCCGAGACAGGAAATTCCGATCAGGGGAAAGCATTCTTGCAGGAAATTTCCCGGCGGCTTCCCTCGGCAACGAGCCTTCGCCTGGAACCTTATTTTGCCGGGGCAATGGAATCGCGCGCAATCCAACTGGCCGGCGAGGCCGACGCGATTGTTTGCGCCGTGTTCATCGATGCCGCCGCCTCCAAGGGGACCGTAGCTTTGGAGCCTGTTTATCATCAACTATTCCAGAAACTGGCCGGGGCCAATAGCCAGCTTATGCAACAACGGTTCATATTAGTCGTGCTCGGCAGCCCCTATTTCCTGGCCGAGCTGTCGGTGCGTCCCCCGGCTTCGCTGTTGACCTTCGACGCGTTTCCTCTGGCGGAGCGCTCCGCCGTCCGGGCGCTGTTCGGAGAGACACGCGTGACCGGCAGGCTGCCGGTCACGATTCCCGGGGTGGCGACCTATGGGGCGGGGCTGGTGCGTCCTGCCAGCATGGAAACCGGCCCCACGCCGTAATAGCATTTTTCTTCGCTATCTCTGTAGTTACAATCGTGGCTACCAGCGCACTTTTTGCTAAAGGAGTTTTATGAAAAGTATTCGGATTCACGCTCATGGCGGAGTGGAACAACTGCGCATCGATGATGTCGAGCAGCCGAAGCCCGGCCCCCGGCAAATCCTGATGGAGGTCAAAGCGGCTGCCCTGAATCGTCTGGATCTATGGATCCGCAAAGGGTTGCCTGGCTTGCACCTGCCGCTGACGCTCGGCGCCGACGGCTCCGGCGTGGTGAAAGAGACAGGGAGTGAGATAACCCAATTTGCGGTTGGCGATCGCGTGCTGGCTCAGCCGGGCTATGGGTGCGGGTTGTGCCAGGCCTGCCTGGGGGGCAGGGAAAACTATTGCCCGAAATACGGCATTGTGGGTGAGCACTTTGAAGGTGTGCAGACCCAGTTTGCGGTCCTGGATGAAGCGAAGGCGATCCGGATGCCCTCGAATATCAATTTCGAGGAGGGCGCTGCGATTCCTTTGGTTTATATGACCGCCTGGGAGATGCTCGTCAATAAGTGCGCCGTGAAGCCGTCCGACACGGTGCTGGTGGTGGCTGCATCGAGCGGCGTGGGAAGCGCAGCCGTACAGATTGCCCGCGCGCACGGTGCGCGCGTGATTGCGACAGCCGGAACCGCAAAGCTCGAAAAAGCGAAGGCGCTGGGGGCCGAGTTTGTGCTGGACCATTACAAGCAGGATGTGGCGAAGGAAGTGAAAAAGATCACACAGGGAAGGGGAGTTGAAATCGTGGTGGACCACGCCGGCTCCGCCACCTGGCAATCCAGCATGCGCAGTCTCGCCAAAGGCGGCAAGCTGGTAGTCTGCGGCTCGACCACCGGTTTTGAGGTGACGTTCGACCTGCGGTTTCTCTTCATCCGCCAGCAGTCGATCCTGGGCTCGACCATGGGAACACGGGGCGACATGAGCCGGATATTGCAGTTAGTTGAGGCGGGCAAAATGAAGGGCGTGGTGGACCGGGTCTTTCCTTTTACAGAGGTCGCCAAGGCGCATGAATATCTCGAAAGCGGCCAGCAGTTCGGGAAGGTGATTTTGAGTTTTTGAAGCTGAGCAGAAGCAAACGAAATCAGCCGTAACGAGCATTGCAACAATAATTCAATAGGTGGTTGAAGTTCTTCGGAGAATCGCGGTCACCACGACAAGCAATCGGTCTGGATACAGGTCATAGAGGATGCGGTAATCGCCTACACGCCGACGCCAGGCAACAGGATGGGCTTTCAAGCGGATGACGTCTCCGCCAAAAGGGTTTTCGCGCATGCCCGCCAAGGCAGCCTCAACTCGCTTTCTATCTTTTGCTGGAAGCTTTCCGAGGGCTTTTTGCGCGGGTTTTGTTACCACCAGTTGCCAGGTCATGGAAAACATGCTCCAGGGGCGCATATTTGCCGCGCGCGTAAGCCTGACGCCCCCGGCGGATGGCGGTAAGTTCGGATTTGGTTGGACGGACCTCAGGAAAACGGTGGAGGAAGGTGAAGTAGGTCCGGAGCGCCTCTCGGATCATCTCCGAGCGGCTTCGATTCTCTGCTTTGCGCACTTGCTCGAATTCTTCCGCGATCTCTGGCGGCAAAGAAACCGTTATAGTGCTCGGGTTTCGCATCAGTTCTCCGTGGGCTTTACTTGCTACCAGTCAATCTTATCATGGGCGCTTCAATTTCCCTCGCGGCCTGAGGAAGTCCATAGCGGGTAGGTACAAGCCACGGCGAGCACTTATTCTCGCCGCCCTGAGACCGTAGAGTCCTTTGGACAGCGGGCCGTGGGTAGACTCCCTTGGTGGTCCAACGAAGAGTCACCAAGGTTGGCTGCGAAGATCGACCAAGCCTGCTGGCCACTTTTGCCTGCGGCAGGCCAGCGTCATCGTATTCATTGGGCAGATTATCTTGCCCGGGGGGTGGTCAATCAGGACTGCCTGAGAAACCCTCTGCCATCCCAAACGTTCATAGAATGGTGCCAGGGTCTCAAGACAGAATAGCAGACCGAACGGGACGGCCAATTCGTCTCGCATGATAGCCGCCGTATGTTGGAGCAGAGCTGTTGCGTGTCCACGACCACAGGCGCTGGGGACCGTAACTACCCCGCCGATGCCGCCCACATTCGGCAACTCCTTCTGACTACGGGATT
>JADFGZ010000121.1 GCA_022567475.1 Acidobacteriota bacterium | reverse complement strand
GAAGCTACGCCTTTCCGTATATCTTCCCAACTTGCGCCAGCCGGGGCCGGGAGGCCGTCCGGGGCAAGGAACTCAACCCGATCAACAACCTGCACGCGGCAGCACAGCTTTCAATTCCCGAAAAACTTTGGTCTCCAAACCGCCGCGTCCTGACAACAATCGCCAAACGATTGTGCAACTACCCTCCCCACCGGACCTAAGGATTCCTTTTGAGCTTCGCCTCCCTGACATGCTGGTACTCAGTACCATGTCGGTTCCGCCAGCACCGCCGAATGTTAATTTGGCCAGTATTCCAGTTCACATCCAGCCCAGAAAGAAAAGTCCAACCGTGCAAGTCGTTCCCGCTGCCCCGCCGCCTGCTGACCCACCGACGGCGCCTTCTGATATTGAGCTGCCAGTGTGTCCACTTCCTAATCTGCTGGCCCATCTGAAAGTGCCAGCGCCCCCGCCCCCCGTGCCAACCCCACCAGCAATACCGCCCGAGATTGCCTTGGCGCTGAGTCCAATCCCTAAGCTGCTGTTGCGCCTCGCGGTGCCACCGCCTCCCGCGCCTGCTGAAGCGGCCAATTCAACCAATGCGGCTGCCGCGGCAGGCCTCGGAAACCGTGATGAGAACCCGATTGAATCGCCCGGCTTGTTCGCTGTCAATATTCAACCTGGGCAGTGGGCGGGGTTGCTTGTGCTCCCGCCCGGAAATCGTTACGGCGACTTTTCAATTTCACCGGCAGGTGGACAACTTGGATCACCCGGAGGGATTCCCGCAGGCGACCCCAAGGGGGGGACTGGAGGAGCCGGTACGGGCGGGGACGATAGCGTGGCTGTAGGATCCGGC
This sequence comes from Acidobacteriota bacterium, assembly GCA_022567475.1. Taxonomy (GTDB): domain Bacteria; phylum Acidobacteriota; class Terriglobia; order 2-12-FULL-54-10; family 2-12-FULL-54-10; genus JADFGZ01. Next base: position 10,508 of record JADFGZ010000121.1, on the reverse strand, counting down.
AGTGGGGGCGGAGGAGGTGCAGGAGCTAACGGAAAAGCGACTTTTAGTATTTCTGGTGGTCGCGGCAGCAGGGGTGTCGTTGGGCGGGGAGCGCTTTCTCTCGATCCGCCTTTGACGCGGGTGTACCCGGTTCTTTCTCAGCCTCGAACTCCCCGAAATACTTTGCTGATCACGACCGGACCTCTCGGCGGCGGTGGACTGCAAGTCTACGGGGTACTTCGGGGGGGTAAGATCCACACAACGTATCTGTCCATGCCGGGCAAGCAGTGGATCCTGCAGTATTGTCAATATAAGGATCATCCCTCGCGGAATGGAGCACCACGGTCGGGAGATATAATTGCCGATCTGAAACAGATCTTGACCGCGCCCTGGCCGAAGGAGAGGTTTGACTTTCAAAGGCCTCCTATCTCTGTCGACCATGAAAACAAGACGATCATTTTGCACGGCGTGATCCGAGAGGACGGGTCGGTAGAAGAGTTGAGAGTCTTGCAAGGCGTGCAGCCTGAAGCCGACCAAACTGCCTTGGCTGCCTTCGGACGCTGGAAGTTCCAGCCAGCCCTCCGGTCAGGCGAGCCGATTCCTGTGGAAATCCTGGTTGGAATTCCTGTCACGGTATCCTCAATGGAAGAAGTTCGCCAGGGCGAAAGGGTTCAACCTTTCCCGAGTGCTGAACGGATTGCCTTCCCGCTACCATAGGTCTTTCTTCTCTATTTTCCCATAGAGAATTTCGGCCCTATTCGGAGCGCTCGAGCGGCCCATGTGGCGGGTGATTCAGGACCCTTATCAGGAAGGCTGCCTTTCTCTTTGCGAAGGGAGACTTTCTGCTTCTTGCGCAGATTCGCCCCGAGGCGCAAGGTGTTTGATTGAATGTGTTGCGGGTTCGCAAAGTAGAACCCGATGCCGCAATGGAAACACAACAATGGGGTAGGATCGGTTATGCCGTGGAAAATAGGGAATTCGCTCGCTACCAGTTGAACCTCCCCGTAACCTTCTCGTGGAAAGACGCGGAAGGACGTTCCCGATCCGGGAGTGGTGTCATTCGAGATATCAGCGCCGGAGGCGTTTTTATTCTTGCAGGCGCTTCTCCACCCGATGGGTCGGCAATTCGATATGAGACAGTTTTGCCACAACTCGAGGAATTGTTTCCTTCTTTGCGGATGGAAGTTGAGGGGCGGGTTCTCCGCGCCGAAGGAACCGCAGAAGAGAAAGAGTTCAGCGGCTTTGCGGCTGTCTGTGAAAATTTTGCTTTACAGGAAACAGTATGATATTCCCCAATAAAACCGCGACACTGACGGGCAAAAACCAACTCGAAGGAGCGCCAGAGATGAAACCAGAACCGATTCACATTTGGTTTTGCAGTTCGGATACGGGGTTCACTCAAGTCGTCGCCCGGGCCTTGGGGGCGGGTTACGATGTGCGCCAAAGTGACGGACTGAACCTCGGCAGTGCGAGAGAACAGGAAGCTTGGTGGAATGTTGTCCTCCTAGATCTACGGGGGGCCAGAAGCGAGGAGGATCTGGAAACCGGTCTTCGCTTAATGGATGAAATTAATCAGACACCTCTCCCTCCTCCCATTATCGTCGTGTTGAACCAAGATGACCACTCGCTCACTAGCAAGCTCATGGGGGCTGGCACCTTCGACACGCTTCACAGTCCGCCTGACATGGTTGACCTTCGCCTGATCCTCCGGCGTGCTGATAAATACCGTCGGATGGAAAAAGAACTGCACAGGCTGCATTCTCCAGAACATGTTGCGGAGAACCTGTATGAAATGTTGGGCTGCTCCGAACCGATGCAACAAATGTTTGCGCTGGCACGGAAGGTTGGGCCGTGCGACGTCAACGTGCTCATCACCGGCGACACCGGCACCGGCAAGGAGCTGCTGGCCCGTGCCATGCATCGTCTGAGCTCGCGAGTCGAGGGCCCGTTCGTCGCCTTTTCCTGTGCCAATCTTCCAGAGACGTTGGTCGAAGACGAGCTGTTCGGGCACGAAAGGGGCGCCTTCACAGGAGCAATGACGATGCGTCGCGGACGATTCGAAGATGCTGACCAGGGAACACTGTTCCTCGACGAGGTGGGCGATCTACCGTTAGCACTACAGGCAAAGCTTTTGAGGGTGCTTCAGGAACGTTCGTTCCAGCGTCTGGGCGGCAACGCACTGATAACCGTCAATTTCCGTTTGCTATGTGCCACAAATTCCAATCTAACGGAAATGGTGGCACAAGGGAAATTCCGGGAGGATCTCTACTACCGCATAAATGTTATGGAGCTTCATATGCCTCCTTTGCGCGAGCGACGCGAGGAAGTTCCGGTCTTGGCGCAGCACTTTCTCCAGCGATTTGCAAACCAGTTTGGCAAAAACGTCAAGCGTTTCTCGCGACTCGCGTTGCACTCCCTGGAGGAATACACGTGGCCCGGCAACGTGCGCGAGCTGGAAAACATAGTCCAACGTGCGGTGGTACTGGCCGGAAAGCCAACGATCGAGATTTGGCATCTCCCCTCGAACCTGCGCAATGGGTTCGAGGAGATTCGAACGGTGAACTCGTACGAAGAGGAAGTGCGCGATTTCAGGCGGCGAATGGTCCTGCGTACTTTGTGCGAGTGCAATTGGAATAAAGCGGAGGCAGCTCGAGTATTGGGAATCGCGCGGGGATACTTGCACCGTTTGATCAACCAGTTGGAAATTCATCCGACACACTTCGACAAGGACAGGAATGTGCTGGAAGAAGTATCGTCCTATACCCGGCTGATGTAAGCCGACAGGAGGAATGGTTCTGCTATGCTCGGTGCCCTTAAAATAGCAACGCGCCGATTTAAGGATGCCCCTAGCCAAGCGTTTCGCCGCGAAATTTGTCTCCCCTTCCTTCTGGAGACACAAAACTCTGATGGAGGTTGGGGCAATCAGCTCGGTTTGGGAACCACGGTAGAACCGACTTGCTCGGCGCTTCTGGCCCTGGCTAGTGCCTCGAATTCGGGCGAGGTCACCAATTCAGTTGGTCGTGGAAACGACTGGTTGCTTGCGGCGCAGTTGCCCGATGGATCTTGGCCCGCGTGTCTCGGACAGCAAGCGGGGTGTTGGGTCACCTCTTTGGCATGCTTGACACTTCATACGCAGGGATTGGCGCGTTCCGCAGTGGCCCGGGGAGTCCGGTGGCTCTGCGATGCCTGGCCCGGAGAGGGCAAGCTGTGGTGGCGCATCCGAAACAGAGTTTTCGGGGAGACCTTCGCTGTGAAACAGAACCACTCCTTCCGTGGCTGGAGCTGGACTCCGGGCACCAGTAGTTGGACAGAGCCCACGAGTTATGCGCTGATTCTGCTCCGTATTCTTCCTGAAGACTTGCTTCTGCGAAGCGCCGTACGCCGCCAGCGACTCGGAGAAGCAATGCTCTACGACAGAATGTGCTCCGGAGGTGGCTGGAATTGTGGCAACCCCATGGTGTATGGCGTTGCGGGACAACCGCAGGTAGGACCAACCGTGTGGGCGCTGCTGGCCTTGCAAGACTATCCCGACCGGCCGGAGAACCAGCAAAGCTTGGACTGGTTGGAATGCGCCTACCAGCACATTCGGGGACCTGGTTCGCTGGCACTGGCGCACTTATGCCTCGAAACCTATGGGCGACCAACGCCGCCATTGGAACCCACCCTCCAAAGTTTCTTTTTGAATAACCAGTTCTTCCACAGCGTCCCGACGATGGCTTGGGTGCTTGCAGCGCTCAACCCAACGCGCAAGTATCTGGAGCCGGTGCGGCGGGGAGTGACGGAGAGATGAGTGCCTCTGCCAACTCGCTTCTCCCTTCCTTTGCACGCGCGCCCTCGCGGGTGGCCATCCAGCAAGCCGCCAGCTATCAAGCTGATTTGTCTGCGGTTTTGTTCGAGGCACTTCGGGAATTCAAACTGACAGTGCAAGGAAAGGTAATCCTGCTCAAGCCAAATTTTGTGGGGTTGGACTCCGACAATCTGGCGATGAATACGCACCCGGCTGTGGTAGGGGCCGCTCGCGAAAGCTTTCTGCGTCTCGGCGCGCGGCGTGTGATTGTCGGCGAAGGGCCGGCTCTGGAACGGGACTCGGAAGCGATTGTGGAGGCGATGCGCTTGCGGGAGTACATCGGGCGGCTTCCGGGGACGTTCGTCGATTTGAATGTGGACGAGGTTCACCGCGTTTCCCTCAAGACTCGTGCATCCAGGTTAAAAGAGCTTCACCTACCGCAAGCGGTCCTGCAAGCCGATTTGGTCGTCTCCATGCCCAAGCTGAAGACACATCACTGGGCTGGCGTGACGCTCTCATTGAAAAACATGTTTGGGATTGTTCCGGGATGTTGCTATGGATGGCCGAAAAACATTCTTCATTGGGCTGGCATTACCCAGGCACTGATTGATATCAACAGCACGGTGCGGCCGGATTTTGTCATTGTGGACGGGATCGTGGGGATGGAGGGAAATGGGCCAATTCAGGGGACACCCAAAGCCTGCGGGGTTCTGGTGGTCGGGGATGATCCAGTAGCCGTAGATGCCACTTGTGTCCGCCTGATGGATTTGGTCCCGGATCGTATCAGCTACTTGGTGTATGCCGCTAGTTTGCTTGGGCACCTAAAGGAAGAGAAAATCCAGCAGATAGGCGCGAGCATAGACAGCGTGCGCACTTCCTTCGAGGTAATCGACTCCTTTCGGTATTTGCGAAGCCCGAATTGGCGCAAAGGTTGGAACGGAAATTGCACTGACCCTACAACGTATGCGCCGAAGAATTAGGACGGAAGACCTGATGTGTCATCATTTGGATACACGCGCACAGCCCCATCCCCTCTCCTGCCGGAAAAGGCTCGCGGAGGAGAAGGGCGCGGAGTTGGTCGAGGCTGCCTTCGTTATTCCGATGCTGCTCATGCTGCTGATCGGGATAATCTGGATCGCACAAGCTTACAATGTCTATCAAACCATGACCCGCGCAACTCGTGAGGGCGCCCGGTTTGCGGTGATTCCCAGCTGTGCCTCTTGCGGAAACGCTTTTCCTACAGAGACTGAAGTGCGTACGGTGATAGATGCGGCGCTTTCTGTTGCGTCGCTGAAGCCAAACTTAGTTTCCAACTTCACGATGCAGCGGAACGTGGTTCTAAATCCAACCACGACTCCTCAGGAGACGGGGGTTGTAATCAGCTATGACTATCCCTTTACATTCTTTATGCCGTTTACTTCTGTGCATTTAACCAGCATATCCATTCCGATTAGCATCCAAATGCGCGAGGAGCGATAGTGAGAAGTCAAAGCGAATCCGGTTGCCGTCGAGCTGCACAAGCTGGCCTGCGCCGTTGGGCGGCGTGGCTATGGGGAACAGGCGCCTCCCAATTGGTGGAATTCGCGTTCGTGTTTCCGCTCTTGTTGGTGTTAGTCGTTGGCATCGCCGATTTTGGATCCGCTTACAATCTAAAGCAGAAGCTTAACAATGCGGCCCGGGAAGGAGCGCGGATCGCCATCGACCAGCCTACGGCTGACCTGTCCCAGACCAATCCGCTGACGGTCCAAGCAATTGCCGAAGCGGTGGTCAACTACCTGAATGGCGAGAACGTGGACACTTCTTTGATCGACTTGGCCCAGCCCTGCGCTGCAGATCCTGCGCTTCGCATATGGGCTTATTGCCAGAGCGGCACAAGTGATCAGCTCCTGGTGATTGAGCGGAACTTCATTGTTACCGGGCCCTCCGGGCTGATGGTTTCAACTCGCGTGACATTGAACTATCCCTACAGTTGGAGTTTCAGCCAAATCATCCGACTCATGGTGCCCTCCGCCAGCTATTCTGACTCATTTACGATATCGTCGGATGCAGTGATGGAAAATTTTACCTAGATGAAGGAGCAGGCCATGTTCGGAAAACAACTGCAGAAGCCGCGCCGCAACAAAGAACGCGGTGCCACCCTTATTTATGTGGCGGTATCGCTCTTCGTGCTGATGGGCATGGGGGCGCTAGCTATCGATTTGGTCTCGCTTTACGCCGCGCGCAGCGAAGCCCAGCGAGCGGCCGACGCGGCGGCGCTGGCCGGCGCCAAGGAGTTTATTGATTCGGGTTTTATCTCCGGCTTGGTTTCTCAGTCCACGGCGCAGACGCTGGCGACGCAAGACGCAATCATAGTGGGCGCCGAAAACTTGATCGGCGGGCAAGCGGCCGCTATCCAGAGCAGTGACATAACGTTTAATTTTTCCGTGCCGGAGAATCCTCAAATCACGGTGACGGTGCAGCGGACGGCGGCCCGCGGCAACGCGCTCCCTACCTTCTTCGCGAAGGCCATGAGGATCGGAATGCTGGAGGCGGACGTGACGGCTACCGCAACCGCGGAGGCCTTCAACCCATCCGGGGGTAATCTGCCTCTTTGCGCCGGATGTATCAAACCGTGGATTTTGCCCAATTGCGACCCAGACCCTGCACACGGGGGCTCGGACACCAGTTGTGATGTCAACTATGTCAATGAGACGACGGGGGATATTGTCTACCCCGGCGCTTATCCGAGCGGCGTGATCGGGCAGTCCTTAGTTCTAAAGTGGGGAGACCCGCAGGATGCTGCGGCGCCAAGCCAGTTTTTTCCCATCCAGATTCCGCCCGGGGAAGAGCCTGCACTGTGCCCGACCTGCGCGCAGAACACCGGCTCGCTGGGACCGGGGGCGGCACTCTACGCACGCAACATCGCTTGCTGCAACACCAATCAGGTGGTCTGTGGGCAAGAGGTAGACGTCCAGCTCAACACGGGGAACATGGTGGGGCCGTCACGGATGGGTGTGGAATGCCTGATTCACCAACTTCCCAATCAGACAGGACAAGACATCCTCGACACTTCGAGTGTTCCCTTCCAAATCACCGGGGGCTCTAACCATCCGAACCCTTACCTGCGGGGCCAGATCATCAGCTCGAGCGACGCCATCGTGACCATTCCCCTCTATGACGGACACGATTTGTGCCCCGGAGGCTCTTGCAACTCCACCGTGATCATCGTGGGATTCCTGCAGATCTTTATCACTAACGTAGAGAAAGCCGCGCAGGGGAAGATCAACGGGGTGATCCTCAACGTTGCTGGGTGCGGCGGCGGCGGCGGTGGCGGCGGCAGCAGTAGTGGCTGCGGCGGCGGCGGTAGCGGCGGCGGCTCGGATAGCGGCGGGCCGGTGTCGGGCGGGAGCGGGAGTTTGTTCCCCGTACGGCTGGTGCGCGGGAGTTAGGCTATGGCCACGTTCCGTTTAATTGCAGCGCCGCAATCCACAGTCTGGTTGGGGGTGCAGGCCACTCTGAGAAAGGCCTTCTCTTTCCCCGTTTTTCTGGGAGCGCTGCTGGTGGCCGGTGTCTTTGCGTGCGGGCGTCTAAATCCTCCGGACCCGGACACCTGGTGGCACATTGCGGTCGGCGAACAGATTTTGAGGGACGGCATCTGGCCCGAGACAGACCCCTATTCCTTTACTGTTCATGGCAATGCCTGGATGGCATACGAGTGGCTTGGCGAAGTGCTCCTGGCAGCAGCCACACGCTTGGGAGACCTGACGGGCCGCACCGTGTTACTGATCGCGCTTTCCAGCACGTTGTTTTTGCTGCTCTATTACTATTCCTACCTCCGAAGCGGGAACGTCAAAGCTGCCTTCGTAGCCTGCACGCTGTTATTGCCCGCTGCCGCACTTTTCTTTACCTTGAGGCCGCAGCTGATTGGATACATTTTTCTGCTGATCACGCTGATTTGCTTGGAGCGTTTCCGGAAGGGCCTGCAAAAGTCCTTGTGGATTCTTCCAGGGGTCTTCTTGCTCTGGGTGAATACGCATGGTTCGTTTGTCTTCGGTCTCCTGGCTCTGGGCCTCTACTGGGTGAGCGGGTTAGTGAGTTTCCACTGGGGCGGCTTGGTAGCGGAGCGCTGGACGGCCCTGCAACGCCGCCACTTGGGATTGGTGTTTTTGCTCTCGGTCGTGGCTCTGTCATTGACTCCGTACGGAACACGTTTAGCTGCTTATCCCCTGGAGATGGCGCTGTTCCAATCCGTGAATATCGCCAGCATACGGGAGTGGCAGCCGCTGAGTCCCGAGCTGTTGATGGGCAAGCTGTTTGTAGGTTTGCTGCTGCTATTCTTTCTGGGCCACGTGCTGTTCCGCCCCACGTACCGGCTCGAGGAAATGGCGCTGCTGCTGTTTGCTGTCTTCTCTGCCTCCGTGCACCGTCGGTTTTTTATTCTGTTCATTCTTATACTCGCACCGGTCCTGGCTGCGTTGCTGGCCCGCCGCCTGCCCGCCTACCAATCCGCCAAGGACCGCCCCGTTTTCAATGCCGTTCTGGTTGCCCTGATTTGTGGAGGTCTGGTGGCGTTCTTTCCCTCCCGGCAGTCGCTGGAGGATGTGGTTGCTCGAAACTATCCCCAAAAAGCCGTGGAGTATCTGCGGCAAAACCCGGTCGGTGGACGCCTGTTGAACGAATACGGCTGGGGCGGCTATCTGATTTGGTCCCTCGGCCCGAATCACAAAGTTTTTATTGATGGCCGCGCGGACATCTATGACTACGGCGGGGTGCTTTCCGACTATATGAGCATGACGCTCTTGAAGCCAAAGACGCTGTCGCTGCTGCGCAAGTACGGTGTGCAGGCCTGCTTACTCCAGCGCGATGCCCCGCTGGGCACGCTCTTGGCGGCGTCACCCGGTTGGGAGCGGGTTTACGCGGACGAGGTGAGTGCCCTGTTTGTTCGCAGAGAAAGCCAGCAGGAGATGTGGGCCGGAGCAGCAATAGCGGTTCCTTATGCCCCCTTTCGGCCGAGCGGCCTACCGATTAGCCCATGACTACCCTTCCACCTCCAGCATTTTCTCCTCCGAGGAAGCTCGACGCAGTGAGGGCCAAGCTGCGCTGGGTCTTTTGCTTCCCGGTGGTGATGGGCGCCCTGCTCGTTATCGGCGCTTATCACGGCGCCTTAATTAAATTTCTGCACAAATGGGAAGGTGACATCTGGTGGCATATCGCCGTGGGCGAGCATATCCTGTCAAAAGGCGCCTGGCCGACGTCGGATTTCTATTCCTTCACTGTGACTGGCAATGACTGGATAGCGTATGAATGGCTCGCCGGTGTTGTGATGGCGCTGGCGATGCGGCTTGGTGGTTTGCCGGTGCTGGTGGCATTGGTGATGGCGCTGACGAGCACGCTGATGCTGCTGCTCTACTATTATGCTTACCTGCGAAGCGGAAACGTCAAAGCCGCTTTTGTGGCCTGCATCGTTCTGTTGCCCCTGGCGGCTCTGTTCTTCGCTGCGCGCCCGCAATTGCTTGGCTACATCTTTCTCCTCCTCACGCTGATATGCCTGGAGAGCTTTCGGCAAGGCCGGCTAAAAACTTTATGGGTCCTCCCGTTCATTTTTCTCCTCTGGGTGAACACGCATGGTTCCTTTGCCGTTGGGCTCTTCGCCCTGGGTCTCTACTGGATGAGTGGGTTAATGAGCTTTCGCTGGGATGGCCTGGCAGCAGAGCCTTGGACAGTTGAGCAACGCCGCCACCTGGCGGTGATATCTCTGCTAAGCGTCATCGCGCTGACAGTAACTCCTTACGGAACCCGTCTAGCCGCCTATCCCCTGGAATTGGCCCTCTTTCAACCCGTCAATATCGCCAATATCGGGGAGTGGCACTCCCCGGTATTCCATTCGATGTTGTGGAAGCTGTTCTTGATTCTGGTGCTGCTGTTTTTTTCCGCTCAGATGCTCTTCCGTCGGACTTACCGTTTGGAGGAGATGGGGCTTCTGCTATTCGCTATCTACACCACCTTCGTGCACCGGCGTTTCGCTATAGTTTTCGTCATTGTATTCGCGCCCCTGCTGGCCACTCTGCTGGCCCGTTGGATACGCGGCTACCAGCCGGTCAAAGACCGCACTGTTTTGAATGCCGCACTCCTGGTGCTCATTGTCGTGGGATTGGTGCGATTTTTTCCTTCCCAGGAAAAGTTGCACCGAGTCGTCGCGGACGCCTATCCCCGCGGAGCTGTCGCTTATCTGCGTCAACACCCGGTCACCGCGCGCCTGTTGAACGATTCCGATTGGGGCGGTTACCTGATCTGGTCGCGCGGCCCGGAGCACACAGTCTTCATTGATGGGCGGGCCGACATCTACGAGTATGGAGGAGTCCTTTCCGATTATCTCCACATCACCCGCCTAAACCCCGACGCGCTGTTTCTGCTGCGCAAGTACCGGGTGGAGGCCTGCTTGCTCCAGCGCGAAGCGCCACTGGGAACGCTTTTGTCGGCCCTACCTGACTGGGATCAGGTGTACGTGGACGAACTGAGCGCTCTGTTTGTTCACAAAAAGAGACACCAGTCCCCCGAGCGTACCTCGCAGGCTGCAAGTGAAGTGGCACATCTGTCCACGGTCCCTTCGACCATTGATCACTAAATCGAACACTATTCGCCCCCTCCAGTCACCAAAAGGTATCCCTTCTCAGGGCACAACGAGTCCGTCGCCGGAAGTAGTTGTAGTTCCCGCAGCAATCCTTTGATTCTACGAGGAAAAGCATCTGGTGTGCCTGCGGCG
>JADFGZ010000407.1 GCA_022567475.1 Acidobacteriota bacterium | reverse complement strand
TTCACTGGGCATTCCGGAGCTGGTGGCGGTGACTCCGGTCGAGATCTTTCGTGGCGCTCCGGTTCCGCCGGGAAAATACAGCCTTCTGCTCCGGCTGATTTTTCAAAGCCAGAACTCCACCCTGACGGAGGGGGAGTTGACAGGCCACAGCGCCCGGGTGATTGAGTGTTTGGAGCGGAAGCTGGGAGCCCAAATCCGAATGTGAGGCCTGCCGGGGCAACTTCCCAAGAACACGACAGCCTGTCCACGCCAACGGAAGATTGCGCCGGAAGAGGAAACCACGATTTGGCGTGTTGGCACGGAAGGGAGAAATAGACTAGCGTATGAGTGAGTCTTCCTTGCCGGCGGACGGTCTGGAGCAACTGCTCCAGCTCGAAGAGAAAATTAACCAGACCAGCAGCATCCTGCAAGCGGCAAAGGCGGAGAGCGCGGAACTGGCGCGGGAAAATTCCCGTCTGCAGGCCACCTTCGACGAGCAAAACAAGACCATCCGGTTATTGGAGGGCCGGTTGCACCGCCTGGAGAAGCAAAGGGAGACGGTGCGGGGCCGTGTTCAGAAACTCAGGACCCAAGTGGATTCATTGACAAACGAGTAAGCGGAAGCATAATAAAAACGGCTTTTCGCAATGGACTAGCAGGAGGAGTTGTGGCCGACCGATTGCAGGAAGTTCGCGTGGAAATTTACGACCGCTTGTACACTCTGCGGTCCGAGTCGGAGGAGAAATACGCGCGGCGGCTGGCAAAACTGGTGGACGGAAAAATGCGTTCGATTGCGGAGAAGACACAAACCATCGACTCGCTCGAACTGGCCGTTCTGGCTGCTTTGCATTTTGCCGACGAGTGCGAACGCCTTTCGGAGCGTTATCAAAAATTAAATGGGGCGGTCGCCGAGAAGAGCATCGAGTTCCGGCAGGCGCTTGAAAACGCTGCCCGAAAAGCGGGTTAGCTTCGGCGCAATTTCAATTTCATTCGCCGATGAAGACGCGGGAGGGGCTTGCGAAGAACCCTGCCGTGGCGGCCTCCTGTTCCTTGATCCCTGCGAAACGGAGCAAGCAGCAAAACGCGCCACCGGGTTGAGACGCCGGTTGCGCTCTTCGGCTGGAAATTTTCTAAGGTTGAGCAAGCGTGGTGGAACCGGGATATAATATGACCGGGAGCAGCACTGCGAGGCATGTGCAAGTGCGTTACTTTTGAGCTAATGCTTTTAACATGGGGGACCGATTGACATTCCGGTGTGCAGGCTCTGTTGGCCCGCGACGGCGCGGAATGGCAGAGAAGCCTAAAGGGATACGTTGGACCTCCGCCCGTATTACGCGGGTTCAAAAGTAGTTCACCCACGGTCAAGCGGTCTGCTCACATTTCTGTTTAGCTCTCCCGCTGCCTATCCACCAAAATCGAATCCGAGAGACGCCGGCTTGGTTGCAAACCATGTCCCGATGCGCAATATCCGGAAGGGAGAATGCGAGCTGTAGGTCGCGCTGAGGGCGGCAACTGAATGAACATTCTTTTTATTGGGGACATATTTGGAAGGCCGGGGCGGAATCTGCTGGCCAGCCATCTTTCCGATCTGGTCAGCAGCCGTGCTGTGGATCTGGTAGTGGCGAACGGCGAAAATGCCGCTGCCGGTTTCGGCATCACTCCCCGCCTGACGGAGGAGCTTCTTGCCCTGGATATCGATGTGCTGACCAGCGGCAACCATATCTGGGATCGTAAGGAAATTCTGGAGTATCTTCCTCGCGAGTCCCGCCTGCTCCGTCCCGCCAACTATCCCGGGGAACTGGGGCAGGGCAGCTATCTGGGAAAAACCCGGGGAGGCGTAGAGTACGCCGTGATCAATCTGCAAGGCCGTGTTTTTATGGCTTCCACGGATTGTCCTTTCCGCACCGCGGACCGGGAGCTGGAGAAGCTGCCTTCTTCTTGCAAAATCAGAATCGTGGATATGCACGCGGAGGCGACCTCGGAAAAAGTGGCCATGGGATGGTATCTGGATGGCCGCGCCACAGCCGTCGTCGGAACGCACACGCACATTCCCACAGCGGACGAAAGGGTGCTGCCGAACGGAACCGCCTACGTCACCGACGTTGGCATGACCGGTCCTTACGACTCCGTCATCGGAATTGTCAAGGAGGGCATTCTGCAGCGCTTCCTTACCCAGATGCCAACCCGTTTTGAGGCGGCTGAGAATGACGTCCGGTTGGCGGCGGTTCTCATTCAGGCAGACCCTGACTCGGGACGCGCGTTGAGCATCGAGCGTCTTCATTTGCGCGGAGATTAACTGCTTCGTGGAAATCAACCCCGGCTCAGTTCCTTTCCGGTCGCACCGAACTTTGTTTTGTCTCGCTTGTGGTTCGACTGTGTCGCGGAGGGCCATCCGTGAACAAACCTTCCTATGAAATTCTGGAACACCCCGCTGATGTTGGACTCAGAGTATATGGCCGGACTCTGGCGGAGTTGTTCGTGCACGGCGGACACGGTCTGGCAGCCATTGCCCTGGAAGCGGAGGATTCCGGTTCCACGGAACACGTTTCGTTATCTGCTCAAGGGGCAGACCTCGAAGATCTGCTTGTGAACTGGCTCAGCGAGATTCTCTATTACATGGATGCGGAGGGCTGGGTCTTCCGCGATTTTCGGATTCAGAAGATCGGCGACAATATGATCGAGGGGGAGGGATGGGGAGAACGACGCGACCCGGCACGACAGCAGCATTCCGTTGCCGTCAAGGCGGTGACCTATCACCAGCTTTCGGTTCGCAAGACCGAGGAGGGCTGGGAGGCGGTGGTTTACTTGGATATTTAGAGGCATTTTCACAAATTGTTTCGGAGGATGACGCCAATGCGCTGGCTGGGTATTGACTTCAGTGGAAACCACAAAATGTGGAGAGAAGGTTGCCGCCGCAGCAACATCTGGGTTGCAAATGTCCGAATGGATGATAAAGAAGCGGTGCTAGACAGCTTGTATCCTGTGCAAGAGCTACAAGGTAACGGAGCACCATTCGACAGACTG
>JADFGZ010000406.1 GCA_022567475.1 Acidobacteriota bacterium | reverse complement strand
CAACGACGCAGCCAGATCGCCTTTTCCATCGCCGCTCTTTCCATGGCACAGGGCGCGCTGAGAATCAAACAGCACCTTCCCCTCTTGCAGCGTTTCCTCTTCGGGCTCGACCGGATTTTCCCTGGCAGCCTCCTCCGAGGTAATTTCCCAATCTTGCTGGTTTACTGGCTTTGTTTCCTGGCCTGCTAAAGATAATGGCAAGAAAAGCGCTCCCAATAAACCGAGGATTAGGGGCGTTCGCATAACTCACCTCCCTGAGTTGTGAGGTTTGCGGGGCGGGCAGAAAAAACTAAGCGGTCTGGCGGAAGTGGAACATGATCTGAGTTCAGGTCAGCCCTGGTTCGAGGCCAGGGTCAGGCGCTTCGTCGCGCTGCGGGCTCCATGCGAATGGTGACGGTCTTGAGCAGTCTTCCGGGCCCATCCCGTTGCGTCGCATATTGTACTACAACGGCTGGCAGAGGGGACGCAAGGATATTTTGTGTCCATATTTTGTGTCTATATTTTGTTTCCAGGGCAAAAAACCAGCCAAGGAAACGCCGCCATTTTTCCTTGCTGTTATCTGTGAGCCACCGTGCACAGTTTCGATCTTGACAGGGGGGAATAACACCTTCATAATAATTCAGCCTAACGCTTGTCAGGGTAATGGCCGACCAGGAATATCCCATGTTGAAGCTTCGCAAAGTCCCCCAAACAGGAATGCTCGTCGAGGCCAGGATGGAGACCTCCAGCCGCGTATTGATTCGCGCGCGCGACAAGGTTTTGCGGCTGGACATGCCGGAGTTGCTCGGCGGCTCCAACCGGGGGCTAATGCCTTTGGAGGCGATTCTGGGAGCCTATGCAGCCTCCCTGAGCGTTGTTGGCAGCTTTGTGGCCAAAACCATGGATTTTGACCTCCGCCATTTAGAGTTCACCATCTCGGCCCAACTGGACCCGCGCGGCATGTATGGGCTGGCCCGCGTCCGCAAGCCGATCCCCTCGGTGCGCGTGCAAGCGCTGGTTACCACCAAGGAGCCTCCTCGCAGGCTTGCTCTGTGGCGCAAGCGGCTGGCGGAACGCTGCCCTGTGCATAATCTGTTGAAGAGCTCCGGCGTGCGCTTTTCCGAAAGCTGGAAGCGCGTTGCGCCCTCTGATTTGAAAGCAAAAAGAAAATCCAAATAATCTCCATAAGGAGTTGAATGTATGTTTACCGATCGAATTGAAGCAGCCGATTTCCCCAAAATGGACAAAGAGTATCAGGACTTGTTGCTCAAGGTCTTGACCATCCAGGCCGACAGCGAATTGGGCGGTCCGCACCTCTATGTTGAGAAATGGATTCTGGCGGCGCCCACGGCCGAGGACCAGTTGATGCTGGCCAAGACCGCAGCGGAAGAAATCGACCATCATCGCAAGTTCGTCAAGCTTCTCGCCGAGTTGAATGTGGATGTCTCCTACCAGTTGAAGAACCGGTCCCAGGACCGCATCCTGGAGATTTTCCGCGAGCCGCTGAACACTTGGGCGGACATGGGCTGCTTTGGTGTTTTCATCGACCGCGTGGGCGGGTACCACCTGGCAGACTTTGGCGAGTCCACCTACCTGCCGGTGGCGCGCATCATCCCGCAGATTTTGAAGGAAGAGCAGCAACACATCGCGCACGGGCTGCGGATACTGGACACCCTCTGCCAGACGGAGGAAGGCAAGGCCGATGTGCAGAAATCCCTGGATCGCATGTATCCCCGCTGTCTGGACATGTTTGGCCGCTCGGACTCCAAGCGCAGCCAGAAGTACCAGGAGTGGGGCATCAAGAAACGCACCAACGCTGAATGCCGCAAACAGTACCGGGAGGAGGCCCGCAAGGTGATCGAGCAGTTTGGCCTGAAGGAGCCGGACCCGGAGAAGGGCCGCCGGTATATGTAGGGACCCAGCGCCTATGCCTAGGACCTTACGGCAAAGCATGGCGGGAGGAGTGGGGACACTGCTGCCCGCCGCGCCGGGCCGGGGAAAGCGGGGGATGGTTCCTCCCTCGCTTGCTTCCGCGTCGCGTCTGGACCAGATTCGGAAGGTGGGATGCCACCTGCTGTTCCACTTCGGCTACTCCGGCATGACGATGCGGGAGATCGCCTCCACGCTCGACATCAAAGCAGCCAGCCTCTATCACCATTTCCCCAGCAAGCAGGTTATTCTTTTTGAGCTGATGCAGGGGACCATCGCGGAGTTGCTGCGCGGACTGCAGGAGATTTCCGAATCCGGCCAGGAGCCGGAGCAGCAACTGGATGCTGCCGTACGCTGGCATGTCCTGTTCCACACGCAAAAGAAAGAGGAGGCCTTTATCAGCCACAGCGAACTGCGTTCGCTGGAAGAGAAAAACCTCCGGGTCATCTTGAAGTTGCGCCGGGAGTACGAGCGCCTCTTTGACTCGATTTTGAAGCGGGGACGCCGCAAAGGCGTATTCCAGGTGAAAAATACCAGCGTGGTGCGGAACTGCATCTTGACCATGTGCACCGCGACTGCCGGGTGGTTCTCGCCGGAGGGACCCCTTCCCGCCGAGGCGGTTGCCGACGAGATCGGCGCCTTTGTGAGGTCGGCTCTGCTGACCGATACAGCAACTCCGGCGGCGAAGCCGGAACCTGTGGTGGCGGCAGACTATTCCGGATCGTAAAACTCCAAACCGTAAAACGATAGACCCTCCGCATATTCGAGGTCGCGATATTTCCGGCGCGCAGCCGGAAGCGCGACAACCGGAGCATGGATTCGCTTTAGAGCATTTTCATTCTTGGCGTAGCCCATGCCGACGCTGTCTATCGCATCACCTATGGGCGCATCGCCTATGGGGAGTAACGCAATCCTCGCGGAGAACTCCGCTGTCTCCACACAGTAATTCCAGGGAACCATTGGGAACGGCATCAAACGGGAAAATTCTGCGCTACTCTTCCTCCTCCCCGCGATTCCAACCGGCATTCTGTATTATGATTGTCAGTTCGGGTTTGTCTGTGAAGCATCCCGCCGGTGCCGCTGATCCGAAACCATAACCCACTCG
>JADFGZ010000120.1 GCA_022567475.1 Acidobacteriota bacterium | reverse complement strand
GGAAGTTTATCGGGCGAGTGACAGCAAACTCCGGCGCGAAGTAGCCATCAAGGTTTTGCCGGAGGCCTTCGCAAAGGATCCCGAGCGGCTGGCGCGTTTTCGTCAGGAAGCGCGTCTGTTGGCTTCTCTCAACCATCCGAACATCGCGACGATTCACGGTCTGGAGGAGTCCGCCGGGATTCACTATCTCGTGCTCGAATTGGTGGAGGGAGACACCCTCGCCGAACGAATCACCCGGGCAGGCCCGGTGCCCATGCAAGACGCACTGAATATTTGCAGCCAAGTCACCGAGGCGCTGGAAGCGGCGCATAAGAAAGGGGTGATCCATCGAGACCTGAAGCCGGCCAACATCAAGGTGACGCCGGAAGGCAGGGTGAAGGTGCTGGACTTTGGCTTGGCCAAGGCTTTGTGGAGCGAGGAATCATCCATCCAGGACCTCTCCCAACTGCCGACCCTTACCGGAGTCCGGACGCAAGAAGGTCGAATTCTGGGGACGCCGGCCTACATGAGCCCGGAGCAGGTGCGGGGCAAGGTGGTGGACAAGCAGGCCGACACCTGGGCCTTTGGCTGCGTGGTTTACGAGTTGCTGACCGGCAAAGGAGCCTTTCATGCAGAAACCCTAAGCGACACTCTCGCCCGGGTCCTGGAACGGGAGCCCGACTGGGAGATGCTGCCGCCATCAACGCCCGGGCAGGTGCGCCATCTGCTGCGGCGCTGCCTCCAGAAAGACGCCAACCGCCGCTTGCGTGACATCGGGCACGCCCGGATTGAGATTGAAGAAGCTGTGACCGCCCCTGCGGCAGAGCTGGCAAGTGCCGTAGCGATTCCTGCCCGTCCGGACTGGCGGCGGGCATCGTTGTGGGGCTTGGCGGCTTTGGTGGCGGTCATTGCCGCTGTCGCCCTTTGGAGCCTCTGGCGCACGCCATCGTCAGTGCAACGAGCCATCGCACGGTTTGATATCAATCTGTCATCAAACGAAGTGTTGGCGTTATCCGATCTTCCTGCCGTTACTATTTCTCCTGACGGGACGCGTGTAGTTTACGTTGTTGGTCGAGCTGACCAAGACAGCACACAGCTATACCTGCGCGAGATTGGTCAGCTCGAGGCCTATCCGATCCCCGGCGCAAAGGGAAGTGGTCCGTTCTTTTCCCCCGATGGAAGGTGGATTGGTTACTTTGACCATGGCGCAGGCAAGCTAAAGAAGGTCTCGGTTGCAGGTGGAGCGCCGCTAATCATCTGTGATATCCCCAAGTTTAATAGCCGAGGTGCGAGCTGGGGACCCCATGACACCATTGTCTTTGCTCCCTCAACTAGCTCAGGCCTTTTCCGAGTTTCAGCCGACGGAGGCACTCCGCAGTCTCTCACCACACCGGATTTCGAAAATGGTGAAAAAACCCATCGTTTTCCGGAGATCCTTCCCGACGGCAAAGCTGTACTTTTTACGATCGGGAGTTCCGACATTGACTCCTACGATGACGCCCGCATCGCCGTTGTATCTTTAGAGACCGGAGAGGTAGAAATCTTGTTAGAAGGAGGCAGCAACCCTCACTATACTTCAACTGGCCATCTCGTCTTTGGTCGAGCGGGATCGCTCATGGCTGTCTCATTCGATCTGACCCGTCTTGAGGTTTCCGGGTCTCCTGTGCCGATCCTGAAGGGTGTGGTAACCTCTCACGTCTTCGGGGTCGCGCAGTTTTCCTTCTCAACAAACGGTTCGCTCGTCTACGTCCCCGGAAGTCCCGAGACCTACTATACCAGTCTGGTCTGGGCCAATCGCAGGGGAGTAACCCAGCCGGTGCAAGGGTTGGCGCCTCGCTCCTTTAGGACGGTCCATCTGTCCCCGGACGGTCGCCGCCTCGCTGTTCAGGTCGGCGGGGCTAACGATGATGTGTGGGTTTATGACGTGGACCGCGAATTGTTTTCCCGGTTCACATCTGAATGGGAGAACGTGACGCCGATCTGGACGCCGGATGGAAAGCGGATCACGTATGGAATGACCACGCCCGCCGTCATGCGCGTGTTATGGAAGGACGCAGACGGTAGCGGCGAGGCGGAAACGCTTTTGGAGAGCGAAAAAAAGCTTTTTCTCCCGACCGGTTGGTCGCCTGACGGCGAGGTGCTAGCATTGGAGCAGGTTGATCCCAACACAGGTCGGGACATTTGGTTGCTCTCCCTGGACGGCGAGCGGTCCCCGCACGCCCTTCTCCAGACTAAGTTTGATGAATACAGAGCAACGTTCTCGCCCGACGGGCGGTGGATCACCTATATTTCCAATCAGTCTGGCCGTAATGAGGTCTATGTTCTCTCTTATCCCGGCCCAAGGAGAACCGTGCAGATTTCCACCGAAGGAGGCGACTTCCCACGCTGGAACCCGAACGGACAAGAACTGTTTTATCGCCAGGGTGACACAATCATGGTGGTTACCGTTCAGATGGAACCTGAATTCAGGGCCAGCAAACCACAGGCTCTGTTCGACGCCCCGTTTGTGGCTGATGAGATCCTTGCTCCTTCCTATGACATCACACCCGACGGACAGAGATTTGTTATGGTCCAGGCAAGTGAGCAAGGATCAGCGGCGACGCAAATCAACGTCGTGCTGAACTGGTTTGAAGAGCTGAAGCGCCTCGTTCCGACAGGGCAGTGATGAGTGAAAAGTAATGAGAGGAGACAGGAGGCAGGAGTCAGAAGGGGCTTGAATCTGAGCCGCGACCGCGAGACACCCCAGCACGCTGACAGCGGCGTGCGACGCCCGCTTTAGTTGTATGCCTTGGATCAGGAAGGCGCGTATGTTCGAGCCCTTACACGACGACCCGCGCTTCCAGGAGTTGGCGCGCCGTATCGGGCTCCCGCCATAAACCGCTGCCGCAAGTCTTCTTCAATCGACCTATCCCGGTAGTGTTTGATTAATCGTTAGGGAGAAAGGATGTTATGAATCAAGAGAATTCTCAGAAGACTATTCTTGCCCTACTGCGTTCCGCATTGGATCGCTGGTGCAAAGGAGATACCTTTGGATACGCCGATCTCTTCGCTCGCGACGCGACTTATTTTGACCCCCGAACGGAAACCCGAATCGAGAGAAGTGCTGCCGTCCAGGACCATTTCCGTCAGTATTATGAAGGTAAGATCAATGTTCCCAGGTTCGAGATGCCAAATCCCAAGTTCCAATTGCACGGAACCATTGCTGTCCTGACTTACAACTGGTATCCCTTTTCAGGCGACGGCGAGCGGTTGTCGGGTTGGAACGCTACCGAAGTCTGGCAGAATAGCGATGACCAATGGAAAATCATTCATGGACATTGGTCTCTGGTACAACCGAAGTAAGGCGCGGCGAACTTGCTGGATGTCCTTTCGTAAATGCAAGCCATGGTATGCTTGGGGCCTAAGCCCACGTTTATACAGCCTTAGGAGAAAAGGATGAGGCCATCCGATGGGCGGAAGCGGCTTATGAGAACCGCCATCCCTTTACCCCTTGGTTCAAGGCCGCTCCATTCGAGTCCTTGCACGACGACCCGCGCTTCCAAGACCTGCTGCGCCGCATGGGCCTTCCGCGGTAAACACTGGTTTGAAGACCTGAAGCGCCGCGTGCCCGTCGGGTCGGTAGAAGCTGCTAGGGCGCTGCCGCCATGGAGAATGGCCTCTCAAAGGGCACGTTTCTCACCTACAATGACTTACTGCTTTGGTTCAAAACCATTACATTTCGGCAGGGACATAGGCGAGAGGGCGTAACTCTTACTCCTTTGGCATTTGAGACATTGCAGAAAACCCTCACAGAGAGATTTGGCACATCGACTTGGGATTAGATTTTCCGCCACAGAATGCCGTAACCGACCCCGTCTGGGTCCTGCCAAAATTATCCTGCGTGAACATTACAGCTAAATCCCAAATTAGAGAACCTCCCGCCCGGAAGTTTGCCGGAAGTACTTGGTTTTGACCAGTGTACTGCGATCATCTCGTCACGACCGTCCTTGACTACCCGCTCCAATCCCGACGCGGGTGGCTTGCCCTCACTGCCCCAGTCTCACAGTTCAAAATCGAAAAGGATGTTTGACGGGAGAAATCTTGATTATCAGTGGGAAGAGGTGTTCGCGACAGTTATAGATGAATTCGATTCAAAGGGCGCAGTTTCCGAGATGCCGACTTTACGGCCAAGTGGCACCGAATTAAGTAAACACAGCTGAGATACAGAGGATCTGCCGCGTCCGTCCCGCTAATTTGGGCAACTTTCTAGAAGGGGGCTTCGGGGGGGGCGCTTGGCGGACTTTTGGTCGATTGTCGGGCCGGATCGGCGGATAGTTTCCGAGTACGCCGTCACTCGGCCAGAATGGATCGTCGGTAAATATAAGGCGACTTATGGCGGTTAATCGGGGATTTGCCTTGGCGACCGAGTTCCAATGGTTCAGTCACTTTCCGGTTAGCAGGATGCCTGCGCGGTGTCCTGCCGGTACGTTCGACGGCTGGATTGGCCGCGGGAAATCGGGAACTGGTCCCTGACGAGCTTGCAGCAGCGATTGGTCAAAACCGGAGGACGCCTGATTAAGCATGCCCGCTATTATTGGTTGTTGTTAGCGGAGAGCCACCTGACTCGGCGGCTGTTTGCCAGCATGCTGCGGCGAATAGATGGACTGCCGCTTCCGTCGGGATAGCCCAGGCTGCGGCACCCAAGAAAACGATTCCGATATCTTCCAGGAATGGAGAGTTGGCTAAAAAGCTGGTTCTGGAAGCCGAGACGACGGGCCTTCAGGACCCGGCGAGGACCGCTCGGAGCCTTCGGAGAGCAAACCTGCGCTGGAAGCGCTTAGTTGGATGCAGGTGGGTGTATAATGTCCGCGACTAGGCGCTCAAAAAGGGAATTCCGGCTGAACGCTTCCATCGCGGATTTTTGGGGAGGAATAAAGACCTTGACAAGCTGGGGCAGTCAGGTACATGCTCTTGCCATTAAGTGGAAGCGAAGCTAATTATTGTGGCCGGAACCGCAGCGGGGGTCTTGCAAAAGCGAATGTTCCTTCCCAGAATATCAGAGTGACTCTCCGCTTTTTTTGCCACCAAAGCTATTTTTCCTTATCTTTTAGGACGGTTTTTCGCAACAGAGTTGAAATTGCATCCCGCCTAAGACAGCCGAAGTGTTGCTGGCGTGGCGGGAGAGGCAGCACGGGGGGACTTCAAATCCAAAGCTCGATTTGAAAAATTGCATTTGTGTGGGAGGCAACATGGGACGAAACTTAGTTACAGCATTACTGGGACTAGCCTTTTGCAGCCAGCTGGCAATGGCGCAGCTGCAGCTTACCAGGGGCACGATTTCCGGAGCGGTGACTGACCAGTCCGGCGCTGCTGTGCCGGGGGCGGCGATCACGGTAAAAAACGTGGACACCGGGGTCACGCGTGTGTTGGAAACCGGTGCCGTGGGCAAATACGAGGCTCCGAGCCTACCGCCAGGAAATTATGAAGTCAGAGCTTCGCTTGCTGGATTTCAAACCACCATCCGAAGTGGGATCACGTTGACGGTGGGCCGGACGGCGGCGGTGGACCTGGTCTTACAGGTGGGCGAGGTGGCGCAAGTCGTCACCGTGACCGGGGAAGTGACGTTCGTGGAGACAAACACCGCCACGGTGTCCCAGCGGGTGGATGAGCAACAAGTGGTGGATCTGCCCCTCAACAACCGGGACCTGACCCAGTTGATCTTTTTGCAGCCCGGGGTAATCCGTATCCCAAAAGGGGAATTTGGCTTTCGAAGCGGCATGGGCGACGTGTTCTCCGTGGCCGGGGGGCGGGGAAGCCAAAACATGTACCTTCTAGACGGGGTTTCCAACTCCGATTTTACGGGCAACGCGCAAGGAGCCTCCACCGCTTACATCGGGGCGGAGACAATCAAGGAGTTCCAGATCATCACCAACAACTATTCGGCCGAATACCCAAGCCTGCCCGGGGCGATTATCAGCGCGGTGACAAAGTCCGGGAGCAATTCGCTGCACGGATCGCTGTTTGAATTTCTCCGCAATGACAAATTCGACGCCTTCAAGTGGGAGGACAAAGCCCGCGTTGGAGACCAGACGCCAGTGAAACCCGAGTTCAAGCGCAACCAATTCGGCGGCTCATTAGGAGGCCCGATCATCCGGGACCGGACCTTCTTCTTCGCCAGCTACGAGGGGTTGCGGGAACGGAAAGGTTTGGCCGGTGTGGCCCGGGTCCCAACCGTGGAAGCCCATCAAGGGATTCTGCCGGGCGACGACCCGGACGACCCGACCGGCATTGCCCCGGAGGTCGCGCCCTATCTGGCCCTCTATCCGATTCCCGGCCAGAAGTTTGCTGCGGGGAGAGATTTCGGGGATGGGACGATGGAGCTTTTTGGCACGAGAAGGACGCCCGTCAACGACGACTTTGTAGCCGCCAAAATAGACCACCAATTCGCCAGCGAAAAGGCGGGCTACCTCACGGGAACTTATAACTTTGATGACAGCGACCTTACGCCCATAGATGTCCTGGGGGAGCTAAACTCGGCCGATGCGAATACCAACCGGAAGAATGTCCTGTCCCTGGGACACACCAGCATCCTTTCGCCTACGACTCTCAATGAGTTTAACTTTGGTTACACCTCCGTCGTGATCGTGGGCAGAATTGTCACGGACGGCGGCAGAGACTGGAGCGACCTTCTGTTCGTGCCCGGCGTTCAACACATGGGCGCGCTACGTGTGGGGTCCCTGGACGATATCGGATTTGGGCAGCCTGGTAGAGAGTATACACAAAAGAGCTTTACCTTTAAGGACGGCCTGTCTCTGACCCGTGGGAACCATTCCTTGCGGATGGGGGCGGAACTCAGCCGCTTCAGCCAAAACATATTTTTTTGTGCCGCCCTATGCAATGGGAGATACCGATTCGATGATTTGGAGGCCTTTCTGAAGGCTGAGCCGAGACGTTTCGAGGCGAGGCGGCCCGAGTCACTCGAGCCGGTCATCGACATGAAGCAACTGTACTTTGGCTCCTATTTTCAGGACAATTACAGCGTTCTCGACTCCCTAACGCTGAATCTTGGATTGCGGCACGAGTTTGTAACCGTTCCCAAGGAAGTCAACGGCCGGAGCGCCGCTTTGGTGCACCTTATGGACCCGCAAACGACTGTGGGACCATGGTACACCAACGACTCGCTGAAAAGCTTCAGCCCGCGCATTGGGTTTGCCTGGGCTCCCGGCTCGCGCAAAACCTCCCTGCGCGGAGGGTTTGGCATCTTTTATGACCATGACATGATGTTCGAGCTCCGAACCGTCACTACAGGAATCACACCGTTGGCGGTGGAAGGGCGGATTGACGCCAGAAACGGGATCATCCGGCGCGTGGAGCCGGACGTGAGACTGGATTTCCCGAATGCCTTCACAACCCAGCAGGATTTCCTCGGCGAACAAACAAATCTGGAGGCCTTGCAGTATGACCAGGACGCTGCCCGTATCTACCGTTGGAATTTGAACTTGCAGCGGGAGCTGGGAGCCGATTGGGTGCTTTCGGCTGGCTACACCGGAGCGCGGGCGACGCACTTGTGGATATCCGTTGAGCCCAACATGAACAAGTGGGTCGGGTGGCCGGAAAATCCCACCGGGCTGAAGGTCTGGCCGGACCCTGAGGGTCCGGATTTCCAGGGTCTGATCAAGCCGCAGTTCGGGGAGATACGATACCAGCCTTCGAACGGCAACAGTTACCATCACGGCCTGGAGCTGGGCGCGAAAAAACGGCTCAGCCGTGGCCTCCAGCTACAGATGTCCTACACCTTTGCGAAGACGCTGGATCAGGGCGCCGACGCGACCGGGGGGGAATTGACGCAAAGCGAGCGTTCGATGTATTTCTGGGACATGGATTTCCTGCTGGGCCTCTCCACCCAGAATATTAAGAATAGCTTCGTCGCCAATTTTTCCTATGAGCCTCTTCTGGGAGCCGGTCTCACGGGCGTCGGGGGCGCGCTTGCGAAGGGATGGCAGCTGAACGGGATTCTGTCTCTCACTTCCGGTTCCCCGCTTGCGCTCTATGCGGAGACCAACGACCAGGAGGACTGGCTGGGAACGAACAAAGCTTTGAGGCCGGACCTTATTCCGGGCGGCGATAACAATCCGGTGTTGGGCAGCCCGGATTTGTATTTTGACACCAGCCAGTTTGCGCTTTCCCCTTTGGGGCAGTTTGGCAATCTGGCCAGAAACACTTTAATCTTGCCCGGTTCGGCCGTTTTCGATTTGTCGCTCTTCAAGAACATTAATGTGACGGAAGAAAGCCGGGTCCAGTTTCGGGTGGAGGTGTTCAACCTGTTTAACCGACCCAATTTCGGTGTGCCGGAGCAGGACGTGTGGCGAAGCAACGGGAGACGGGATGCTAATGCAGGCCGAATCAATAACACCCGCACCTCGGCCCGGCAGATTCAATTTGCCTTGAAGTACATATTCTAGTGCGTCTGACTGCCGAGGGCCAACCTCGATCTTCCAAGAGGTTCGCTCTTTGCAAAGGAAGCTGAGCGAGGAGTGAGCCCCCGTGGCTGCTTTTTCCCCGTTTTTCGGGAGGGCCGCCACGTTACCCATCTTCAGGGAGACTTTCTCGTTCTAATAAACGAGAATCTCCGGAGGGCTGACAGGCCTCCGCCTGATTTGATTTGCTTCGATTGACTGGAGGAGATGATGATGATTTCAACGCTGCGGTTTACGTTGCTTTTGCTTTTCTGCACCACCCTTTCGCTGGCGCAAAGCGTCCCCGTGGAGGAACTTCTGACGCGATATGCGGACATGATCTTTTACAATGGCCCGGTGCTCACGGTGGATGACGAGTTTTCCATCGCCGAGGCTGTGGCGATCCGCGACGGCAAATTCCTGGCCGTGGGCGCAAGCGACATGATCCTGCAGTTGGCGGGCCCGAAGACCTTGAAGGTGGATCTGGAGAGGAAGAAAGCGGTCATCCCGGGCATCATCAATACGCATTCCCATCCCCAGAGGTACGTGTCCAGCCATTACTGGAACTACATCCCTCGGGACCAGCAGGAATTGATTCGCTCCGACGTACTGTTGGGCTTGAAGGAAAAGGTGGACGTCCTGGCGCGCATCAAGCAGTTCGTGGACGAATCCCCGCCGGACCGGCCGTGGGTCCGGATCAATTGGATTGTCACCGAGGAGGATGAGAAACAGTCGTTGATAGTGGAGCCGATGGTCGACCAGATGTTCTTTGAGATGACGAAAGAGGACCTCGATCGCGTCTCTCCGGATCGGCCTTTGACCGTCCGAAGGTTCATCTACGACCCGGGCAAGCCCCGGATCCAAGCCGTGGTCAATTCCAAAGCTGTGGAGCTGTTCCAGCAAAAATTCCACAATCTCATCCGGCTCCCGAACAACACGGGCCATTTTGCGT
This sequence comes from Acidobacteriota bacterium, assembly GCA_022567475.1. Lineage (GTDB taxonomy): Bacteria > Acidobacteriota > Terriglobia > 2-12-FULL-54-10 > 2-12-FULL-54-10 > JADFGZ01. Next base: position 2,156 of record JADFGZ010000120.1, on the reverse strand, counting down.
CATATTGGTTCGAGATGTTGTATGACGAAGTCACTCCCGTTCTTGCCCGGGAGACCCTGGCGCAGTTGTACAAGCGCGAATTTCTGGAGTGGTTTGCTCCGGTGGGAATCACGACGATCGCCACAAGGCTCAAGGCGTTCCACATCGCGGCGTTTGCGCTGTTGGACATGAGGGGGGAGCTGCCCCTGCGAATGGCTTATGCGCATGAGATCGGCCGCGAAAATCCGTTTTTCGAGCGCGACGTGAGGCGGAGCCTGGGAAGCTTTCAGGGCTATGGGAGCGAGATGCTGTGGATGGTGGGAGTATCTGTGCCGCAGCCAGACACCTCGATCAACAGCGGACTCTGTTCTATTTTCCCGAAGATCAGAATGCGTCCTGGCGAATCCCCTGACCCTTACCCAGCCGGCCTTTGCAAATGGGACCAGCCGGGCTCTATCGGTCGCAGTACCGCCGTGGCGGCGAGCCGTCTGGGGCTCCGCATCGGCGGCACCCACACCGCGGGAGACAAAGCTTATGAGATGACGCTGGATGCAGTAATGGAGGGAACGGGAGGCGATCTGGCTGCTGCTCGGGAGTTGAGCCCGGTGCTGGAGCACGGGGCACTGGCCAATCCGAACCTTATCGCAAGAGCCAGGGAACTAAACGCCATCTGGAGCAGCCGTCCACGGGTTGGCGAGGAAAGCGATTTGAAACGCCTTGAACTGATGTACGGGCAAGAGGTCGCCCGGATGTACCGGCCCACTCGAACCCTCATCGAAGCAGGCGTGACCGTGACCTGGGAATCGGGTGGAACCAGCGGATACGATAACCCGGACTCCTCGCGGAGACCGATGAATGCCTTGGAGAACTTTGTGACCAGACCGAAAGACGAAAGGGGAGAGCTGATCGGAACCGACGAGAGCGTTGATAGGAAAACCGCTCTGCGGATCCTGACACGAAACGGGGCGGTCTATGTGATGAAGGAGAAGGAACTGGGTTCCCTGGAAGCGGGGAAATGGGCCGATTTAGTGGTGCTGGACAAGAACCCTCTGGATCCGGCAATCCCGGACGACAAGCTTTCAGAGATTCAGGTCTTGATGACCGTGGCCGGGGGCAAAGTGATCTATGATCGGGCCACCTTTGTTCCGCCACCCGTGGATGTCCGCCTGGCGAAGGATGGGATGCCCATCATTGACAATGAGACGGAGTAAGCCGATAAAACATTGTCAATCGAAGCCGTGAGACATTCGGAAGCAAAAGGAGCGCGGGTGCTGCGTCCTGTCGGTCCAGAGACCCCCAACTTAAGGCAACTGCACTGTGTCCCCTTGAATGGTCGCCAAGCACCGTGCCACGTCCCCAACAATCGAACGAGGATATCTCATCACTGGGACCTTGCCTTGCATGGGGACAAGAGCTAAGCAGAATTTGCCGCTTCGTTTCCTAGGATGCCCTGAATGAAATGCTGCAACGTCAAAGTAGTTCTAGCGGGCGTGGTCGCGACGGTTTGGTTGTATACCGGAATCAGTGCCCAGGGACAAAATCGAGAAACTGCCGCACGAGAGGCTGGCCGCGTCTCTCTGGGAACAACTTCCGGAAGCGCCGGCGATTTGATTGTTGTGCCCATTTATTTTTCGCCAGCCCAAGGCGTTGAAGTCGGACTGCTAAAACTGGAAATTAGCTACGTGAGCGCCAACCTGAAATTCGCAAACCTCGAAGCCGGAATCGCCGCCACAACGGGAGGTCTCGAACTCCGCTCCGAGGTCAAAGAGGCTAAGAATGACAAGGGAGTAGATACGCAAACTCTCCAGATCACAACTTCGTTTCGTTCCACTGGCCCTCCCCAGAAAGGAAGCCCGGAAGGTCTGTTGGCCTATATCCACATGAAAGTCGGCGAATCGGCTCGCTCTGCCAGTATTACCCTGCGCGGCTCCGCGGAAGCCAGCGAACTCGGCAGCAACCAACGTCTCCAGAAATTACAGAGTTTTGAAACCACGGTGGATGTTTTCGGAGCCGACGCGCAGCCGATGCTAGCCTGCTTCTTCTTCACACACTAACCGGTGAAATACTTCCCCGCTCGTTGGGAGATGTGAGCTAGTAATCAAACGAAAAGTTCACCTTGAGTATCAGCGTGCGGGCCTGTAAACAAGGCCGCTCTCCCCAAATTTTCGACTTGTTAT
>JADFGZ010000405.1 GCA_022567475.1 Acidobacteriota bacterium | reverse complement strand
GGGAATGATCGTTCGTTTTGGTTTTTACCCAACCCGCTGGGGCAAACGCCGTCGGTTCCGATGCAAGATGTGCCGCAGGACCTTCTGCCGGAACCGGGGAACAGTCTATCACCGACTGCAGCATCGCCGAGCAACGTTCGATGAAGTCGCCGCTCTCAGCGTCGAGGGTGTAAACAAATCTGCGATTGCCCGAGTCCAGCAGATTGCCTGGAACACGGTGGATTGCTGGCTGGAGAAAGCCGCCGCCGCCGGTCGCCGATTCAATAATCGAAGGATTACCGGACTTGAGGTCACAGAGCTGCAGGCCGATGAGATCCGCACGATGGTGGGCAGCAAGGAACAGCCGATCTGGATCTTTGTTTCGATCGATGTATGGTCTCGGCTCTGGCCTTCCACTGTGGTTGGGAGACGGAGCTACCGAAACACGCTCGGTTTGTTTCGAGATGTTTCTAGCCGAATGAAACTCGAACGAATTCCTCTGATCACCACGGACGGATTCGAGTTTTACAACCACGTCGTCCGGCGCGTCTTTGGGGCAGCTTGTCTGTACGGCCAAGTCATCAAGACGCGGAGGAACGATCGCGTTATCAAAGTGGAGCGGAGGCGCCGCATGGGTGCAGCCTGGAGGTGGGAACAGGCATGGCGCGACTCCGAGGATTCGGTAAAACTGAATACTTCCTACATCGAACGATTGAACCTGACCATCCGGCAAGGCTCGGCCTTCCTTCATCGTCGGACCCTCAGTCACGCTCGGCGAACGCAGCGGCTGGATGATCATCTGGAGCTGCTGCGATGCCATTACAACTTCCTCAGGCCTCATCGGGCGCTGAAATTCGGCCGCGAAGTCAGGACTCCGGCGATGCAGGCGGGTCTGACCCGACGGCGGCTAACATTCAGGGAGATCTTCTCTCCAACGGTAATTGTTTTGGTCTTGGAGAAGGTCACGGTGATATTCGTTCACCCCACCATCCCGGACCTTCTGGACGACACACGCATGCCTATGGCGGCTTAACAACACTGGATTGCGGAAGCACCTTAAAATTGATTGCCGAGTTACCCAAGGGAGGAGCCTTCTCCATCCCCTCAAAAGATTTCGGGGAGGTGGAAGGTCAGGATCCTGTTTCCTATCTTCTCGCTCACAATAAAGTTCTTGGCCTCTGGGTCCAGCGCGATCCCCCGGGGCACCTTCAGGACGCCCTTGCCAATAGTCCAGCGGGGCGGCACATCACCATTGTCATTGATGTTGAATACTGCCACTTGGCCTACGTTGTTCAGCTGTTGTGATCCATTGCCACCTGACACTCGCGAGGAGGCGAGAATCATGCCTGTGGGCGCGTGAAAGGCAATGGGGCCTCTGGGACCGTCGAACCCACTCTTGGGGCCGCCGATTATCGCCTTGGGCGTCGTGTTGCCATTATCTGTGCGGTTGAAGATCCGAAACTTGCCACCGGCTGCGTAGATCAGTAGGTCGCGAATGGGGTCCACCGCCAAAAAGCTGAAGCCTGATATTCCCGTGTTCGGACCCTCCAGCCTCCGAATCGGAGCCACATTGCCATGGGCTTCACGCGGGAACACTAGGATGTAACCGCGTTCTACTATGAAAATTTCGTTATGGACCGGGTCCAGGGCCAGTCGGTCAGGCGCCTTCAACTGTGTGAGAGATCCCTGAATGACCCGAATAGGCGCTTCCTCGCCGTTGGCTCCTCCGCGGAAGGTAAGAACGGCCTGCGAAAAGGCCTGAGGAACAACGATCTCATCATGGATTTCATCGTAGCCGATCCCATGCATGGTCCGGGACAGAGTGGTTTTCTGTCCTTCGATTCTCCGGGTGGGACCGTCAGTTCCGTTCGCCAACCTGGCGAAGGCCGCGATCTGCGGGTGAGCCACTCAGTTCGGCACCAGGATTTCTCTCCGTTTGGTGTCGAAGGCTACAGGAAATGGGTTGCCCAGAGCGGGTACATTTGCGTTGAGAGGGCCACTCCGAATCACCCGTAAGGGAGGAGTGTCGCCGTAGGCGTCCCGCTTGTACACCGTGGCCGCGTGATTGCCAAAATTCGCAATCCACAACTCGTCGTTCACTAAATCCAAGGCCACGCCATTGGGGTACCGGATGAGGGTTTTGGGACCCTTCAGCACGCGGATCGGAGCCGCATCACCGTCGGCGGAGGTGCTGAAAACCAGCACCGAGTCAGCCATATCGTTCGCCACATAGAGCTCACCACGCTCGATATCTATAGCCAGGGCCGCCGGCCAATTCAGTTGTGTTTTGGGTCCTTGGATGACCCGCAACGGCGAGGCGTCTCCGCTGGCGGTACGGGTGTACACCGTGATCGAAGGAGGCAAGGTTTTCCCGCTGCCCGGCACCGCCCTGTTTCTATCCAGCGGCCAGTTCGCCCGGCCAGGATTTTCACTGTCCTCCGCTACCCGATGAACCGAGCCGTGATTGGCCACAAAGATCCAATCATTCTCCGGGTCCACGGCAATCCCGTGCGGGTCCGCGAGACCCGTGCGGTCCCCCTGGATGAGCCGGATCGGGGAATCTTCCCCTTGAGCCATCTTGCGGTAAACCACCACCGCGCTGTCGTGCTCAACCGTCAGGAACATCTCCTGGTTTTCCTCGTCTACCGCGATGCCGAAGGTTCCATGAGGTGTGTGCAACTTCCGGTCCGGTGAAACATTGCCCTCCGCTTGGCGGGAGAAGACCACTGTACTGTCGATGCTATCGTTGTTTACGGAGTAAATATCGCCATTCTTAGGGTCAATATAAAGGGCACAGTTCAGGGCGAGATTTGTCTGATCCCCTCCAATGAAGCGCTTGGGCTCGGTCATTGTGGCGCCGGGAGGAGTATTGGCCGTACGGTTGTAAACCAGGATGCGGAAGTGGTTTTCGTCTTGCAGGACGACCTCATTGCGGTTCGGGTCCACCCCCACCGCACTGAAGCTCGCATACGGGTCTCCAATGGTCCGCAGAGGCCTTCTTTGAGCCACCTCCGCACGCTTTACCTCATCGTCAGGGGTCGCAGCACGAGCTGC
>JADFGZ010000119.1 GCA_022567475.1 Acidobacteriota bacterium | reverse complement strand
CAGGTTTACGAAACGGCGGTCGCTTTCACCCAGAAGCTGGGTAAAACGCCGGTGCGCACCTCGGACCGTGCCGGCTTTATTGTGAACCGGCTTTTGGTTCCTTACCTGCTGGACGCCATCCGAGCCCTGGAAGAAGGCGCGGGCTCCATCACCGACATCGACAAGTCGATGAAGCTCGGTTGCGCCCATCCGATGGGTCCGTTCGCGTTGCTGGACTTCGTGGGCCTGGATACAACCTATTACATCGCCAACATCCTCTTTGACGAGTTTCGCGAGCCGCGCTTTGCGCCTCCCGGCCTGCTGAAGCGGCTGGTGAAGGCGGGCTGGCACGGGCGCAAGACGGGGAAAGGGTTCTACGACTATTCCGACCCAAAGGCCCCGAAGCCCTTGGACCAGTTGCAACCTCTGTAGCGGCGGGCGCTCTGGCCCGTCCATCGAAAGGTAAATCCTCAACCCCTGCCCCCGGTTGGTTGCCGGGGGCGGAAAATTTCCGGTGAATGGAGTGGCGGCTGTTGGCCGGGCCAGCAAAGGTGGACCCCACATGTCCTATGAAAACCTCTTGGTCGAAACGCGCGAACACATCGCCACGGTAACCGTCAACCGGCCCAAGGTGCTGAATGCGCTGAACCGGAAAACCGTGGAAGAGTTGGACGCTTGTTTCCGCGCTCTCCAGCAGGACGAAGACGTGAGGGCGGTGATTATCACCGGCGCCGGTGAGAAGGCCTTCATCGCCGGGGCCGACATCAAAGAACTGGCAACCTACAGCCCCCAGGAAGCGAAGGAATGTTCTTTCCGGGGACAAGCCGTCCTGAACCGCATCGAGAACCTGGGCAAGCCGTCCATCGCCGCCATCAACGGGTACGCCCTCGGCGGCGGGTGCGAGTTGGCGCTGGCCTGCACGCTGCGCATCGCCAGCCAGGCGGCGCGGCTCGGGCAGCCGGAAGTCAAGCTGGGCATGACGCCCGGCTACGGAGGATCGCAACGGCTGCCGCGATTGATCGGCAAAGGGATGGCGTTGCAAATGATCTTGAGCGGCGACCCTCTCTCGGCGGAGGAGTCCTTGCGATGGGGACTGGTGAATCAGGTGGTGCCGCCGGAGGAGCTGCTGCCCGCCGCGGAAGGCATCGCCAGGAAAATCATTGCCAACTCGCCGCTGGCCGTCCAATATTGCATGGAGGCGGTCGAGCAGGGGCTCAATATGTCCATCGAGCAAGGGCTCTTTCTGGAAAGCACGCTGTTTGGGATGAGCTTTGCGACCGAGGACATGCGGGAGGGCGCCCGCGCTTTCCTGGAAAAGCGAGCTCCCCGCTTCGCCGGGCGGTGAAATCCATTGCAGCACAGGCAGGGTGATGGGAAACGCTAAGGATGAAAACAAAAAATACCGGGAGATCCAGGGCGAGCTGACCGCCGCCGGCTTGCGCTTTGCGCTGGTGGTCAGCCGCTTCAACGCCTTCGTCACCGAGCGGCTGCTCGACGGGGCCTTGGACGCCTTGCACCGCTCCGGTGCGGAAGGCGGCAGTATCGATGTGGTCCGGGTGCCGGGAGCCTTTGAGATTCCCGTCACGGCCCAGCACCTGGCCGAGACGGGCCGCTACGACGCCATCGTTTGCCTGGGCGCTGTCATACGCGGCGACACCCCGCACTTTGAACACATCTGCACGGAAGCCTCCAAGGGAATCGCCGCCTCCGCGTTGACCTCAGGCATTCCCATGTCGTTCGGCGTTCTGACGGTCGAGAACCTGGAGCAGGCCGTGGACCGCGCCGGGTTGAAGTCCGGCAACAAGGGGTTTGAAGCCGCCATGACGGCGGTGGAGATGGCCAACCTGCTGAAAAAAGTGAAAGGCTCTCCTTCCCGGCGAGCGGGCAAACGTTCCCGCAAGTAGGGCTGTCGCCGGCAGTTTCCTCCTCCGAGCGCCCGTGAGTCCCCTATGGCTTCCCGAACAAAAGCGCGCCAGTGCGCTCTGCAGATGCTCTACCAGTGGGACCTGGGAAAGGATTCCCCGGAAACAGTCGAGCGGTTGTTCTGGTTGAGCGCGGAGAAGCTTTCGGAGAAAGTTCCAGCGAAAAGCCCGAAAAAGGCAGCCAAGAAGGCCTCCGCCAAAAAAACCTCCAACAAAACTTCAAAGCCAAATCCAAAGACAGACCCAAAGTTAAACTTAAAGAAGTCGCCCAAGAAAGCCTCCCCTCCAAACGAAGACGCCCCGCATCGCTCCTTTGCCGATCAATTGTTCGCCGGCACCGTGGATGCCGTGGAGGAGATCGACCGCCTCATCCGCCGTCATGCCGAGCACTGGCGACTGGAGCGCATGGCCGTAGTCGACCGGAATATTCTTCGGCTGGGGATATATGAGATCTCTCATCACCGCGAAACGCCGCCCGTGGTTGTCATCAACGAGGCTTTGGAGCTGGCCCGGAAATACAGCGAAGAGGTCTCCGTACAGTTCATCAATGGGTTGCTGGACCATATCCGCAAGGAGATTGCCGGCGGCCAGCCTGCCGGAACAGCGCCCGATAAAAAGGGTTGAAACAGATACGATTCCCGTAGAAAAACCCGCTCAATGAGGTAAAATCCATCCATACAGGCAGACCTGACAGAGTTCGGCGGCACGCCGGAAAAAGGAGGTCTCATGTTTCCCATCACTCGTCTGAAGGATTACCTGGAACAAGAAAAAGCTCCCTACCAGCACCAGACACACCGCACGGCATACACCTCTCAGGAAGTTGCAGCGGAAGAGCACATTCCCGGCAAGATGGTAGCGAAGAGCGTGGTCATCAGAATAGATAATACGTTTGCCTTGGCTGTTCTGCCTGCCCCGGCGCGGGTGGACGTGTCGGCGCTAAAAGCGTCCCTGCGGGCCAGAGAACTGCGGCTGGCGACGGAGTTTGAATTTACAGGGTTGTTCACGGACTGCGAGGTCGGCGCCATGCCGCCCTTCGGCAATCTCTACGGTCTGTCTGTATACGTGGAGCAGTCCCTCACCGAGGACGAGGAGATCGTCTTCAACGCAGGAACGCATCAGGACACCATCCGCATGAAGTATGCGGATTTTGCCCGCCTGGTTCGCCCCCAAGTCATCGGGTTCGCCAGGGGACACGCCGCCTGAGCGGGCAGCCGGTTCCTGTTACACGGGCTACAATGAAAAGCTCCGCGAGACTGCTCACCGGACTCAAAAAGGGCCGTCACGCCTGAGGACGGCCCTGCTCGCATGAAAAATACCCTTACGGGACAGCAGGGAAGGAATTTCCTGAATGGACTCCGCGTGCAGCAGCCGTGAGTGCGGCTCGACTTCCTGGTGTTCCAGTTCCCATGTGTTCGGGTGGGGAATGAAGACGGCCCAAAGCCCCGCCGCCAAAGCCGGCAGAACATCGGAGCGCGGGCTGTTGCCGACCATGCAGGTGGAGTTTCTGTCGAGCGAGTGGCGGAGAATCAACTCCTGGTAAGCCCCGACGTCCTTTTCTTCTGCGATTTCCACACGGTCAAAACAATCCTGCAAGCCGGAGCGGAGCAGTTTATCTGATTGTTCCTTGGGGTCTCCCTTAGTAAATAACATCAGACGATGGCCTCGCCGCAAAAGTTGCAGCGTGGGGAGGACGCCGGGCAGCAGGTCGATGGGATGATGCAGCAGCCGGTCCCCGATCCGCCGGATGGCATCGAGATATGCCACGCCGTCTTGCCCCGCATAGAGACGCCGGAAGGTTTCCTCCAGAGCGCCGATAAAATTCAGGCTGCCGTAGCCTCGCCGGGGAATGCTTTCCCTTTCAATTTCGTTGAGCAGGTTCCGGACCCGCGGGCGGTCCCGGGTGACGGATTGCAGGAGAGTTAGGAATTCTTCCAGGGCCTTCTCAAAGTAGATATTGTTTTCCCATAAGGTGTCATCCGCGTCGAAGATCAGCCAGTTTTCCATCGCTTCTGTTCCATCCCTTCTATCGGACTCTCCCGGTAAAGAAATGGGAATCGACAACAGAAAAATTCCGTTGCATTATATACCTGCTAAACTTGAAATTGGCTTCTCGCAGTTCCCCTTGTTTTGAAGAAGGAAAAGGAGGGCTCGTGTCGTGGCTGTGCTTCTGGCATTTTTTCGAGGGCCGCGATCCTCTCCTCCGTATTCACCCGTTTTTCTCGATGGCTCCCTGCGCTTGTCGCCGTTCACTGGCGTACTCCAGGAAAGCCTGCAGGGCGAATGCGCGGGGCGTCGGCTCTCGTGAACACAACGCCAAGCTCGCCTGCTTCTGGTGGAATCCCCGATCGCTTCCCTAAGGGGAACGATTGGTTTTATCGGCTGGCCCGCGCCTTCCTGAACCAGACGATCCGGCTCTACTACCGCCGTATCGAAGTCGCCGGTCGCGACCGCATTCCCTCTAGTGGTCCTGCCATCCTGGTAGCGAACCACCCCAACTCCTCCGCCGACGCCTTTCTTCTCGCCAGCCAGCTTACCCCCCGCAAGCTGAACTTCATTGCGAAAGACTCGCTCACCCGTGCGCCCGTGCTGGGCTGGATTTTCCGCCAGTTTGGCCTGGTGGGTGTTGCCCGCGCAGTGGATTATGAGCGCCAGCGCGACCTCGCCCGGCGGCGCAATCAATCGGCCATCGCCACGTGCGTGCCGCGCCTGCTGGCGGGCGAGCTGCTCACCATCTTCGGCGAAGGCATCTCCACCGATGCCCGCCGCCTGCACATGATCCGCAAGGGCGCCATGCGCTTCGGTTACTCGGCCGAGCAGGCGGCTGATTTCCAACTCGGCCTGGTGTGGATTCCGGTTGGCATTAGCTACTCCGCCAAGCAGCACTTCCGCAGCGACGTGTTCATCCGCGTAGGCGAGCCGTTTCGTTTGACTGACCTTGACCCTGATCCTGCCGCCACCGGGCGCAAACTCTTGCAGCGCGGCACCGAGCGTCTCCAGCGCGGCCTGGAATCACTCGTCCTCAACATCGAACGGGAAGAACTAGCCGGATTGATCGACCAAGTGGCGGAGTTGCTCGGCAACCCCGCCAGCTCGCTCGCTGCGCGGGTCGAACGACATCAGCGCATCTCCCGTGCCGTCCACTATTTCAACTTGGCGGAACCCTCGCGTTTAGCAGAACTGGAGGGGGCTCTGCATCGCTATCGCCAGAAGCTGGCCGACCAGGGCCTCACCGACGAAGTTGTCCGCATGCGACATCCTACTCTTACCCTCTGGGTGAATCTTCTCGGTGTCCTCATGAACGGCTCCCTGATGCTCCTCAATCTATACGGATGGGCCAACAGTCTGATCCCGCGCTGGTGCGCGGCGCTCTACCGGCCGTTCGGACGCCGCCCCCTCACGTGGTGGTGGACCACCGCTAGGCGCGACGAAGAGCGGGAGACACAGAAGGAAGCTCTCTACGGGACCTATGGAGGGTGGGCTGGCGCGGCAATGGCCTTCCCGCTGCAAATTTATTGGGTGAGCCATTGGATGTCGCTCCGCTACGGGGCCGAAACTGGCATAATCGCCGGGGCGCTCTACGGTTTCAGCCTGATTCCTTCGTGGCGGCTCTTCCTGCGTCGCCGGGACTTCTTTCGTCAGCACTATGCCACCATGCGCGACGCCATCCGCTTCTTGGTCAACGCCGCCCCGGCCACAAAGCTCCAGCGCCACCGTCGCCAGATTCAGCGTCGCCTTCGCGCCCTGCTGGCCGCTTACGAGGCGGGAGCGCCACGGCCTACGGGGCCCTAATGGCGGGTAGTGCTCGGGCAGGATATTCCTCGGACCAACCTAAAAAAACGAATTCGGAGCCGTTGTCGTTTCGTGCTAAATTCTACCAGCCCATATCCTCCTATTCGGAACAAATAGGCTTGGCGGAAGCTTTGATTGTGTCTTTGACTATATTGGGGACTGCGTCTTTTGCAAAATCTGGGGCGGCAGTTCGGGTCGCGCCGGGAGAGCATGTTTTCATCTAAAAAAGCAAGCCAGCGGGAGCTCATGGGTTGGTGCCTGTTTGATTTCGCCAACTCCGCTTTTGCCACCGTCATCGTCACGGTTGTCTACAGCGTCTATTTCGTGAATGTAGTGGCTGCGGGGAGGCCCGACGCGCCGTTCCTGTGGTCGATCGGCACTTTTATTTCCTACGGTTTCGTCTTCCTCGTCTCACCCCTGCTCGGAGCGATGGCGGACTACTCGGCAGGCAAGAAGCGCTTTCTGTTTGTCTCCTACCTGGCCTGCGTGATCTTCACGGCGCTGCTGTTTTTTGTGGGACAGGGCGACATCCTGGCCGGGCTGGCTTTATTTATCCTGGCGAATATCGCCTTTGCCATCGGCGAAAACTTCATCTCCAGTTTTCTGCCGGAGATCGCCGCGCCGGAGGAGATGGGACGCATCTCCGGCTATGGCTGGGCCATCGGGTATTTCGGCGGGTTGTTCAGCCTGGTGCTTTGCTACCCGTTCATCAGCGCGGGCCTCGACGCGGCGCACGCGGGGCGCATCCGGTGGGTTTACCCCATCATTGCGGGTTTCTTTGCGCTGGCCGGAATTCCCACGTTCCTTTGGCTGCGCTCCCGCCAGAAGGCGCAATCGCTTTCGCCCGGCGACACCTACATCGGAATCGGATTCCGGCGCATCTTCTCCACCTTGCGCCTGCTCAAACGGCACTCCGAGCTGGCCAAGTTCATGGTTGTTTTCCTGGTCTTCAACTGCGGCACGGCTGCCGGCATCGTTTTCGCTTCGATCTACGCGCAACAAGAAGGAGGTCTCAACTCCGCGCAACTGATGCTGTTCTTTATTGAGGCCCAGCTCGCGGCGGCTGTGGGCGCATTTCTGTTCGGCCACTTTCAGGACCGCTGGGGCACCCGCCCGGCCCTGCAAGCGATCCTGCTGCTCTGGACGCTGACGATTCTGGGGCTGTATTGGCTCCCGGGTTCGGGATGGTTTATTCTGCTCGGCAACCTGCTGGGGCTGGGGATGGGATCGATCCAGGCCGCCAGCCGCGCTCTGGTGGGGATGCTGTCTCCTGTGGAAAAGAGCGCCGAATTTTTCGGCTTTTGGGGACTTTTCTGGAAACTCTCAAACGCCATAGGGCCGCTCCTTTTCGGCTGGATCGCTTACCGTTCCGGGTCCCTCCGGTCGGCGCTTCTGGGAGTGCTTGTCTTTTTTGTGGCCGGGTTTTTTGGGATGTTCCTGGTGGACGAAAAACGCGGCCGCGAACAGGCGCTGCTGGATCATCCGGAGGACTCGCGCCTCGGTTGATTTACCTGCCTCGCTGCTCCGTCACCCTATCCCGGCCCAATCAACCAGCCACTTGCTCCTAGGACAAAAGTCCCGTCGAGAAAGTTACCTTTGCGCTATTGGCGCGAAAGCGAGCATGCCTTATTGTGTGAAGTGTTCACGGGGTAAGACGGAACTGAGGCGCGCCGGGGGGACGAACTTCAGTTCAGGCTTACCGGGGCTGGCGGCGTCGCCAGCCCTTTTTATTTTAGAAGCAGTGGCAGGACTCGAAACATGGCATTGCTTGGCCCAGCGATTTCAGCCTCTACCGGCGGCTAATCTTCGAGGGTTTCCGGCGCGCCTCCAGGTCCTGCATCGTGGAGACGATCATGCCGTCGCCGCTCAAGCTGTATTCCTGTGCAAACTGCCTATGGACGTATTTGATTTTGCCGTCCATCATGGTCAACTGGGGCTGCATTTCCCCGATGTCGTCCTCCGGCATCGTCATATAGTCCTTGTCCAGGACGACCAAGTCGGCGAGTTTCCCTGCTTGCAACGTTCCGAGCTGATCCTCCTTCAGAATATAGATGGCGGCGTTCCGCGTGGCCGTTTGCAGGGCTTCGGCTCGGCTGAGCCGTTCGTGAGCGCCCCAGACCTTTCCGCTGGAATCTTTCCGTGTGATGATCCTCTCGATACTTTGCCACGTGTTTCCGCCCGCCGATTCAACCGCCACGGTGACGCCGGCACGGAACATACTTTTCAGCGGAGACGGAAAGTTGTGCGCAACCTCTTCCCCGTAGGCTGATCCCTCGCTGCCCGGAGAGCCCAGAGTAGCCGAACAACTGAACATCACGCCCAGCTTGGCCGCCCTGGGCAGGTCGGCCGTGTCCAGCATGCGGCAATGGTCAAAGGCCCAGCCCTGGACGGCAGAGGGTCCAAACTGCTCGGCCAATTCTTCAAACAAATTCAGCGCCATCTTCACCGCCCGGTCTCCAGCCGCGTGGGTGTTCGCCAGCCTGACCTGATCGCGGGCAGTGACGACGAACCAGTCCCTGAAATAGTTTCCCCGGAACGGCGCGCCTTTCGCTCCCCGGTATTCAATGTCTTGCAGACACTGTCCGCTGGGGAACCACGCCTCCACGTCGGAAACGGCCCCGACACGGGTTTGGCCCGAGCAAGCACGGCTGCCGGAACCGTCGATGGCCGAGGGCGCTGCCGAGATCACCCAAAACTTGTCCGAACCGGTTCCAATTTTAGCGGCGGCATCCTTTAAGCCCTTCGACAGGTCCGTGATCCCGAAGTAACCTTCCAGCCCATAGGCGAGCCGCACCGGCATCTCTCCTCTTGCATCCAGCCACTGGAAGGCGTCGATGGCATATTGAGGCAGCCGCGTGGAAAACGATGTGACACCCTGCGCAACCCGCTCCTCGGAGGCCATCTTGAAGATCGGGCCCATTTTCTCCGGCGGGGGCGTGGGCAGGTATTCCAGGGCAAACCGGAGCCCGGGCGACTCCAAATGGCCCTCCGGCTCCCCGTCCTCGTTTATCCAGTAGCGCCCGTAGGTCTTGAAGAAATCGCCGTGCTCCGCCCAGATGATGTCCATGGCTTTGCTGTTGACCACCACGCCGTTCACGTTCGGCCAGGTCATCCCCATGACGATCGGGTTATCGGGGGTCACCTTGTCCAGCTCCCAGCGGTTGAGGCCGTCGATCATAATTTTGACGCTGCGGTCATTGCTTCCCCCCGCGCTGGCGAAGTAGATCCACTCGCCCGGCTGGAAGGTGTACTTCTCCAGGAGCCCTTCGACTTGGTTCAGCACGTCCTGCGTAGTGGTCACGCCGTTCCAGTCGATGGGATAGGCCATGAACCCCTCATATCCGATCTCCATCCCATAATCGGTCTCCGCCTCGTCGTTGATGTGGATATGGGTGTTGATCAGCCCGGGGATTACCGTCCGGCCTTTCAGATCGAACACTTTCGTGTTGGGACCCGCCATCCGGAGAATCTCTTGACTGGACCCGACGGCGGCGATCCGCTGGCCGCGGATGGCGATCGCTTCGGCGATGGTGAAGTCGCTGTCCACCGTCAGGATTTTTCCGTTGTGCAAGAGGATGTCAGCCTGCCCCCCGGACTGCTGGGCGGCCAGCCCCACGCCGGACACCATCACCCAGAAGAGCACGCCGATCCAATAAGCAGCAAATTGAGCAGATAATCTTGTAAAAAACCTTTTCCCAGGCATCCTGAATCACCCCCGTTGTAGGTTTGGAAAACTTTTTCCGCTGAAACCGGAACTCCCCCGTTTGCGCTTCCTCTTAACCCCGTATCATACGCCAGCCGCCTGGCCGGCTCAATCTCAGATTGCCAGCCGCCCTCGAACCCTGCGCCTCTGCAAGGGGTGGTGAAGCCACAGGGTGATTGACACACGGATCGTTCCAGGGAAAGTTTCCTGATGACTATTGATCGGGTAGTGTCTTAAATCTGCGTTGCTGATTGGTGGCGGCCTCGGATGATAAGGTCGCCAGTGGGTCATGTCGCAGCCTTCCCGTCTGCTACGTCAAAGAGTGGCAGCGCAACTTGCTTCGGTAACGCCCTGTCAATGTTGAAGCAGCCGGGGATGCCCCAAGTCTTCCGTCAGACGCCGATGTTGTGAAAGCGGTCCCAACCCCCGTCATGGGAAATCCTGACCTTGCCCGAATCTGCACGGCCCATGTGGAAAGACAAAACCTCACCATGAGAATGCAGATGCGACGGCTGACTCGTTTGACTAACGTATTCTCAAAGAAATGGGTGAATCTGAAAGCGGCTTTGGGGTTATACTTCGCTTGGTGCAATTTCTGCCGCATCCATCGAACGTTGCGGGTCACACCTGCGATGGAAGCGGGGCTGGCAGATAATGTTTGGACTCTAAGAGAATTGCTGGTACAATAGTTAAAAGCGAATAAAAGGCGAAAGAAGGCAGGCTGTGTTTTTTGATTTCGACATTCGTAAGACAATCGCAGCGGTTGCTTTCCTAGCGCAGAGAGAGGACGGAGAACTGGACATGTTCCTGTCCCTGAAAATGCTGTACCTCGCTGACAAAGAGGCATTGATCCGGTGGGGAAAGACGATTACGGGGGACGCGTTTGTCTCAATGCCCAAAGGGCCGGTATTGAGCAAAACCTACAATTTGTTCAAGGGCGAAGATTGGTCTGCATATCAAGCCGAATGGGATTCTGTTTTCAGTGAGCGCGTCAACAATTCGATTCGCGTGCTGAAGGAAGTGGACATTGATCTTCTTTCAGAACGTGAAATGGAAGTCCTGGAAAATGCAAGGCGTCGGATTCATGAGGTTGCGCCGTGGCAAGTGGCCGACTGGCTGCATCAGACATGTCCAGAATGGTCTGACCCTCATGGGAGTTTAGCCCCTATTGATCCAGCCACAATTCTGCGCAATGCTGGCAAGACAGACAGTGAAATCGAAGCCCTGAATGTCTTGAACGATGCACAGCGTTATGCAGTGAACACTCTCCTGGGGCATTAACCAACCCCAAAAACCAATGAATCAGGGCGACACATTTCTCATGCCAGTACCGCCCTCCTATGACTGCCCCCATCTCTGGATCGTAATTTCCGATCCAGAGCAACATGGCGGAGTTTTCATAGTCGTTAATGCAACAACAAATGAATTTAGGGCTGGCAGGGAATGTGTCTTGTCACCAGAAGATCACGAATGGATCAAGGGCGAATGTTTTATCTCATTTGGAGATGCTCTGGAAATTAGGCCAGAGGCAGAGCGAAAAATCACCGCATTGATTGGGAAAAGCATCCATCTCCAGAAGCCTTTGACTGAAGCCGTATTATTAAGAATTATTGAAACGGCCAAACAATCGAAAGCCATGCCAGGCGCATTTAAAAGGTACTTAGCGGCCCCACCAACACAGATTTAGGACACTACCTATTGATCGGGCTCATCTTGACTGCCTCAGGGGCCTATGCTAATTTAGCTTTCCGATTTTTCCCGCCGGAGGCTCTTGATTGGCAAACACTTCCGCGCAGAGCGTGGCGTCCCGCAAGACTGCCCTGAATTCAGCGCATCGAAAGATGGGCGCTCGCATGGTCGAGTTCGGGGGGTGGGACATGCCGCTCGAGTATAGCGGGATCGTGCCGGAGCACATGGCCGTGCGGACTCGCGCGGGCCTGTTCGACGTGAGCCACATGGGAGAAATCGAGGTGGAAGGAAAAGGGGCGCTTCCCCTGCTGCAGAAAATAACCTGCAATGACGCCTCCCGGTTGCACGACAATCAGGCGCAATATTCCGGGCTGATGAATCCGCAGGGCGGCTTTGTGGACGACCTGCTGGTGCACAAGATCGCCAGCGAACACTATCTGCTCT
>JADFGZ010000118.1 GCA_022567475.1 Acidobacteriota bacterium | reverse complement strand
TCGACTCGGAGCACAGCACGCGAAAGCGGCGGCCTGCTCTCCGGCACCCCAGCAATGTTGCCAGCACCGTGGAGCTTGCGGAATAGGTTGCGACCGTAACGCCGTCTGCCACCAACCGCGCCGCCCGCATGGCAGCAGTCTTTTGGGCCTGCCGCAGCTCCCGCGCGAGCCTCCGCGCAGAGGCCGCAGGCGGAGCGCCTTGTTCCACGGCGCACAGCCAGCGATTCGAGACGTTGAGCACGGCCGCCATGGAGGGTTGCGCACTGGCCACAGCACGGGCCAGTTGACCGCAGCGCTTTACGGTTTCTTCAGCGGCTTTAGCGGATCGGGACCGGCCGGCGACAAACCGCTCCAATATCCCGCAGGCGTGCAGAGCCAGCTCGCCGCTGCCTGAGGTGCGATCCCGCGCCAGTTGTCGCACGGCGGCCTTTGTCTGCGCGGATGCAAGCATTTTCGGTAACGAAACAATTGTGCGAGGTTAGATTTCCAGCCTGATCCTCAGATGAACAGACAGATTAACAGAACCCTCCACGGGGAAACAAGAATGGCTGTTTCTTGCATCCTTTTTCCCAGACCGTTACTCTGACACCTAGCGAAGGCCAAAGGGGTTGTTCCAATCGCCGTTTCTGTATAGATTTTAGAAAAGCTCCGGCAAGGCCGGAAATCGAACTCAGCGTCGGCCCCATTCGATTCAAGATGACAGTCGTTGGAATCTTTCTTTTTGTCGTCACGGTCTTCCTGATCTTTTTCCGCTATTACTCTGCCGATCGTCGGTATCCTTTTCCCCGATACGGCTATGCCGGGGCCGCAATCCTGCTGGCTGGCGAGTTGTTGATGTTTGCCGGTGTGGAGCCGGTTGCGACCTACTTCACTCCAACAGCTTGGACGGGTTATATCCTCTGGGCTGACGCCGCAGTTTTTTCCCTGCAAGGGAGATCGCTGCTGAAGAGCTTTGCTGCCGAGTTTGCATGGATCGTGGCCTGCTCCATTCCCTTGTGGCTGATCTTTGAGGCTTACAACCTGAGGCTGGCCAACTGGGTTTACGTGGGACTGCCAGAAAATATCGTTGCCCGAAACTTCGGATACGGATGGTCGTTCGCAACGATTTGGCCCGGCATCTTTGAGACCGCTGCTTTGCTGCGCGCCCTGAGCCGCCATCAACGCTCCGTCGTGCAAACCGATACGAGAACTGCCAGCGATTCCGGCGGCGGGCATCGACCCATAAGCGTCGCCGCTTCTCTGATTGCTGTTGCGGGCCTGCTCTTGCTTGCTGTCCCTCCGTTGCTGCCTCAGCGAATCAGCGCCTACCTGTTCGGAGCGGTTTGGCTGGGCTTCATTTTACTTCTGGAGCCGGTCAACTACCGAACGGGCCGGGAATCTCTGTGGAGAGATTTCAAGCAAGGCCGCACTTCCCGGATGGTTTCCTTGCTCGGCGCGGGCTTGATTTGCGGTATCTTCTGGGAGTTCTGGAATTTTTGGGCTCCGGCCCGGTGGGTTTACACGGTTCCCATCCTGCCGGAGTGGAAAATCTTCGCCATGCCGTTGCCGGGGTATCTGGGGTTTCCCCCCTTCGCGGTGGAGTGCTTTGTACTATTCGCCTTTCTCGTTCCTGTCATCAACGCGATGCTTCGGAAACTGGGCTTCCGCAAAATATTCCGCGCGGAGGCTCTTCATCTTTAGGGAATCGATTTGAAAACTGTGGCGATCCCCCGGTTCCTACCCCTGCGCTACTTCAATACTCCGGTGGCGATCTCTTGCAGATGGGCCATCGGCTCATCGAAATCGAGTGTCTGGAAGGACGCCACTTTCCATTGGCCGCCCTCGCGAACCAGCACCGCCCGGCCCAGGTACACTTCCTCCTCGCGCGGAGGGGGGACCACCAGCGCCGCCGCCGGAAGCGAGACCTCGACCCACTCGTAGAGAAAATCGATGTGGCGCTCTCCCCCCCTCACCTCGCGGTTCGTGCGAAACCGGCGGATGCGCCGCTGGCCTGCGACGGCCTGGGAAACGAACCGCTCGCCGGACTCCTGAAAGAACGTGCTTCCTTCCTCCGTCAGGTTCAGTCCTTCGGGGCTCCATTCCCAGAGACCGGCGCGCGCGCCTCTGCCGATAAACGAAAGCGGATCGTAAGGAAAGTGTTTGGAAAATTCCAGATCGAACGACGGCGCGGCAAACGGGGCGTGGCTTTCCAGCGCAGTTTCAAAAGCGAGGTTCCGCCAGCTCAGGTAGCCCTGCCCCAGAAGGAAAAAGCCGATCAGGATGGCTGCAATCCTCCAGGGCGTGAGCAGGGACTGGAAGAATTTTTTCGTCGAAGCCGCAGTGCTCATTTGCTCTCCTCGCACATGGTCAATCCTCCCGCAGGGTGAATCCTATGCAGACCCCGTTCCGGCGAAGCAGACAGACACTTCGCTAACCTCGCGCACCACGCGAAAACCGTAGTCCGCGTATTGGAAGGCCGGGGGGATGCTGGAGCGGGCGGCGCAACGGGTTGCCTTGATCTGATGCCGCCAGGAACCGCCTCGGGAGGCGCGCCGCACGCCGGTGGCAGGCCCCTGCGGATTGCGCTCGGGAGACCGTGCATAGTAGTTCTTGTCGAACCAGTCGGCGCACCATTCGTGGACGTTCTCGCCGATGTCATAAACGCCGAACGGGTTCGGCGTCCCCTCGCCGACGCGCAGAGGGCCGTCGCTCTTGCCCGTCCAGCGGCGAACGTGCTCCGGCCACTGCTGCGGAGGCTCATTGCCCCACGGGTAACGCGAGTCTTCGCGGTCCCCTCGCGCCGCCCGCTCCCATTCGGCTTCGGTGGGCAAGCGGTACCGGGAGCCGGTCTGCCGGCTGAGCCATTCACAGTATTGTGCGGCCTCAAACCAGCTTACGGCGACTACCGGCTGTTCGGGATCATTAAAAGCAGTGTCATTCCAATGCGGCGGGGCAGGGTGGCTGATGGCATCGAGGAACAAAGCGAAATCCCGGTTCCGCACCTGAAAGACCGCCATCTCGAAGGCGTCTATCCAGACGCGGTGCAGCGGATGTTCCTCGTCCCGCCCGGCACTGTCCTCACCTGCGTTCTTTTCCTCGTCCGACCCCATCCAGAATTCACCGGAGGGAATCAGAACACAGCGCGGCTCTGGAATTTGGTTTGCAGCTTTCTCCTTCGATTTATCCGCCGGGACTGCTGGGGTGGACCCACTCATTGCGCGTATCCAGATTATATGATGCCAAATTTTATGGAAAGTCCGATTGTATAACATTCCCCCGTTACACAGGACAACGGCATCACACCGGGCGGGACGGTCCGGTTCTGCTATCGCGATTTCCCGGCAATTCGCCGTATGATGTGAAACGTGGCGAGCGGCAATAACATGAGCTGGAGGATAGGGAGAACTCCGACATCCAACTGCGGGATCAGCGGCATCCACGAGCTGTAGTGCCAGCGGGAGGTGTGGATCGCCCAACTCTCGATGAGGGTGGCCGTGGCGAAGCCCGCCAGAAGGACAAACGCGGTGTGTGACGGGCGAAGCGTTTCCGGCCAGCGGCGATTTCTCCAGAGAATCGCCATGCCGAGAAACAGACCAACGGTGTAGAGGGCGTCCATGACGGAGGCCATCGTATAGATGAAAATATGCCGCGGGATGGAATGCCCGCCTGCAAAGAGCGGGGTTTGGGCATTTTCCCAGACCACGTTCAGAAAAAATGCAATGGCCGCGATGAGCAGCAGGTGTTTCAGGAACGACACACAGTTCATTCTATTGCAAACTGCCTATTGCAAACTGCATGGAGCAGCGTTACCTTCTTGCTTGCTGGGCTTACTGGTCTTGCTGGCGGAGACATGTCTGTGAGGAGCCGGGAGAGAGCGGCTTCCTGACCCTTTCCTGGCAGAGTCACCCTATGCTGCATAAGCTGTGAACCTCTTTTTTTACAACTGGTTAGGTGGTAACGCCTAGTGGTAGTATGGTCCTAGTGGAATTGAGACCTTCCGCTCATTGACCACAGCCTCCATAGGACCGATAGTACTCATGTGAGGCCATAGCGGCCATCTGAAATCCTAAAAGGAAAAGGACGAACCGCAAAGGGAAAGGACGAACCTCATGAATAAGCTGCTCATTGGAATGTTGCCAGGGTCCTTTCGCATGGACGAGTGCAGTGCCCGAGGTTCCTTTTATCCCCGCCCCGGAAAGAGGTCAGTCCGATGAAGCCAAAACTTTCCCTGACGGCACGAGCATTTTTATTTGCCTGCATCCCGATGTGCTTGGTGGCGGTCGTGAGCTATTTCGCAATCAACGCGGCCATCCAGGAGAAGATCAAAAAAGACCTCAGCGAATCCCTGCATCGGACCGAAATATCTTTAGCCAAGACAAGGGCCGTCTATGACCGGCTCAATCGCCAGGAGCTTGCCATTGTGAGTGAAAACGCGGAACTGAAAGAGCAGATCAGCCTCTTCCAGGAGGCCGCCTCCGACCCCATATCCCAGTCACAAATTCGCCAGGCCATGGAAGCTCAATTGCGCCAACTGGGCAGGCATCTCGATTACGACCTTCTGGTAGTCGCCGATTCGCAGGGCTCCCCGATTGTAGGAATCGCGATGCAAGCTGGAAGGGAAGTTCCTTTTGATGCCCTTTCGGTTACGCTGGACTCTTCTCCTTTCATCAATGTGCAGGGAACGCCTTACGAGGCCACGACCGTGCCGATCGGTCTGGGCGCGGACACCCTGGGCAGCCTGACGGCGGCGAGGAAGTTTGACCTCAGCGCTTTGAGTCACCTGGGCGAAGTAGTTCTGGTTGGCGATCACAAAGTCCTGCTCGACACCTTTCCGGCAGGGATGGTTGGGGAAATTGAGCGCGAACTCCAAACCCGGTGCGCCCGGAACGAGGACGAATGCGAGATAGAAATCGGCGGAGAGACTTACCTGGTTCTTCCGGTGAATCTGGCAAACGGGGAGGGAGCGTACCAGCTTCTCAGCTTCCAGTCCATCGACGCAGCCAAGAGTGAATTCGCCAGCGGTTTCCAGATGGTTTTCTTGTGGATTGGGCTGGGCGGTGTGCTGGTTGTGCTGTTGTTTTCCAAAATGGGCTCGCGTTCCGTTACCAAGCCTCTCACCGATTTGATCGAGCGTTTGCGGGCCAGCGAGCGGGCGGGGCAGCTGCATTCGAATCTCTCCACCCGGTCGCCGGCAACAGAGGTGAATGTGCTCGCCCGAGCGTTCAACCGCGCAGCCGGAGCCGTGCGGGAGTCGCAAGAGCAACTGGACGGGGCCACCTTGGAGTTCATCGAGACCATGGCACAGGCTCTGGACGCGCGGGATCCCTATACGGCCGGGCACAGCAACCGCGTCAGCACGAATTCGACGGCGGTTGCCAATGCGATGGCGCTCCCACCCGATCAAATTGAGATCATTCGGATCGGCGCCAAACTCCACGACATCGGCAAAATCGGAATTTCGGATGACATAATCCAGAAACCCGGGCGGCTGAGCGACGAAGAGCTTGCTTTGATCAAACAGCACCCGCAGATCGGCAAACGAATCTTGGAGAAAGTAGGGAGGTTCCAGGAGTATCTACCCATCGTGGAATTGCACCACGAGAACCACGACGGCAGCGGATATCCCTACGGACTCAAGGGGGAGAAAATTCCCCTCAGCGTTGGCATCGTTCATGTTGTGGACGTCTACGACGCGCTGACCAGCGACCGTGCGTACCGCAAAGCATTGTCCTGGGAGCAGGCTTCTCAGTTGCTGGTGAGCGGCTCCGGCACGCAATTTGATCCCGATGTGGTGGAGCTGTTCTTGTTCATGTTCCGGGAGTGCAAAGTTCTGGATAAGAGTCTGCGGTCGGGCAGCGGCGTCGAAGACTCCGGAACCGGAGTCGGGCAATACGCCGTCAACGTGGCATGACTGATCGGAGAGAAATTATCCGGGTACGCTGCGAGTATTTCTAACAAGCTGGTGACTATAAATTAGTTCGTTTTGTTTTTGAACCGGGGCTTTACACAATGACCCTATTCTCGGCTGAAATCGTTTCTATCCTGCTGGGCCTGTTGTTGGTGGGATCGTGCGCATGCCTCTACGGGTACTTGCGCGAGCAGCAGAGGCTTCGAGCCGAGCAGCAGCTCTCGCGCCGCCTGGCCTTCCTGAACAAAATCCAGGGTCTCGCCGTCTCGACGTTCGACGTGGAAGAGATGCTGGGGATGGTTGCGAAGGAAATTCGGCGCGATTTCGGACACGACTACGTCGGCATCGGGGTGGTGCGCTCCCATGGCAAGGACAAGGACAAGCAGCTGGAGTGGCAGGCGGAAGCCGGGGCCGCCTCGCGGCTTTTGGGAAAGCCGATTCCTTGGGAGGAAGGCATCTTGGGGCGCGTGGCGCGGGAAGGCATCAGCGTGCTGCTCCAGAACGGCGAACCGGAATTGCTCCGCGAGGGCTTGCTGGACAACAGCCGTTCCCGGCTCTGCCTTCCGATTCGCCATGACGGGGTCATGCTGGGTGTGCTGGATTTAGAGAGTCTTCAGCCGAATGCTTTTCGCACGGAAGAGGTGGAGGTCTTCTGCACTGTAGCCGGCTACCTTGCGGATGCTTTGCAAAACGCAACCGTTTTTCACCGGATGCAGGAACAGGCCATTATGGATAGCTTGACCGGCCTGAAGACCCGCGGATATTTTTCCGAAGCCCTGCGCGCGGAGTTAAAACGCGCCGGCCGCACGGGACACCCGTTTTCTGTCCTGCTGCTGGATTTAGACAATTTCAAAGCCGTCAACGACACCCAGGGGCACCTGCAAGGAGACCATGTTTTAGCCGAACTGGGAAAACTGCTCGACAGCCATTCTCGGCGGAGCAACGTGGTGGCCCGTTACGGCGGAGACGAATTCGTCATTCTGATGACGGAGGCCACTACGGAACAAGCGGAAGCTTTTGCCGGGCGCCTCCGCTCCTGGATCGGCAGCGAGCCTGCTTTTCAGAAAATGCAGGTTACTGCCAGTTTCGGCATTGCCACATTTCCTTTTCATGGTTCCACGCCGGAAGATCTCATTCAGGCAGCCGACTCCGGGCTGTACGCTTCCAAAAAACGCGGGGGCAACTGCGTGAGCTGCGCCAAGCCGCCTCGCTCGCCTGAGGAATTGTTCCAGGGAAAATGGGCGCAAGGTTTAGAGCGCGGGAATCCGGACCTGCTTCCGGTGAATGATCTTGTGGACATGCCCGGTTAAATTCCTACTAGCAAAACCTCTGCTGCTTTTCCGGCAGTCAGTCAGTTTCCACCTCAGGGCACGGTTCAAAGACACCCCAGCACGCTGTCAGCGGCGCGTTGGGGGTCCCGTCAAACCGTGCCCTGACATAATCGTGTGACGCGGTGCTTAACGGAAACTGACGCACTACCGCTTTTCCTGACAGCTTGTTGAAAAACAGAAAACCGCTCCCGGACGGTCGCGGCTCGGAATACCGTTTCCGCCCCCGGTCGTTTTCACGCTGATTCTCAAATCCCGGAGCTGTCAGGCTGGGAGACGGGCGGGTTGCATCAGGCCTGGACCCATTGGGGGCAAGTCCTGAGGATGCCAGTCCTGTGGATGCAAGTTATGTGGAGAATTGCTTGGCGGGGCTGTTTTCATCCATGGCAGTGGAGTCTGTGGCTGCTGAGTCTGTCCTGGGTGAAAGCCGTTCCTGATTCGCCGCTGATCCCTCTTCGAGTTTTCGCATGCGCTCCTCGGCTTCGCGCAACTGAGCCTGGCTTTCATTTCGTTCGGCGGCGATTTGTCGAATGGTCTGAACGGTTGTTTCTCTTTGCTTGCGAAACTGCGCTTGGGCCGCAGTAAAGACGTCTTCCAGTTGCCGTATGCGGCTCTCTACTTCGCCCAACTGCGATTGGCCTTTGTCCCGCTCCGCCATGATCTTACGAAAGGCCTGAACGGCTATTTCTCTTTGCTTGTAAAACTGTTGTTGGGCGGCAGCCAGATGTTCTTTCAGCTTCCGATTTTGGACCACGGCTGCGCTCAACTGCTTTCG
The DNA here is from genome assembly GCA_022567475.1 of Acidobacteriota bacterium. GTDB lineage: Bacteria > Acidobacteriota > Terriglobia > 2-12-FULL-54-10 > 2-12-FULL-54-10 > JADFGZ01. The sequence continues at coordinate 3,547 of JADFGZ010000118.1, read as the reverse complement.
GCTTTCATCCCGCTCGGTCACTAGCTGTTGAATCAGTATCTCCGCCGCTTCCACGCGCTCCAGCAGCTTCTGGCGGTCCATCGCTGGCTGTTCCTTCGTGCTCTGCGAGCGTGCTTCCGCTCCGGCATTCTTCTGGTCCGGCGGTTGTTGAGTAGGCGTTTCGGCAGTTTCCAGCATCCTGTAACCCTCCCTCGATTAGGTCAATTGTGCGGCTGAAGCAGAATGAGGTCAATGGTACTGCGGAAACAATTTATTGAGAAAAAAGTCCCTGTGTCCCGGCAAGACTTAAGTACTTGCCGGTGAACCGGCAGGCTTGAGGGCGGAGGGGGATGGTGACTTTGATTGTAGGATTGCCCGGCGGTTTTTTACCGCGCTGACCTTCGAGGGCGCCACGTACAGGTACTCGAAGACGGCCACGCAAAAATCGATCAGTACAGGGATATCCTGAGGGGAAACGTCCGGCTCCTCCGCGTGCGCGGCGAGGAGCTGCAACTCTTTCATCGTATCGATCAATTCTGCTAAATGCCCGGGGATGTATCCCCGGTCAGCAAGCCCGCGAAAATTGGCGGCGAGAGTCTTCCCCTTGGCGCCTTGATCTTTCATCAGCTCTTCCAGCGTTCGTCGCAGTCCCACGCCACCCAGGGAGGGAGAAGTTTTCGAGACGGCAACAGCTTCATTAAATCTGGCGCGGATGCGGTCCGGGACTTCCCCTGGAGCCTGGCGCGGTTGCGGGTGAAGCAGGCTGATCTCAACCTGGCCTTTTGCCTGGGGATTCCAGTCCGAGCGGTATAGTGCAATCTCTTTGCAGGTGGCGCACTTCACCATCCAGGTGAAGCCGCGAAATAAGATGTCCTTCGGGATCACGTAAGAATGGCCTTCGTTACGAAGCAGGTCGTGGGGTGTTCGATTCCCGCAGGATGGACAGGTGAGAATCTCGGAAAGTTTGTCTCCCAGGAATTCCGGCGTTGTTGGATTTGGATGCGGATGAGACAAGATGCCAGTTACCTCTCGCGATATGATCCTCAGCCCGTGCAGACGCCGGCAGCCTCCGCATGGCTGGATGAGTTGTCCTGGTGATTGTACCAACTGGCAGGTTCATTCAGGCGCATTTCTGTCTCTGGCAGGTTGTTGAAAAACCTGGCCGGGGAGTGGTCGCGGCCCGGATGGGCTTGTAGCGCCAGCTTCTAGCCGTCTCCATGGGCTGCCAGCATTTTTATCAATCGTCACACTTATCACTTATTACTGAACACTGCTCTTCTGAGAAAACCGTCATATTGAAAAGAGGTTGCCCGCGTTGCAGTCTGGTTCAGTCCTAACGTCCACGATCATCATCTGGTGGCCGTTACGTTAGAACATCTCCAGTCCTATTTTCGTGCTTGACAAGTCCAATAAGCCAGCGTAGTTTAACCGCATAAGTGGAAAATTGAATTAGCTTGGTTGCGCCCCCATCATCATGCTCTTGCTGGTTTTTTTCAGAGCCCGTTACTTTTCAACAACGCCACAATCGCACCGCCATCTTTACCACGGGAAATGGTTCTGTTGCTAGGTTCAGGGTAGTTTTTTACAGAAACTACCGCTACAAAGCAACAAAGACGCGCTATTACACAGGTGAGGAGGAATCTTATGCCGAGCCCAGGGGCGAAGAAGCTTATGAGGAGTCCAGTGAAAAGGAAGCTGATGACGAGTACATCGAGCGGGGCGCCCTTGACGCTCGAGGGTGCAAAATTCGTCCCCACGGCCGTCTATACAAGCATGGATCCGCGGCTTCAGCGAGTGGTAGATCGTAGACGGAAGGGAATCGTGACACTAGCCACGACCTCGACCGAACAGGATGAGGCGGCGGTGGTTGCCAAGATAACGGACCTGGACAAATGGGAGCAGCTAAGTGAGGTCCAAATCGGAGCTGCTTTCGGGTCGAAGGACCCCGACGGAACGTTGATTGTCACGGGGCGAATTCCGGTTATGAGAATCGAATATGTACGCCAACAGCCTTTCGTGAGCAGCCTGAAGGGCGCTCAACTGCTTCAGCCGACACTCAATAAAACTCTCAAAGAGACAGGTGCGCACGAGGACTTATTACCGAAGGGCAATCAGGTAGAAGGCGGAAAGGGAGTTGTTGTGGGCATCATTGACTATGGCATGGATTTTGTCCACCAGAATTTCCGGAATTCCGGCGGAAGTACACGCTTGCTCTCGATCTGGGATCAAGCCGGTCCAGCCACTGCGGCGAGCCCGTTAGGCTACGGACGAGAATATAGCCGCGATGAGATCAACCATGCGTTGGGACAGAACGACCCCTATGCTGCACTAGGGTACGGGCCGGCAAAAGATACGAGAGGCACCCATGGCACGCACGTAGCCGACATTGCCGCTGGCAACGGTCGAGGATCCAGCGTTCCGGGAGTGGCCCCCAACGCGGACCTTGTCTTCGTTGAAGTCTCACACGCCGATATTTCATTCTCGGGACCAGAAGTGGTCGGGTCGTCTTTTGGTGATTCGGTTAGACTTCTTGAAGCGGTCCAGTATATCTTCCACAAGGCTAAAGAACGCCCTTGTGTAATCAACGTCAGCTTGGGGACCAATGGTGGTCCTCATGATGGTAGCACCCTGGTAGAGGACGCCATTGACCGCCTGATACGCCAAGCTCCGAATCGAGCTGTTGTCATAGCCGCCTCAAATTCTTTTAGCGACGGCATTCATGCGGCTGGTAAAGTCCGTGAGAACGGCCACAGCGACTTAAAATGGGAGGTTCTCACAGGAGACGCTTCCTACAACGAGCTTGAGGTTTGGTATTCCGGCAGAGACAAGTTTGCCGTGGAATTGATCGCCCCGGGAGGAAACAGTCTGGGAACGATCAATCCGGGTACCAACGGAACGCTTGTCATCGAGAATCAAGTGCTTATTTTTGTTGCCAATCGGTTGGATGACCCAAACAACGGCGACAATATGATCGGTGTATTCCTAGAGCGGGGATTGCCTGCAGGCCAGTGGATCGTCCGCCTGCATGGACTAACGAGTCGGGATGGCTCGTTTCATGCTTGGATTGAACGCGACAACCTGACCCCGTCAAATTTTGCCCCCCCGCACGACAACACCCACACGCTCGGCTCTATTTCCTGCGGGCATGAGACGATCGTTGTCGGCTCCTACGATGGCAACGTGTACGCCATCCGCGCCGCGGACGGTCAAGAGCTGTGGCGTTTCGCCGTGAAGCCTCACGCCGGCGTCTCCTACGGCCTGATCGCGTCGAGCGCGGCCATCGCTCGCGTCGATGGGCAGGACCGGGTGTACGTCGGCGGCGGAGAGACGATGTACGCGCTTGATGCGGCCTCGGGAGCCTTGCTCTGGGAGTTTGACGCCGGTACCGGCTGCACGACGTGCGGTCTCCGCTCCGAGCGGAATGAGATCCTCTCCTCGCCCGCGGTGCTGCCGGATCAGGATCTGGTGCTCTTCGGCATGGACGTGAACGACAACGTGCCCGGCAAGGGCGGCTTCTTTGCGCTCTCCGCGCAAGACGGCCTGATGCGCTGGTACTTCGATCTCGAGA